>JBDTAE010000371.1:0-7455 GCA_039924785.1 Gemmatimonadaceae bacterium | reverse complement strand
CGAACTCGACGTCGAGCACCGGTCCGATGACCTGAACAACCTTTCCAATATTGTGAATTGCCGTAGCGGTTGCCATGACTAACCCTGGAGAGCTGCAGCGCCGCCGACGATCTCGGCGATCTCCTGCGTGATGGTGGCCTGACGCGCACGATTGTACGTCCGGCCGAGGATCTTGAGCATATCCGTCGCGTTGTCCGTCGCGTTCTTCATCGCGGTGCGCTGGGCCGCGAAGAACGCGGCCGTCATCTCCACGAGCGCGCGATAGACGGCGTTTCGCACGTACAGCGGAAGCAGCTCGCCCAGGATGGTCTGCGCGTCGGGCGAAAGGATGTAGTCGAGCTGGCGATGGCCTGCAGCGGGCGGCTGCACCGGCAGGATGCGCGTGGCGGCCGGCGGCGACGAGAGCACCGACTTGAAGATCGGCGCTATAATGTAGACCGCGTCGACCTCACCGCGCGCGAACGCATCGGTCAGCGCGTTGACAATATCCGCCGCATCCTTTGCACTCGGCTTGTCGCCGATGTCGATGCGACTCGTCACTGGCTTGCGGCCGACGTAGTTGAAGTAGCCGAGCCCTTTTTTGCCAACCGTGTGCAAGTCGATCGTCGCGCCCTCACCCTCGAGACGGTTGATCGTCGCGCGCGCTTCCTTGATCAAATTGGCATTGAACGCGCCGGCGAGGCCGCGGTTCGCCGTCAGCACAATCACCGCGGCGCGCCTTATTTTGGCCGGCTGGCGGAGTAGCGGAAACTGCTCCGCCAGCTCCGGCGAGTAGAGGCTGGCGATCACCTCACGCAGCGCCTCGGCGTACGGACGCGCCGCCGAGACGCGATCCTGCGCGCGCTTCATCTTCGACGTCGCGACCATCTCCATCGTGCGCGTGATCTTGCGCGTGTTCTCGACGGACTTGATGCGGCCCTTGAGTTCGCGGCCCTTCGCCATCGTTACAGATCCGCCTTGGTGATGCCGGCGGCGGCCTTGCCGATGTTCGTCGAGCGCTTGAACTCGTCGATGCCGCGGCGCAGGTCGGCCTCGATCTCCTTGGTCAGCACCTTGCCGGTGCGGAGGCCGTCGCCCACCTGCGGATACTTCGTGGCCATGAACTCGTGGAACGCCGCCTCGAACTGGCGCACCGCGGGGACGGGCACGTCGTCGATGAAGCCGTTGGTGACCATGAAGATCGTCATGATCTGCTGCTCGACGGGCATCGGGCGGTACTGGCCCTGCTTGAGCACTTCCACCGTGCGTACGCCGCGATCGAGCTGGCGACGAGTGGCGGGGTCGAGATCCGACGCGAACGCGGCGAACGCTTCGAGCTCCCGGAACTGCGCGAGGTCGAGACGGAGACGGCCGGCCACTGATTTCATCGCCTTGATCTGCGCCGAACCACCAACGCGCGACACCGAGATACCGGCATTGATCGCGGGACGCACACCGGCGAAGAACAGATCCGACTCGAGGAAGATCTGACCGTCGGTGATCGAGATGACGTTCGTCGGGATGTACGCGGACACGTCGCCCGCCTGCGTTTCGATGATCGGCAACGCGGTGAGCGAGCCACCCGGCTTGAGAATGTGCTTACCGTCCACCACGCTCGGATCTTCGCTCAGCTTGGCTGCGCGCTCGAGCAAACGGGAGTGGAGGTAGAACACGTCGCCTGGGAATGCTTCGCGGCCCGGCGGACGACGAAGCACGAGCGACAGCTGGCGGTACGCCGCGGCCTGCTTCGACAAATCGTCATACACGCACAACGTCGGCTTCCCTTCGTTGTACATGAAATACTCGGCCATGGCGCAGCCGGAGTACGGCGCGATGTACTGCATCGGCGCCGGATCGGACGCGGAGGCGACGACGACGATCGTGTACTCCATCGCGCCGGCTTCCTTCAGCTTCGCGACGACGGACGCAACGGTCGACGCCTTCTGACCGATCGCGACGTAGACGCAGTACACGCCGTTGCCCTTCTGATTGATGATCGTGTCGATCGCGACGGCCGTCTTGCCGATACCACGATCGCCGATGATCAGCTCGCGCTGTCCGCGGCCGATCGGAATCATGGAGTCGATGGCCTTGATGCCCGTCTGCATCGGCTCTTTGACCGGTTGACGGACAATGATGCCAGGGGCTTCGGATTCGACTTTGCGCGAGATCTTGGTGTGGATCTCGCCGGCGCCGTCGATCGGACGACCAAGTGCGTCGACGACGCGGCCGATCATCTCCGGTCCAACCGGTACCTCGAGCACGCGGGAAGTACGGCGAACCTCGTCGCCTTCCTTAAGCTGCAGATAGTCACCGAGAATGACCGCGCCGATGTTGTCCTCTTCGAGGTTGAGCGCGAGGGCGGTGACTTTGTTGCCTGTATCGGAGGACGTGATATCGAGCATCTCGCCGGCCATCGCTTTCTGCAGGCCGTAAATGCGCGCGATTCCGTCTTTGACTTCGAGAACGGTACCCACTTCTTCGACATCGAGTTCGTGGAGATCTGCGGCTTCGATCTCGCGAAGCAGAATGTCCTTGATCTCGCCCGGGCGGAGTGTGGTATCGGTTGCCATTAGCGACTAAACCAGGTGGTGGGAAAACAGACTGCGGGGACGCGGTATTTCGCGCTTGTGAAAAATATCACAAGGAGGCCTTGCCCTGCAAGACACAGTGTTTGGCCAGCCCTCAAAATTGGCTTGGTCCGACCAAAAACACTACCCCGCGCCCTTTTGGACCTACCCGCAACCGATTGGTGACGCAGTTCGAGCCCGCCCACCACACGTTGCTCTCATGGCAAACACCCCCAAAGACCTCAAGGTCTGGCAGGAAGCGGTCGCACTCGCCGCCGAGATCGTCCGAACGGCCCGGCAAGGCGCGAAGCGCGAGATCAAGGTGGTCACCGACCAGCTCATGCTCACGGCCCTCAACGCCGCAGGCACCATCGCCGATGGCTATGGACGCTACACGCCAGCCGAACAACGGCAACTCTATCGATCGGCCAGACGCGAGCTCATGCGATTGGAGACCCAGCTCGCCGTCGCCCGACAGGCAGACATCCTGAACGCAGCGGTCCACGCAGATCTCTCCAATCGGATTCAGAGCGTAATGCGACTGCTCGGCGGATATCTGGTGTATCTCGAACGCCAACTCACGGCGGAGACGTCGTCGGGTGGCGCGCGACCGTCGCCGTAACCTGGTCGAAAGCCGGGATGGGTGCCGTCGCGCGAGGAATATCCTTGCCCTGGAATTAAGAGAAAATGAGGAGTCTAGTATCCCGGGCGGTAGAACGCTTGTCCGCCAATCGCACTATCCGGTTGATTCGCTCGATCCGTCAGATCGCGGTAGGATTTTTTTGTATGCCTCAGCCAGCTTTCGAATCGCTCTTAACGAACCCGCCTAGAAACCCGGTGCCGCTGAGTTTGTGGAACCGCGATTGATCGGATCAAACGAATGAAACGAATACACCATGATCCTTTGAGGAAGCCGCGCGCGCAAAGCCAACGCGAATTGCGATCAAAAAATCCAAGGACACGTTGTCGCTGCGCCGAACCCAGCGACCCTCATCGGCACGCACCTCATTGCGACTATCCGTTTTGATCCGCCAGTATCCGCCAGATCGCAATACCACGCCGCAGCCGGCCTCCGCCCGACACCGGCACTGAGCCCGGGCCGGCACAAGCCCGATCGCCCTACCCTCGGCTCCTGCCATGCCCTTTGACGAATCGCTCAATCAAATCGATGGCGCGCAATCGCGTCAATGACGCCGGCTTCGTCCCCACCACTCGCATCGATGTGCTGGACAGATGCGACGACGACGCAAACCCGAGAATGGTCGCGACATCGCGTGCGTCGTACCCCGGATTCTTCGACAGCTCCGCCGCCGAGACGATGCGCACGAGATCGATGATCCGCTTGAGATTCGGCGCGCCGCCGGCCGCAAACGAGCGGCTCAAATGCTCCCGCGTCACCTGCAATACTTCGGCGAGCGTCGACGTGCGCAACGGCCGGCCGGCATGCAACACGATGAATCGCCACGCCGAGAGCTGGAGCGGCGTGGCCATTTCGAGCGATGGCGGCGGAGCGTCGAGCGCGCGGGCAAAGCGAGTGCTGTAGCTCAGACGTCCGACGATGTCGCGCGCAACCTCGTCATCGACGCCATCCACGAGCACATCAGCAAACTCATAACTCGCGCACTGCGCGAGCGCCGGTCCCTCCGCCGCGCGCAGGGCCGCCAGTCCGAAGAACGGAACGCTCGGATACTCACGCGCCTGTCCCGCTACTCGCCAAGTCTCCTCGCCCGCGCCCGTAACGTCGACAATCGCCGCGTCGACCAGATTCGTTTTGAACGCGGCGTCGAAGTCGTCGAACGTCTTCGTCAGGATCACGCGCGCGCGTCTGCGCGGAAAGGCCGCTCGCACGAACGCCCGAGCGCGTTCGCGACCCGTGTACACGACGATCGCTGCCGTTCCAGCACCGACCGCCGGAGCCGCGGCATTCGTCCCGGTGTTGCCGGCCGCGCCTGGTGTGTTGAGGGGATTCACGCTGACGGTGTTTTTAATGCAACCATCTCCTGCGCGCGCCGCAGCACATCCCGGGCGTTCGAGTAGGAGATGAGTTTTTCCGCTTCCGGGAACGGCGTCCACCGGCACGCCGTGATCCCCTCGGCGCGCTGTGGCGCGGTGCTCGTTTCACCCGTCTGCATCAAATAGAAATGACAGACTTTGTGAATGAGCTGGCCGCGAAACCGAAAGAACCAGTCGATCGTGTCGATCTCCCCACACGCTGTGAGATCTGACAAGCCAGTTTCCTCATTTACTTCGCGCAATGCCGCGGCTTCCGCCAGTTCGCCGGTTTCGACGTGGCCTTTCGGAAAGCCCCAGTTGTGGTAGCTGTCGCGAATCACGAGGAACAACGGGCTACCGCCGTCGTCGACTCGAAAGACGACGCCGCCTGCTGACGTTTCATCCCGCGCGAGTCCCGAGCTCATTTTGCCGCGACGGCCTCCTCGGGCTCGCCGTCGAGCGTCGGTCGGCCTTCGATGAACTGGCGCACGACCGGATCCGCCGAGTGCTGAATCTCTTCGACCGTTCCGACCTGCCGCACGCGCCCCTGGTAGAGCATCGCGATCCGAGTGCCGACGCTGTACGCGCTTCGCATGTCGTGCGTGATCACCACGCCGGTGACGCCGAGTCGGTCGCGCATGCGAATCATGAGTTGGTCGATGACGGCGCTGGTGACCGGATCGAGACCCGTGGTCGGTTCGTCGTATAGGATGTATTTCGGGCGCAGCGCGATGGCGCGGGCAATGCCGACGCGTTTCCGCATGCCGCCCGAGAGCTCCGCCGGAAACCTGCTTTCGACGCCGGGAAGGTCGACGAGATCGAGCGCCTCACGGACGCGGTCCTCGATCTCCTTTTCGCTGAGTTCTTGTTGCTTTCGAAGTCCCATCGCGACGTTCTCGCCGATGTTGAACGAGTCGAAGAGCGCGGCGAACTGAAAGACGTAGCCGATGCGCGCGCGAAGTTTATAGAGCTCTCGTCGAGACAGCGACGGCACCTCGAGGTCGTCAACGATGACGTTGCCGGAGTCCGGCTCGAGCAACCCGACGATGTGTTTGATGGCGACGGATTTTCCGGTACCGGAGTATCCGATGATGACCATCGTCTCGCCTTCGCGGACGTCGAGGCTGAATCCCTCGAGCACGTGCTTTGGGCCGAACGATTTATAGACGTCAATGAGGCGAATCATTTCGACGGCTGGGAGCTAATGGCCAATGGCTGATCGGTAATCGCGAACGGCGGATTTCAACGCACGACCCGGCTGCTGTCGATACTGGAAACTACGCTGGTCACATAAGTGATGTTGGAAGTTTGCCGCGCGCCAGTGGTGTTCGGAGGAACGAAAAAGGCCGGCGATTCGCTCGCCGGCCTGTTCCGTCCTTCCGTTGTGGCCATCATCAAACAGCCATTCGCGCGCTACGCGGCGAAGCTGCCGAGCGCTCGACCGACATCGCCCTCGCGCAAACGCTTGAGTGCGCGATCGCGCAGTTGGCGAACTCGCTCGCGGGTGACGCCGAGCATGGAGCCGATTTCTTCGAGCGTGTGCTCGCGGCCGCCTTCGAGACCGAAGTACAGACGAAGCACTTTGGCGTCGCGCGGTGGAAGCGTGCTGAGCGCCTGCTCGATTTCGTCGGTGAGGAAGCGGTTCATTGCTTCTTCTTCCGTGTCCGGCATTTCGTCGGCGACGAAGCGCTCGATGAGCGAACGATCGCCTTCGGGGTCCATCGGCGCGTCGAGTCGGACGTCGCTTGTGTTGAGCGCCGCCAGGGACTGCACCACGTCGACGGACAAGCCTGTGAGCTGCGACAGCTCCTCGGGGCTCGGCTCGCGGTTGAGCTTCTGGCGGAGAATTTCCGACGCCTTGATGATTCTTGAAAGGTCGGCGGTGCGGTTGAGCGGAACGCGAACGGTGCGGCCCTGGCGCGCGAGCGCGGATAGGATGGCCTGTCGGATCCACCACACGGCGTACGAGATGAATTTTACGCCCTGATCAGGGTCGAACTTACGGGCAGCTGTCAGGAGTCCGACATTCCCTTCGCCGATGAGATCGATGAGGGGGAGGCCCCGGTTTTGGTACTTTTTGGCGACGGAGATGACGAAGCGCAGGTTGCGCTTGACGAGCTCCTGGAGCGCGTCCGGGTCGCCGGCGCGGATTTTTTTGGCGAGGTCGATTTCTTCCGTTCCTTTGAGGAGCGGATAGGTGGACACCTCGTAGAGGTACTGGTCGAGAATATCGCGTTCCGGTTCGCTCGGAGCGATCCCAGCGGGGGCCGCGCGGCGGCGACGACGCTTGAGTTCAGTCATGTATTCAGTTTGCCTCGCGCAGAGGGCGCGTTGGAGTTCGGCATCTCATCGTATGGAGCGGCGGTGTCGCGTGGAGCGGACGAGACCGCATCGCCTCGAGTTGCGTGTGTTGTTCTGCTAGTATAATGCGCGCCCAACATAGCCACGCAGCGGCTTGAACGCGAGGACTTTGTCGCGTTGAGTACGGGCGCTTTGTAATGAACGGCGCTGCAAAATACCGGCCGGTTGGATTTTCGCCAGTCCCAATTCGTTGACACTCGCAATACCCTCGGCTATACTTGGTGGTTCCTCACGGTATCCTTTGGCGGACACTGCGGGGGCGAGGGGGCGTAGCTCAGTTGGGAGAGCGCTTGAATGGCATTCAAGAGGTCAGCGGTTCGATCCCGCTCGCCTCCATAGCGCGGCCTTGGTGCAACAGGTTGTTGTATTGAAATGTAGGAGTGCCGCGTTGAAGTTGCCCGAAAGCTTGCCGCGACGAACGCCGTGTGATTGGTTGGAGAGGTCAGAACAAAACGGCCGTCGTCTTTCGGGATCCGTTGGAAACAGCGTGCGGGAATAGCTCAGTTGGTAGAGCACAACCTTGCCAAGGTTGGGGTCGCGGGTTCGAGTCCCG
>JBDTAE010000370.1:0-13883 GCA_039924785.1 Gemmatimonadaceae bacterium | reverse complement strand
TGCCCGTTTCCGAATACCGCCGGCGGATCTTCGACCATTTCATGGGTCGCGTGTCGGAGCCGGGAGAAGCCGATCACGCGCTGCGTGTGTGGCACGGCGAAGGAGCCGTCGAGCATCTGTTTCTCGTCGCCGCGGGGCTCGACTCAACGCGAGTGGGCGAAACGGAAGTCGTTGCGCAGGTTCGTGAGGCGTTGGAGCTCTCGCACTCGCTCGGTCTCACGGGTTCGCATCTGGCCGGCGTGTTCGCGGAATCGCTCAAGGTCGCAAAGCGCGTTCGACCGGTGACCGAAGGAAAGGAAGGCGCGGTATCGTTGTCCGACATCGCGATGCGCTACGTGCTCGAGCGTCTCGCGCGCACGCCGGGCAAGGTCGTACTCGTCGGCGTTTCACCAATGACGGAGCGCGGTGCGCGGAGCTTGACCGACCGGGGCGTTCCGATCGTGATCGTCAATCGAACATTGGTAAAAGCAGTGGCCTTGGCCGCCGAGCTCGGTGCTCACGCGCGACAGCTCGACGAGTATCGCGAGTCGCCCGACGACGCCGAGGTCATGATCACGGCAACCGGCGGTGGCGATCCGATCTTCAGTCGCGCCGATCTCGAACGAATCGCCATGCGCGCACCATCGGGCGAGCCACCGTTGATCGTCGACCTTGGCGTTCCGCCGAACGTGCTGGCCGAGGATGCGACCGCCGCCGATCTCAAGCGAATTGGCATGGACGACATCAATCGCGTCGCGCTGCTTGACCGAGACCGTCGCCTCACGGAGGTCGCGGAAGCACGCGCAATCGTCGACGAAGCGCTGACCGACTTGCGGCGGTCAACTGCCGAGCGGTTGATTGGTCCGATGATCGCGCAACTCCGTTTACGCTACCGGCACACCGCGATGACCGGCGTCGAACGCCTGTTCGAGCGCGACCTTGCCGGTGTGGGTGAACCCGAACGCGAAGTGATTCGTCGCTGGGCCGAGACGCTCGCCAATCGATTTGCGCACGTGCCGTCGCTCGGGCTGCGCGATCTCGTCTATCACGTTGGACCAAGCGCGGTCGAAGCGTTCTTCGGCACAGCGGAGCCGGAGCTTGCCCGCGCGATGCACGACGCCGCGGAGCACGCGGGCCTCGAGCCCGGCGTCGACATGGCGTCCGACTGATATGAGGCTTCGCATCGGGACACGCGGATCCGCGCTCGCTCGGGCGCAGGCGGCGAATGTCGCGCGTCTGCTCGAGGCGCAGGGTCACGAAACAGAAACCATTATCATCACGACGGTCGGCGACCGCGTCACCGATCGAGGGTTCGCCGCGGTCGGGGCATTCGGTATTTTCGTACGCGAGATCGAAGCGGCGCTGCACGACGGTCGAATCGACGTGGCGGTTCATTCGTACAAGGACATGCCCTCGCGAGGGCCTGATGATCTCGTGGTGGCCGCGGTGCCGGAGCGAGTCGACGCCGCCGACGTCCTGCTGATTCGCCCGGAGTCCGTGAGCTATTCGAAACCTCTAATTCCGCTGCGCGCCGGCGCACGCGTCGGGACCTCCGCGGCCCGCCGGGGCGCATTGGTCGCCGCGTTGCGGCCGGATGTGAAGACGCAGGAACTGCGCGGCAACGTGCCAACGCGAGTTCGCGCGCTCGCCGACGGTCGCTACGACGCAGTGATTCTCGCCGCCGCGGGACTGGATCGGCTCGCGCGCGAGGAGGACCCGGCGAGCCCACTCGTGCCTCGCGACATCGTTCGCATCCGACTCGATCCGTCGGTGTTCGTGCCCGCGCCCGCGCAGGGAGCGATCGCCGTTCAGACGCGGGTTGATGCACGAGACGTCCGCGCCGCCGTGTCCGCAATCGACGATCCGGCGTCCGCGCGAACGCTTCGCGCCGAGCGTGCGGCGTTGTTTCTCGCTGACGGTGGCTGTGCCTTGCCATTCGGAGCGTGGTGCAGCGCGAACACCGATGGTCAATTGCGTCTCGTGGCCGTGCTCGGTACGGGCGACGGTTCGCTCGCCCGAGTCGACCTGTTCGGCGACGATCCCGACGAACTGGCAGCCACTGCATGGAGTGAGCTCGACAAGATCGCGTCGCAATGCGACGTCGCGGCGGCGCACTAGATGGCCACGCCGGCGCGCCAGGCTCGACGCACGCGAACCCTGCAGGTCGGGTTCATCGCCGTGCTCGCGCTGTGCTGCGCCCAGTTGGCGTATTGGACGGTCGATGAGATTCGGTACACGTTGAATGTGGAAACGCGCATGCGCGCGAACTACGACGCGGAAGTGGCGACGGCGGATCGGTTGATGCGCTACGGTACCCCGTGGCGCGAAGTGGCGGCCCTCCATCCCAATCTCACCGTCGCGGCCGATTCGACGACCGTGAGTGTGTCACCCGCGGCAATCGATGCGCTCCGCGCGGCGCGCTTTCACCGGCTCAATCGGTATGCCTGGGAGGGGGGGTTCTTCCTCGTCGTGTTGCTCTCCGCGATGGCCATGGTGTACCGCGCGGTTCGCGAGGAAGCCGATTTCCGCCGGCGCCAGGACGAGTTTCTGGCGGCGGTGACTCATGAATTGAAGAGTCCTCTTGCGAGTTTGCTCCTTTCGACCGAGACGCTTGCGCTCAGAGACCCGCCGCCAGAAGGCCGCGCAGTGTTGGTTGGGCGACTCCTCGCCGATCTCGATCGCCTTCAGCGTATGATCACGAATGTGCTCGCGACATCTCGGCTGTCCGCGCCGGACGCGAATGGGCCCCGCGAGACGATCGTGGTCGCTGATGAAGTGTCCGCGGCGGTCGGCGAAATTCGGCAGTACGCCGCGGAGTCCAACGTCAAGATCGACGCCGACGTATCGAACCACCTGCTCATCGTCGCTGATCCGGAAGGGGTTCGTCTTGTGTTTCGCAACGTGCTGTACAACGCGATCAAAGCGACCAGCGCGGGCGGGTCGATTACCGTGCGGGCGCGGAACGGCGACGGCTTCGTGCGGCTCACCGTGCGCGACGACGGCGTTGGCTTCGCTCCATCGGAAGCAAAACGTCTATTCGAGAAGTTTTATCGCATCGAGAGCGATGGACGCAGCCGGTCGACGGGGACGGGGCTTGGTCTCTTCCTGGTCGAACGGTATCTGGCTCGCGACGGAGGCACGGCAGCGGCCGCGAGCGACGGGCCCGGCAGGGGCGCAACGTTCACACTTTGCTGGCCGGCGGCCCATGACCCGGAGCGCGCATGAGCAGTGGCACTGGACCGCGCATGAACAAAGGCGGCGGCGCGCGGATTCTGCTGGTCGAAGACGAGGTCAATCTTGCGCGCGGCATTCGCGAGAATCTCGAGGCCGAGGGCTATTCCGTCGAAGCGGTCGGCGACGGCCGCGTGGCGCTCGACCGAATTCGCCGCGTCGAGTACGGCATGATCATTCTCGACGTCATGCTGCCGAACATGGATGGCTTCACCGTGTGTCAGACGGCGCGCCGCGAAGGGCGCGACACGCCGGTGCTGTTCCTCACCGCGCGCGGCGGCAGCAACGACCGTATCAAAGGTCTCGAAGTTGGCGGCGACGATTATCTCGCGAAGCCATTTCAACTTCGTGAATTGCTCCTTCGCGTCGCGGCGATTCTCCGCCGTCGCACGCGGTACGACGCAATGACGGCGCTCGAGCCGGTCGTGCGATTCGGCGGAAATGAGTTCGATTTCAAAACGTTCCGCGGACGATCGTGGGACGGCAGCGATCAGGTGCTCACCCAAAAAGAAGCGATGATCTTGAAGGTGCTCGTGGAGCGCGCCGGCGAAGTGGTATGGCGCGACGACATTCTCGAACAGGTGTGGGGAGACGACGTACTTCCGTCGACGCGGACGATCGACAATTTCATCGTTCGACTCCGAAAGCGTTTCGAGCCCGATCCCGATCGGCCTCGGTTCTTCCACACCGTGCGCGGAATCGGATATCGTTTCACCATACTCGGCGAGGAAACGCAATCATGAACGACCGGCTCATTCGCGCGCTGCGCGGCGAAGCTACCGATCGCAGACCCGTGTGGGTCATGCGACAGGCGGGCCGCTATCTGCCGGAGTACCGCGCGCTGCGCGCCGTGCATTCCTTCGAGGCGTTGTCCGGCAATGCGCAGCTAGCGGCCGAAGTGACGCTCCAACCATTGGCGCGCTTTCCGCTCGACGCCGCGATCATCTTCGCCGATCTCATTAGCCCTGTTGGCTCTTTGGGAATTCCGGTGCGCTTCGATCCGGGTCCCGTCATTTCGCGACCAGTGCGCACGATCGCCGACGTAGACGCGTTGATCGAGCCCAACACCGAAGACATAGCGCCAGAAGTCATTGAGGCCCTTGGCATCGTGAAGCGTGAGCTTTCCGGCAAAGCGGCGTTGCTCGGGTTCGCCGGCGCGCCGTGGTCGATCGCCGCATACCTCGTGCAAGGAAAGAGCAGCCCCGGCTTTCCCGCGTTGCGCGCACTCGCCGCGCGCGACGAAGGATTGCTGTGCGCGCTGTTGACGAGGCTCACGGATCTCGCAATTCGATACGTTGGTGCGCAGGTCGCCGCGGGTGCGGACGCGGTTCAACTCTTCGACACGTGGGCCGGAACGCTGTCGGTCGCTGACTGGAGTCGTCACGTCAAGCCGCACATGCTGCGTTTCCTCGAGGGAACAAGAGACTTGGGCGTTCCGAGAATTCTGTTCGTGCAGGACGCGCCGCATCTCGTCGAATCGTATGCCGCGCTGCCGAGCGAAGCGATCGCCGTCGACTGGCGCGAGGATCTTCCCGCGTTGCGCGCGAAGGTTGGTCCAACAAAAGCGATTCAAGGAAATCTCGATCCCGCGATCTTGCTTGCGGGACCGGCGGCGACGAGCCGCGCCGCGAAGGCGCTGATGTCGCAGATGCCGCCGCGAGCCCACGTGATGAACCTCGGCCACGGCATCATGCCCGAAACACCAATCGAAAGTATGATCGCGTTCATCGACGCGGTCCATGGGGAGCAGATCTCGTGAGCGAGCGCATTCGAATTGACGAGGCCACATCGGCGCGTCCCATCAGCCGCGACGTCACAGCCGAGCTGCTTGTTCGCCACGATCGGCCAGGTCCGCGGTACACCAGCTATCCGACCGCCGTGGAATTCCATGACGGAATTGGCACGGACGAATATCTCGCGCGCCTCGCGAAGGCCGACCAGCTCGGCGACGCGCCGCTGGCGCTCTACATGCACCTACCGTTCTGCGAAGAGCGCTGCCTGTTTTGCGGGTGTCATACGATCATCACGAAGCATCGCGACGTCGCGGATCCGTACCTGGGTTTGCTCAAGCGAGAGATCGACCTGCTCGCCGAGCGTTTGCCGAACCGGCGTTTCTTCGCGCAACTGCACTTGGGTGGCGGCACCCCGACGTACTACACGCCGGCGCAGCTCACCGACCTCATTCAGCATCTGCTCACGCAGTTCCACCCGCTGCCCGGCGCCGAGCTGGCGATTGAAGCAGATCCGCGCGTGACGACCGCCGCGCACATCGACGCGCTCGCCGACGTCGGCTTCAATCGTATTTCTTTCGGCGTTCAGGATTTGACGCCGGTCGTTCAGGAAGCGATCGGCCGCATTCAGACATTGGAACAGACGGCGGACCTCGTTGCTCGCGCGCGCGCCCGCGGATTTCGCGGCATCAACGTCGATCTCATTTATGGACTGCCGCACCAAACACCCGAGAGCTTCGAGCGCACCGTCGATGCGGTCATCGGCCTCGGCGTCGATAGAGCGGCGGTGTACTCTTTCGCGTTCGTGCCGTGGGTACGCGGTCACCAGAAGAAGATCGAGCAGGACCAGCTGCCCCCGGCAGCGGTGAAGGTGGCGTTGTTCGCGATCGCTCGCGAGCGGTTTCTTCAGGCGGGATATGAGCCGATCGGCATGGATCACTTTGCGCTACCGGATGACGAGCTGGCAAAGGCGAAGCGAGAAGGACGTCTGCGTCGCAACTTCCAAGGCTATTCGGTCATTCCCGGCGATGATGTACTCGGCTTGGGTATTTCGGCGATTGGCGACGTGCGCGGCGCGTACGTACAGAATGAGAAAAAACTCTCGACGTACGAGGAGAGCATTCTTGCCGGCAGGCTTCCCGCGGCGCGCGGGCTCTCGCGCACCGACGACGACGAGCTTCGCCGCGCGGTGATTCACGAGTTGATGTGCAACTTCCGCGTGGATACCGCCGAGATTGGCCGTCGCTACAACATCGATTTCAATACCTATTTCGCGGACGACCTCGCGCTGCTGGCGGAGCGGGAAGCCGAGGGCCTGGTACGCGTGACGCCGGAACGAATCGAAGCGACGCCCGTTGGCGAATTGTTCGTTCGCGTGTTGGCGATGTGCTTCGATCGATATCAGCGCGAATTGCACTCCGCGGAGGCGAAGCCCGTATTCAGCCGCGCGATCTGATGACCCGCCGCCTGCTGGTCGTTGGCGGCGGCATCAGCGGGCTTGCTGCCGCGTGGGCCGCGCGGCAGCGCGCGAATCGCGTCGCGGGCGGCCTCGACGTGCTCGTGCTGGAGCGTGGCGGCGAAGTCGGCGGCAAGGCTCGCAGCGAACGGGCGAATGGCTGGCTCGTCGAGTGCGGTCCGGCGGGATTCCTTGGCGGACGCCCGGAGATGGATCGACTCGTCGAAGGCGCCGGCATGTCGAGCGACGTGGTCACGGCATCACCGAGCGCTGCGCACCGATTCATCTTCACGCGCGGTAAAATCCGCGAGGTGAAGCCGAATCCCGTCGCGCTCGTTCGAAGCGGAATTCTGGGCGTGAGCGGCGCAGCGCGCATGCTCGCCGAGCCGTTTCTCCCACGACGAACGGACGGCGCCGACGAATCCGTTTGGGATTTCGCGCGGCGCCGACTCGGCAGGGAAGCAGCGAATCAGCTCATCTCGCCGATGACGCTGGGTATTTTCGCCGGCGATGCGCGACGGCTGTCGCTCGAGTCGGCATTTCCGAGGATGGCCGCGCTCGAGCGCGATCACGGCTCGTTGATTCGTGGAATGATCGCGCGCAAGGGAAAGATGAGCTCCGGTGCATTGAGCTCGTTCAAGGACGGAATGCAGAGTTTTCCGCGCGCGCTGGCAACTCGCGGTGGGTTCACTGTCCGCTGCAACGCGGCGGTCGCCGGTCTTTCGAGAACTGATACTGGATGGCTGGTGAGTGTGGCCGGCGATTCCGAGCCGATTCCCGCTGACGCGGTGATCCTCGCGAGCGAGCCGTGGGCGTCAGCGGAGTTGCTGCGGGCTCACAGCGGAGCGGCGGCCGCGGCGCTCGACGCGATTCCGTGTCCCGCCGTAGCGGTGGTGGGGCTTGGCTTTGGTCCCGAGGTTTTGGCGACGCTGCCGCGAGGCTTTGGCGTGCTGATCGCGCGAGGGGAAGGCCTGCGAATGCTGGGCAACCTGTGGGAAACGCACATCTATCCCAGCAGAAGCCCTGATCAGCATTTACTGATACGCGTAATGCTGGGCGGGTCCGTTGATATCGACGCCGGGAGTCTGAGCGCCTCCGAGTTGGTCGCGCTGGCCCGCGCCGAGATCTCGCGTCTCTATTCGATCGATGCCACGCCCGTGTTCGAGCACGCGACGATCTGGCCGAAGGCGATTCCCCAGTACGTCATCGGGCATCGCGAACGGGTGGCGGCGGTCGAGCGCGCGCTCGACGCGCTGCCCGGGCTGGATATGACAGGCTTCGGGCTCCGCGGGATCGCGTTCGCTGATGCCGCGTCCGACGGTGTGCGGCGTGGCGAACGTGCGATCGAGCGACTCGTTGCGCGCCCCGCCGTCATCTAGCCAGGCCCGCGGCTATTTGCAGATCGGCTGGCCTTCGACCGCTGCCGAGGTCACCGGGTTCGTCGTATTGATGCTGACACCGCACGTGACGCCGGGCAGCTGCGTGTGCGTGGTGGTCGCCGTCCAATAGCCGACGCCAACGACGATCGTCGGCGTATTCACGCTATTCGAGTTCTGGTATTTGAGCAGCGAGACGGTTGCGGTGTACTTCGAGCTGTCGGCGAAGAACGCTTCCTCCGCCGTCACGAGGTTCCGCAAATCGGCAAAGGTGGTCGTGACGTACGCCTTCGATTTCGTCGCGCTCAGCTTCGGAATCGCGATCGCGGCGAGAATGCCGATGATCACGACGACAATGAGCAACTCGATGAGCGTGAAACCGTTTCGTGCGCGTCGCATGGTGCCTCGAGCGTTGTTGTTGGTGATACGTCGCCACAGATCACCGATGCTTCGAACGCATGCAGTGCGGCGTGCGTACCGGTAAGGCAACTTTCCGACCGTCCTTCCCCGCGGCGCCATCATACGCGGAGACAACGACTTACGAATTCTCAAACGTCGCATGATCCATTTCGTTGCAGGCCAAATGCACTGATCAGTGCAGAATGCCCTTGCGAAATGCAAGACGAACGAACGCTACGCCACCTTTTCCGCCGGCATCGTTTCGATCGTGTTGTGAATGAGGGTCGCGGTCGTGGTCAACGCGCCGAGTGCAATCCAAGCATCGATGTCCGCCGGTCCGCCGCACGCGCGCGCCAGGTCGGCGCGCTCCGCGGCGAAGAGGAGCTGGCTCGTAAGATCGCTAAACTCGAACACTTCGCGCCGATGGTGCGACGCGATCGCGCCGGCCGCCTTCTCGCCCAGTCCCCATTCGAGCGCGGCAAGACCGCCAAGTGGTTCGTGAACCAACCGCAGCAGGGCCCCGACGAACGACGCGGGAAACTTCGCGTCGCGCCGCTGCACCGTGCGTAGACTGACGATGCGATCGAACACGACCAGCTTGCCGACATCGTGCATCATCGAGAGCAGGAAGGCATCGTCCTGATTGGTCGAGAACAGGCGGCCGAGTGCGCGTCCGATGGGCGCGCAGCGCACCATATGCGCCCATATGAGATCTGACATGGATTGGTACGCGCCGCCCGGACGGCAGAACAGGCCCTCGACCATGCAGCGCAGCACGACGCTCTCGACGCCGCGCGCGCCGACGCGACGAATCGCGTCCGCGATCGACGTGCAATGCGAACCGCTGGTCGCATACTCCGCGGAGTTCGCGAGGCGCAGCAGACCTTGCGCGAGGGTGGGGTCGCCGGAGATCAGCTCGGCGAGCTGGCTCGTCGATGAGTTCTCGTTCCGCGCAAGCTTCAGGCTTCGCTGCGCCGCGATCGGCGCCCGGCGAATGACGTGCTCGGCGGGCTTGGCGATCATGTCGATCAGCGTCAGTGCGTCGGGCGACCCTTCGGCGAATGTCGCGGCGAGAACCGCACATCGCTCCGTCAGCGACGATTCGAGATGCGCGCGAAGTTCTTCGGGCGCTTTGGGTTGTACGCCACCGCTCGCGGCCGGCGATGATGCAGGCAGTGAAGCACTGGTCGTGCCTGAATCCGAATTCGCGGTGCCGAAGCGGGACATCATGATCTCACCCTGGTTGGTCTGTCACGAAGTTTCGGCTGGCGAAACGGTGAACATGAATCGGATTGTCGTGTCGAAAATGCAGCCGTCGAAGTGCAATGGTTTGTTTCGAGGGGCGTCGATTCGATGGGTGAGATACGCGATGGTCGCTATCGATTCTCGGTATATTTTCCGGAAATAGACCGGTTTCTGAGGGTGGTTACGCTGCCCGACGCGGAAACGGTCCACAACGCGTTCCTTGACCGGCGATTCAAGAGACTCGACCGATGAAGCTCAGCTACGATCGCGAGACCGACTCACTGTACATGCTGCTGGTCGACAGGCCGGGCGCCGATGTGGTCGAAGTTGCCGCGGGAGTAGTCGCGGACGTTGACGAGGCGGGCGAGATCGTCGGGTTCGATCTCGACCACGCGAGCCGGTTCTTCGACGAAGGAATGCTCGAGCGACAGTCCGTGACCCATCGAGCTTCGAACCGCATAACGACCGTGCGCATCGCGACGAACGCGCTTCGATTTCGCTAAAGCCGTTCGCGCTACCAGAGTAAGACGACCCCGCAACTCGACGCGGCGCGTATGCTGGAGGGAGTCGCCCCGCTGCCGGCCACCGGTGTCCCGGCTTTTGGCTTTGTGTTGATTGTGCCGTGCCGGTCTGCGACGCTGTTGCGTCCAGCGTATTGTTGAACCGTAACGGCGCCGCTCCCGGGGTATAGAACTCGACCCCGAAGTAGTCGTCCGCCGTTCTACCGAGCGTGTCGGGCGGGGTCGGAGCGCGGATACCGTCGATGTACGGCTGAAGCGCCGAACCGGCCACCATCAGAAGAACGGCAAATTGCGGGAACCGCATGTCGACCGCCTCGCGTCAGATCCGCGACAGTCCTATCATCAATACTTCTTGATCGGGCATGAACTGTCAACCCGGCTCCGCGGGGCGCGCCGTCTACGACGCCAGCGATGCCACCTGACCACCCACGCTCGTCCGCTCCAATTCCGACGGAAACCGACGGAACCACGCCGAGAGCAACAACAGTTCATCGATCTCGTGAGTCGGGATCTGTACCGAATCGCGCTCCGCGGGATTGAACACCGTCTCGATCATTCCCATCAGCGTCATGGCGCTGGCTGCTTCGCGCGGCATGTCGATCTCACCACGTACGCGACCGCGACGAATGAGATACACACGATCGGCGCCCTCGTGTCCTGGCACCGTATACACAAACGATAACGTCTCGACGGCGAAGCGCAGTCGCGCAAATTGGCCGCGCAGCGCTTCGAGGCGCTTGAACTTGTCGCGTAGCGACGCCGCGCGCTCGAACTCGAGCCGCTCGCTCGCCGCCTCCATCTCCTCCCGCAAACGCTCGATCGGGCCGTCGTCGGTGCCGTCGAGAAATTTCTGCGCGAGGCCAAGTCGCTCGTCGTACTGGCGCACCGAACATCCGCCGACGCATGGACCGAGACACTTCTTCACCTCGAAGCGAATGCACCCCGGGGTACGCGGAAAGTTGTCGAATAACTCCGGCTGATCCGAGAAATGCATGCGCTGGTCGGCCGCGCAATCGCGCAAGCCGAGTACGTCATTGAGCTCATGAACCGCTTCGCCGACGCCGACTGCCCCGAGGAACGGACCGTAATAGACCGATGCGTCGTCAATGCCAGGGCCGCGAACGACGACGAGCTTTGGTGCTGCTGCCTTGAGGATCTTGATGAAACAGTAGTTACGGCCGTCTCGCTTCATCGCGACGTTGAACCGTGGGCGATAGCGCTTGATGAGCCGCAACTCCTCAAGCAGCGCCGCGAACTCGCTCGGCACGTAGTCCCACTCGATGCGATCGGCGTCGCGTAGAATTCGCGCGCCTTTGTCTTCGGGAAACGATCCGCGAAAATAGCTCAACAAGCGCGAGCGAACGCGCTTTGACTTGCCGACGTACACGATCTCACCGTCGGCGGCGATCATTCGATACACGCCTGGGCGGTCGGCTGCGCTGTCGCGCACGGTCGTGCGCATCACGGCGATCTGCTCTTCAGACGTGACTGGTCGGAGCAGGCCTACTTTTGACAGTTTGCGCATAGCACCGTCGCCCGCCCGTCGATCGCGTGCGTGCCGATCAGCTTTCGTCCGCAACGCGGGCACGCTTCGCCCTCGCGCCCGTATACGGCGAGATGCGCCGCGAATCCGCCGCGCTCCCCGTTCGCGTCTCTGTAGTCGCGAAAGCTCGTGCCGCGCTCGGCGATGGATTCCGTGAGCACGTTCACGATCGCGTCGCGAACCAACTCGGCCTCGCCCGACGACACCGTGTGCGCGGAGCGCGACGGGTCGACGCCCGCCCGCCAGAGCGCCTCGTTCGCGTAGATGTTGCCGATGCCCGCCACCACGCGCTGGTCCATCAACACTTTCTTGATCTCCCGCTTGGACGCCCGAAGAAGTCCCGATAGATGCGCCGCGGAAAACGCGGGGTCAAGAGGCTCGATCCCCAAGGGTGCGATGTAGGCCGCGAACCGCTCCGGGGACATCAACGCGACCGTCCCGAGGCGACGAATGTCGCGATAGTGGAGCGAGCGTCCGTCGTCGAGCCGCATCTCGACCGTCGAGAATTTGCGCTCGCGCTCCGGCAGGTCCCCGCGGTCGATCAACAACGCCCCGGTGAACCGCGGCTGCACCACGAGGCGGTCGCCGGTCGATAAATCGAGCACGACGAGTTTTGCGCGGCGCCACGCGCGCGTGATGGCCGCGCCGGTCAGTCGCCGGACGAACTCGCCCGAGGTAGCTTCGCGGAGAACGTCCTTCTTTGTGACGACGACCGACTCGATTCGCGCACCGCCGACGTCGCGATCGAGATCGCGCGCGATGGTTTCGGTTTCAGGAAGTTCCGGCACGGCGCGCCAGTTCGCGCGAGCCGATGTCGGTGCGGAACTGCTTTCCGATGAACGTGATTGCTCCCGCCGCGGCAATGCTTGCGCGCTGCGCCGCTTCCGGCGAGTTGCCGACACCCGTTACGGCGAGCACGCGCCCGCCCGCGGTGACGAGCGAGCCATCGGCGGAGCGTTTGGTTCCGGCGTGAAACACGAGAACGTCGTCGGTCGCGGGCGGAAGCGTGATCTGCGCACCGCTGCGTGGCGCGTCCGGATATCCCGGCACGGCGAGCACCGTGGTGACTGCGCTGCAGGTGGTTCTGAGCAAACCGTCGCCGCGTAGCGCGTCGCCGCGCGCGACCGTTGCCATGAGCTCGCCGATTCGCGCGTTCGGATCGAGCGCCGGCAAGACAGCCTGGGTTTCGGGATCGCCAAAGCGACAGTTGAACTCGACGACCTTTGGCCCAGACGTCGTAATCATCAAGCCGACGTATAACAATCCTTTAAACGGCGTTCCGCGGACGCGCATCGCCGACAGCGTGGGATGAACGATGCGTTCGAGCACGTCGTCGACGAGCGCCGCATGCCGGTCGACGAGCGACACCGGGCAATACGCGCCCATACCGCCCGTGTTCGGACCCTTGTCGCCGTCGAGTAGGCGCTTGTGGTCTTGCGCCGGCGGGAGAACAACGGCGTGCTGTCCGTCGGTGATCGCAAAGAGCGACAGCTCTTCGCCCGTCATGAACTCCTCGACGAGAATCGTCGTCCCGGCATCGCCAAACGCCTTGCCTTCGAGCATCGAGGCTGCGGCGTCGTTCGCTTCGTCGACCGTATTGCAGACAATGACGCCCTTTCCCGCCGCGAGGCCCGACGTTTTGACGACAACCGGAACGCTCAGTGCATCGATCGCGCGACGCGCGTCGCCCGGCGATCGGCACACGATGGCCTTGGCCGTGGGAATTCCGGCCTCGTTCATGAGTGTTTTTGAAAATTCCTTCGACGTCTCCAGCATCGCCGCGGCGCGCGTGGGTCCAAACACGGGCATGCCCGCCGCAGTGAACGTGTCGACGATGCCGGCCGCGAGCGGAGCCTCGGGTCCCACGAGCGTCCAGGTCACGCCGCGCACGCGCGCGAGCGTTAGCAGTCCATCCACGTCGGTCGCCGGGACAGGCACGCACTCCGCCAACACCGAGATCCCCGGATTGCCCGGCGCGGCAATGATCTCGACGGTCGGATCCTCCTGGACGAGACGCCAGGCGAGCGCGTGTTCGCGGCCGCCCGAGCCAACGAGCAAGACTCTTATCGGTTGCGCCACGCCGAGTTGACTGCGTCTTTGGCGCGACTGAGACCGTCCTTGAACGTGTCGACAGTCTCGCGCGTTTTCTGACCGTAATAGTCCGCTGCGTCGGCGTAGTCGTCCTTGAGCGGCTGGTCGGAATCGTTTTGCCCGCGACGGCGATAGTTGCCCGCGAGGATCGCATCGTACTCGCCCGACTTATGCCAGCGAAGCAGCTCGGCGGCGCGCACCGTGTGCATCGGATGCGTGCGCATGACGGTATTCAAGATCTTGAATACCGTGTCCCACGCGCCTCCACCCATTTCGTATTGCTCGGCCTGGCGAATGAACTCTTCGACGCGA
>JBDTAE010000369.1:0-8059 GCA_039924785.1 Gemmatimonadaceae bacterium | reverse complement strand
TCGCGAGGGCGGGAATCAGGGGTCGAGCTAGCTTACACACCAATGTCAAACGAGCACGCGGAATTGGGTCGGGCGGTCGGAGTAATCCTCGGCGGACTCGCCGTGGCACTCGTGTTGCGGTTGGCCGTCTGGAGGGCGCCCGCTCTCAGGCCGCTGACCGGGCCGCTCTACTGGATCGTGGCGGCGGGGGTGGCCTACGGCGTCTGGTACGTGACGCGGCAGCGAGCGGCGCGCGACCGCAGGCATTCCGACCGCCGCGCTTGAATTCGCTGCTAGCGCTGCAGAATGACTACGGCTGCGCTGCCTCGAACGAGTCGTATCGCTTGATCCGATACACGAGGGCCGAGATGCCCCAGCTCAAGACGAACACGCCGATGATCAGATATCCGATCATGCCAAAGTTCTCATTGAGCGCAATCACGACATCCCAAAATGGCCCGTGGGCCCCGAGGCGCGTCGCGACGAGACCGAGCGCCTCGAGACCGCCGACCAGAAGCGCCACGACCACCGAGACGAACGTAATCGTAAGGTTGTAGTAGAGTTTTCTCATCGGTTTCGCGAACGCCCAGCCATAGGCGCCGAGCATCAGCACACTGTCCGCGGTGTCGACGAGCGACATTCCCGCCGTGAACAACGCGGGGAAGACGAGGATCGACCAGATCGGCAAGCCTTTCGCGGCTTCGGCGGCGGAAATCCCGAGCAGCCCGATTTCCGTCGCGGTGTCGAAGCCGAGCCCGAACAGAAGGCCCAGCGGGTACATGTGCCAGCTCGACGTGATCATTCCGAACAGCGGCCGAAAAATGCGCGCGAGCAAGCCTCCGCCCGAGAGCAGCATGTCGAGATCTTCTTCGACATACGCGCCGCCGTTCTTGACTCGGTGAAAGGCGCGATAGACCGACGCGAGGATGAACAGGTTCATCACCGCGATCGCGAGCAGAAACACGGCCGACACCGCGGTGCCGATCAAACCGCCGACATGATGGAACGACGCGAGGCGCGTTCCGAGCGCGATGGCGGTCGCCGCGATCGCGAGGGTCGCGAGCACGACGACCGTCGAGTGGCCGAGTGAGAAGAAAAAGCCGGCGGCGAACGGTCGCTTGCCGGCCTGCATGAGCTTTCGCGTGACGTTGTCGATTGCCGCGATGTGGTCGGCGTCGATGGCGTGGCGGAGTCCGAGTCCGTACGCGAGGAGCGACGTGCCGAGCAACAGCGGATAGTGACGAAACGCGACCAGCGCCCATGCCCAGGCGGCGACGTTCGCGGCGCCGATGAGCACGAAGAGCATCGACACGCGTTTCCGCAGGTCGACTCCGTCGTCGCGAAACAGTTCCAGGGGGTTGATCACGATCTAAATGTATGTGGTGCGATGGTCGGTTGACACATCAATATTTGTTGATATATTACGATCATGACAACGACCGTATCCGTCGACCACACACGTGCAGTACAGCTGTTCCACGCGCTGTCGGACGAAGTCCGTCTCGATGTCATCGATTTCCTGTCCGATGGTGAGCATTGCGTGTGCGAGTTGACCGACGCGCTCGACGTCGCGCAATCGCGGTTGTCCTTCCATCTGAAAGTGCTCAAGGACGCGGGGCTGGTCACGGACCGGAAAGATGGTCGCTGGGTGTACTACACGCTGTCGCGCGACGTCTTCGACGAGGCGATCGCGATGTTGACCGAGCGTCGTCCGCGTGCGCGACGTCTGCCGACGATTTCCAACTGCTGCTGATCGATCCATGAGCACGGGAATGATGACAGGGTCCCGTCTCAAATATATCAAAAAAACTTGATCGGGGAGAAGCTGACATGTCTAACGAATCACCGAACGCCGTCGTCGGCGCCGCGAAAACAGTGCCGCTGTCGATCGACGAACTCCAGGCAACCGTAAAGGAGAAGTACGGCCAAGCCGCGACGCGCGTCGCCACCTAAAACACGTCAGCATCATGTTGCGGAACGAGCGGATGCTGCGGCGCCACCACCGAGGCGTGGGATCCAATCACCGCCGACCTCTACGACGAAGGCCAGACGGCCGGCCTTCCCGCCGAAGCGTTGCTCGCATCACTCGGTTGCGGTAATCCGACCGCGCTCGCGGCGCTCAACGCCGGAGAGACGGTTCTCGACCTCGGCTCGGGCGGCGGCATCGACGTGCTGTTGTCTGCGAAACGCGTCGGGCCAACGGGCAAAGTTTATGGACTCGACATGACCGACGAGATGCTCGCGCTCGCGAACGAGAACAAGCGCAAAGCCGGCGCGACGAACGTGGAGTTTCTGCGCGGCAACATCGAATCGATTCCGTTGCCAAGCGAAACGGTCGACGTGATCATTTCAAATTGTGTGATCAACCTGTCGGGCGACAAGCGCGCGGTGCTCGCCGAGGCGTTCAGAGTGCTAAAACCCGGCGGTCGTTTCGCCGTCAGCGACGTTGTGGTGCGCGGCAATCCGCCCGAGGCAGTGCGAAAGAATATGGAGCTGTGGGTGGGTTGTATCGCGGGGGCGCTGGAAGAGGACGAATTCAGTCGCATGCTGGTCGACGTCGGCTTCGAGCATCCGTCGATCGAACCGACACGCATCTACGCGGCGGAAGATGCTGTCGCGTTTCTCGGAGGAACGGGACTCGACGCTGAACAGTTTGCGCGCGATGTCGACGGCAAGTTCATGAGCGCATTCATTCGCGCCACGAAGCCACGCAAAGGGCTGGTGGTCAAGGAGTCGGCGTGCTGCGGTCCGGACTGCTGCAAGTAACGGGGAAAATGGATGCCAGGTACGGCTGAAGCGCCGGCGGATGATGCGATCGTCGGCGTTGTGGGAATGGAATACTGCGGCGCGTGTCCCGCGTCGGCGACCATGATGTCGCGAAGGCTCCGACAGTCCGCGTAGCATGCGATACGCATTGATCTCCGACATTCACGCAAACGTTCCCGCGTTGGATGCGGTGTTGGCGGATATCTCTCGTCGCGCCGACACGGGCGCGACGTATCACCTCGGCGATCTCGTCGGTTACGCGCCGTGGCCGAATGAGACCGTCGAGCGGTTGATCGACGCGCGCATTCCGGGTGTCGCCGGCAACTACGACTCGACCGTCGCGACGGACTACAAGCACTGCGGTTGCAAGTATGAGGATGCTCATCAGGAAGTGTTGTCGCACGAGTCGTACGCGTGGACTCGCGCCAACGTGACCGCGGAGGTAAAGCCTACCTCGGCGGCCTTCCATTTCGCATCGACCTGCGTCCAGCGGGCGGCCACGCCGCTGGTCCGACGCTCACACTCGTACACGGCAATCAGACGCTCAACACCGTGTACGTGACGGAAGATCGCTCCGAGGATTTCTTGGAAAGGATGGGTGGATCGCTCGGCGCGCGCCCGGGCGACGTGGTTGCGTTCGGCCACACGCACAAGCCGTGGCATCGCGTGGTGTCGGGAGTTCACTTCGTGAACACCGGCAGCGTTGGCCGACCGAAAGACGGTGATCCGCGGGCGGGCTACGTCGTGATCGACTTCGGTGGGGGCGAAATGCGGGTCGAGTCTCGTCGCCTCGCGTACGATGTCGAGCAAACGGCGCAGGCCATCGTCGCGAGCGAACTACCGAACGAATTCGCCGAGGACGTTCGCACTGGCGGTGTTGCGAGCGCCGCGCGGCAATGATCGCGTCGCTCCCGAAGCGGTGAGTCGCGAAGTTCGGCACATCAATCCGGCGGTGACCATCGGGTTCTGGTCGGTGAAACGGTTTCCCTGCCCGCGACGTCGGCCCATATGTATTCTCTCAATGCGCCGGAGCCGTTGCGGCATCGCTCTTGCTCGGCTGGATTCTGGGTGCGGTCGGCAGTGTTGGCGCGACGATCTCGTCGATTCCAGTACGGCAGGCATTTGTGTCGAATTCGGGTTTGCGGGGATGCTCGCGTTCGGTGATCATGGGAGTGGCGACAGATCCACGCTCGCCGGTTGGGGTGGCGCCGTTCGCCATTGGCGCGACGGTCTTTGCGGGCGCGTTGGTTGCGGGTCCGCTCACGGGGCCGATCGTTCAATCCGGCGCGGTCGTTCGGGCCGGCCGTCGCGGGTGGCGTGTGGACGGCGCATTGGATGTACTGGCTGGCGCCGATCGGCGGGATGATTGCGGCGACGCATCTCTACGATGTGCTGCGGTCCGATCCGGACACGGCGCGGGATCGAGCGATCGGCACGGAAGGTCGTAGCGATTGAGCATTGACGGCCAACCATACCAAGACGTGAACGGCACCACACCAAGACGCGAACGGCCACCACACCAAGACGTGAACGGCCACGTCACCAAGACGTGAACGGCCACGTCACCAAGACGTGAACGGCCACCACACCAAGACGTGAACGGCCACCACAACAAGATACGGACAACGAACGGACGAAACGGACAACGAACGGAAAGAACGACAGCCAACGGAAGTGCGCCTTCCGTTTGTGTCCGTTCCGTCCGTCTGTTGTCCGTATCTGTTTGTGGTTGTAAAGAGCAACGAGACTCGGCGAACCCACCGTACCCGACATGGGGCCGCCCTCATATACGGAGAGCCGGGCAAGTCTTTCGAAAGTGTCGAAAAAAACGGGAGTCGCTTTGAAACCAGCGAGTGGCCTTCAAACAAGTTGAAATGGCCGTCGGACGACATCGCGAGTGGCACGCGTCGATCTCACCCGTCCCGATTCTCGTTCGCGTTCCGCGATGAGCACAGTGTCAAGCTGATCGCGATGAAACGAAATTTCGGTTTCCCGTGATTTTCTTCGAACGATCTTCGCGAATAGCTGATCCATCTTTCCTTCGGCATGACTCGCGGCACATCGCGTCTCGGCGTCCTCGATGTTGATGCGAGCGGGACGACGAAAATGCCCACTGCCATTCGATGCAAGACGGGCTTCGTCGAATCTGAATTGGCCGCGCTCCAGCAAGAGATGAGCAAGCTCGAAACTCAGACAACACGGCGCGATCCGCACATGATGGATGTTGATAGACAGCTCAGTGATATTGCACCGCAGCTAAGTCCTGTTGTTCGGAAATTCGGTGACGTATTTCAGGCTGGGGTCTTCAGACCGTTCGGCTCCGCAGTCAGTCGCGCGAGCAGCCGGGCAAGATCTCGTCGAGTGTACTTCCAATCGAAGGGGTTGGCGATCGCCGTGTAGCGTTCCTCGAACGCAAGAATCGAGTCCTCTAACTCGAAGAGCGACTCGAACGCATTCGGCGTGAGCACTTGCCGTTGGAGAATCGAGAAGACGATCTCGATCTGGTTGAGCCAACTGGCGTGAATCGGCAGATGGACCAGGAGGAGATTCGGCCACCGGTTGGGTGGTTGCTTCGAACGCAGTCTCCGCGTCCGTCCTCTTATTCCGCTCCATTCCGCGTTCGCCGTTTGGTGCCGCACCGAGACGACGACCACCGGCATCGTGCAACCGGATTGCCAGCACGACCTCCGGGTCGGGTCACGTGCTGTAGCTAGTTAGTGTCCGTCCTGAAACTGGCAGAATCAAGGTCATGTGGAAAGTTCTGCGACCTTCTGTGACCTCGAAACCACTTGAAGGACGGACAAGCAGCGCAGGGGGGTGAAATGACGATTGTACTATGCGTCAATGCTCGTGGGGGCGACGATGAGGGCGACGGGAGGGGTCGCGCGACCCCTCGATTCGGCCGCGCCCGCTCACGGATCGCCGGACGCGGACGGCATTACGCCAGACGATGGCGCGCGAGCACCAAGAGATTGGCGGTGAGGATCGAGGTGCGCACGTACGCGTGAAAGCCGCTCGCGCCTTTCCACACACAGCGGGCGAGCCCGAACACGCGCTTCAAGAGCGAGATGCCCGCCTCAATCCCGGCGCGAAAGCGGCGGAGCTTGTCGTAGACCCACTCGCTGCGGACCATGTCCAACACCGCGAGGCCGCGTTTTTTGGCAAAGCACACGTCCTCGACGCCCAGCGCTTTGGCGTCGGCGAGATTGTCCGTCGAGGCGAAGGCCCCGTCAAAGCTGGCCTGCCGCGGCGCGCGGCCAAAGCGGGTCACGTGGCGACGCAGGAGCGGCACGGTCCACGTGCTGTCGGCCGGATTCCCCTTTGGAATCGCGCAATCGAGAATCAGCCCAGACTTGCCCGTGGTGAGAAAAATCTTATGGCCGTAATACGTGTCGCGCCGATCCTTCACGATCACGTCGACGTGCGCCTCGAACAGCGAGACAAGCTTCTCGTCGGCCGGGACCGTTTCGTCGTGGAAGACGCGGCGCTCCGTCTGATCCATCACCTGCGCCACGAGCGGCAGCACGGCGCGTCGCGCGTCGCGCACGGCGCGCTGCCCGGTGGTCAGCGACGCCGGTCCCAGACACTCCACGTGAGCGAGCGCACAGGCGGCGTAGCTGACCGTGGCCTGCGTTAAGTCCACCAGCTCGCGATAGCACACGCGTCGACGGGTGGTGGCCCGCGGCGCGAGATGCGCGATCTCGATCGCTCGGCGCTTCACGCGCTTGACATGGCAGTGATATGCCGTGAATCCCGCCACGGCCTCCGCGCGTGTTAGCAGCCGGTCGAGCACGCGCACGGCGTCCGACAAGAGATGGAATCCGTCGGATGATGAATCGCCGCCGGCACGACCGTCGCATCCATGCGCACGGTCCGCGCCGGCTCGACGGCGCGGGCCGACGCACTCGTGACCACGCGGTCGTTCATCGTCGCGAGCGTCGCCGGCTGCACGCGCTCGAGGGTCGCCGCGAGCGCGGATTTCGAGGGCGTCCCCATCAGCCCACTAAGTGCTCCTGTTCGTAAGTTCGGCAACGTATTCGCGATTTATGCCGCGCGGCGCGTGGGCTCGCCTTCGGCATCCAGTTGTCTGGTGGCCAGTTCGTTGGTCTCCAACTTCTTCAGAAGTGAGTCCAGGTCGGTGCGGGTGAAGTTCCATTCGAACGGTGTGGCGATGCGTTCGTAGTATGCTTGGAAGCCAAGCAGGCGGTCCTCGACTGCCGTGAGGCTGGTGAAGTCATTCGGCGTGAGCGCCTTCCGCTGGAGGATAGAGAAGTAGATCTCGATCTGGTTCAGCCAACTTGCGTGCACGGGGGTGTGGACGACCACCAGGTTGGGAAAGGCGGTTGTTAGTCGGGCGACCGACGCGGCCCCGCGATGGGACGAGCCGTTGTCCACGATCCAGAAGACCCGGTGCGCTTCGTGGTAGGGTGGCTCGTTCATGACTTGAGCGACGAGTCGATCGAAGGGAAGATTGCCGGTCTTCTGCTCACATCGGCCGAACAGCTTCGCGCGATGGACATCCCAGGCCGCCAAGTATGCCCAAGCACCGCCGCGCGCGTACTCGTGCTCGATCCGGGCCGAGCGCCGTGGTGCGGGCGGCATGGATGCGTGCGTCCGGAGCCGTGCCTGAATACTCGTTTTCTCATCGGCGCTCACCACGAACTCGTCGGGCCGCAACGGCATCCCGTCCCACTGCCCGGCATACAGATCGAGAATGCGTCCCCCTTTCTCCGCAAACGCGGGATCGCGCGGGAAAATCCAACTCCGGTGTTGCCAGGGTCGGATCGCGTCCTCGCTCAGCCAACGCCAGACCGTCGTCCCGCTGATAGCCGCGACGATTCCCGCCCGCTCGACCTCCCGCGCAATGTCGGCGCTGCTCAGGCGCGACAGCGGCACACCGAGCTTGGCCGGGAGTTCACAGGCGATCGCCTTCACCTGGATGACCACCTCTGGGGGGAAAAGCTCGGGGGCGACCCGAGCGCGGATGTTCTTCCAAGCCCGGCAGTCGATCGTGAAAGAACCGTTTGCGCCACACACTGACGACATCGCGCCCCACCCAGAGGGCGGCGGCGATCGCATCGTTTGACCAGCCCTCCGCGGCGAGCAAGATGATCTTCGCCCGAAGAACGGTATAATACGGCAACGTATACTTCCGGGCGCGCCTCTCCAGCGTGTCCAGCTCATCCGGCGATAGCGTGATGGTAAACGGGCTTTCCCGCGGCATGATTGATCCTCGTCTGCTGGGACGAGGAATGATATGCCACCCGAGCAGCATTCAGCAAGAAAATACGTTGCCATACTTATGAAACTACCG
>JBDTAE010000368.1:0-15347 GCA_039924785.1 Gemmatimonadaceae bacterium | reverse complement strand
GCGGGCTCGCGGGGGGCGCGCTCGTGTTGGCGCAGGCGGGTACCTTCGCCGAAGGGATGTCTGCCGGCCGCGGGTTCATCGCGATCGCGATCGTCGTACTGGGACGATGGCATCCGATCGGCGTGGCAATCGCAGCGCTCGTGTTCGGTGCGGCGAGCGCGCTTCAGTATTTGCTCCAAGCCCTGGGGCTGGCGTTGCCGTACCAGCTCTTTGTCGGCTTGCCTTATCTGCTCACGCTGGCGGCGCTGGCCGGTGTGGCGGGGAAGGTTCGAGCTCCCGCGTGGCTTGGTCGGGCTGATGCGTAGCGGCGCTCAGTGCGTTGGTCAGCAGTGGCGACGGGCGCTCAACCACCGCGCGCGCCATTTGCCGTCGTCGTCGCGCTCCACGAGACCGTAGGCCGTTGCGTTGCCGTAGTCGCGGGCGACGACCAATCCGACCGTACGGCCGGAACCGAACTGCACGGCGGCGAGGATGTCGCGGCTCTCGATCGTCTCCTCGTCGCCGTATGAGCGTTCTGAATAGACATTGCTAAAGGTGCTGTCGGTGGACGACCGTTGGGCGACGATCAGCGTGAGCTCCTGGAGCGGCGTCGCCTCCTGGTTGATCTGACGACGCACGAGCGCGATGAACGTCGGCGGACCGCCGGGAACCGAGAATCGCCAGATCGTTCGAACCACGAACGGCAGTCCCGTGAAACGGCCCGCCGAATCATTCGGCATCGCGGACGCCAGTCGCGTGATGTTCGTCAACGCGTCGAGCGAATCGGCGCGGCCAAGCGATGCCATCGAGTCGAGCGCGATGGGAGCGACCACTCCTCCCACGAACCCCACGTTCCACGCGCGCGGCGGCGGGGTAGCGCTCAGATTTGCGACTGCGCACACGTCCGAGTCGGCAACGACCGGGATCTCGCCAATCTGTACGGTACCGTTGCGCCCGAACAGCGTCACGGAGGCGGGGTGCGGCAGTTCAGCGAGCGTCGCGGAAACGGCTGCACTGTCTGGGAAGATGAGCAGCGCGTGGAGTGGCGAGTCGCCCTCCACCAGGAGCAGGGGACCGGCGCTCTTCTCCCAGTTTCGCGCGGGCGCTGCAGCACGCGCCGAGTCGGCTGCCGATTGCTGTGCGGCTGCAAGCGTGTCGGCGGTCGCGGGCGGCTTATTGCGCTCGCAGGCGCCCGCGAGCACGAGCATCGAGACCAGTTGGGACGGGCGAAGCCGGATCATTCGTCGTAATTTGGACCCGCTGGCCCGTCAGTCAACGGCGAGATTTTCCCCGGAGCGCGGTTCATGGCACATCCCCAACTTCTGAACGCACGATCGGCGATGCCGCTGGCTGAGCCGCCGGTGGTGCGCGCTCCGCTCGTCGAGCGGATGAGTTGGGCGTTATACGATTTTTCTAATACGATCTTTTCGATGAACATCGCGACGCTCTACTTCGCGGTGTGGCTCGTGAGCGATCTCGGCGTCTCGAATACGATGGATGCGGCGGCGAACGCGGTGGCGTCCATTCTCGTTGTCGTGTCGATTCCGTTCCTCGGCGCGATGTCCGACGTGCGACGGCGACGAAAGGTTTGGGTCGTTGGCTTTACGATCGCGTCGTGCCTAGGGTGCGCCCTGATGGGGATCCTTGGACAACGATTGATTCCGATGGTTGGGACATCGGTCGACAAGCCGGCGTCGGTTCCCCCCGGTTGGCACGCCAGCGGTGCTCCAATCTTTTGGGTGCTCGCCGCGTTCGTGATTGCCAATTTTGCATACCAAGCGGCCCAGCCGTTCTATAACGCGATGTTGTCGGACCTCGTGCCGCTGGAAGAGCGCGGACGATTGTCTGGATTTGGCACTGCGATCGGCTACGTCGGATCAATCGTCGGCGTGTTGCTCGTGATGCCGTTCTTCAACGGAACGCTTCCGGTCATCGGGTCGCTGAGCACGGGCGTCATGTCCACGCTGCACACGCTCATTCCTTTCACGGAACACGGCGGGCGCGTATCGACGTTTGTGCCGACCGGCGTTGCGTTTCTGTTGTTCTCACTGCCGCTCGCAATCTTCTGTCGCGACCGCAATCCGGCGCCGAAGGGCACCGCCGTCGACTGGCGCCGTGCGGTTCGCGAAGTCGGCAATACGCTGCGCGATGCGCGACAACATCCCGGCGCGCTGCGTTTCATCATTGCGTCGTTCGTGTACCAGGATGCGATCGGCACAATTGTGGGCTTCATGACGCTGTACGCGGTCAAGGCCGTCGGTTTCGAGAACGGCTCCGAGATCAAACTGTTTCTCGTGCTCACGATCCCGTCGATCTTCGGCAGTTTCATCTACGGCCACCTCGTCGACCGCGTCGGCGCCAAGCGCAGCCTCATGATGACGATCATTCTTTGGATCGTGCTCCTCGCCGTGATGATCGCGGTGCCGGGGAAGAACGCGTTTTGGTTGGTCGGACTCGCGATTGGATTGAATTTCGGCGGCGTGCCGACGGCCGAGCGTCCAGTGCTGCTCAGTCTCGTGCCGGAGGCAGAAGCGGGACGCTATTTCAGTTTGATGCTGCTGTCGTCGCGCGCGGCGGCGATCGCCGGACCGCTGATTTGGGGAATTACGGTTGACGGTCTCGAAGGGACATTCGGAACGGCGATCGCGTATCGCGCGGCGGTCATGACGGTGGCGCTCATGTTCGTCGTCGCCGCCGTGATCTTGCGGGGCGTCCCCGAGCGCGTGTCCGGCGAAATCTGATGCTGTACGCGGTGCTGCGCGCGATGGCGCGCATCGCGCTCCGGTGGTACTACAGTGACATCCAGGTCGAGGGAATCGACCGGGTTCCGCGCGATCGTCCCTTGCTACTCGCGGTCAATCATCCGAACGCATTAGTGGATGCACTGATCGTCGCGGACATTCTGCCGCGTCGAATGATGATCACCGCAAAGAGCACGCTGTTTACAAACCCCTTTGGCGGCGCGTTCCTGCGTGCTGCCGGCGTTGTTCCCGTGCAGCGACCGGGCGACGAAAGCGGAGATCGCCCCGAAGGCTCGAGAAATCTCGGAATGTTTCGCGCGGTGAGCAGCGCGCTGGCCAACGGCGAGGCGGTGCTTGTGTTTCCGGAGGGAATCACGCACGACGCTCCGTCGCTCGCGCCGTTGAAAACCGGAGCTGCCCGCATGGCTTTGCGCGCGGTGAAATCTGGCGACGTGCCGGAGCTCGCCATTCTGCCCATCGGGCTGACCTATGAACAAAAAGATGCCCCACGCACACGCGCGTTGGTGCACATCGCAGAGCCGATCGTCATGGCGGAGTGGAAGGCTCCTGCGGACACGACTGAGGCCGCCGCGCTGACGTCGGAAATCGATGCCCGCCTGCGCGCCGTGACGCTCAATTATGAAACGATCGACGACGCCGCGCGCGCCGTGCGGCTCGTGTCGGTCATCGCAGGATTGTTCGACGCGGTTCCGCGGATCAGTCGCGTGCACCGGAACCTTGGCGTCGACGCGGCGATCGCTCGCCGCATTCAGCGGTTGCAGTCCCAGCATGCGCTCGACGACGACGTTGTCCGCGCCGAGGCCGATGCGCTACTGGCCAGGATCGATCGTCTTCATGCGGAAACCGCGGCGCACCGCGTATTGGTCGAGGATGTCGAGATCTCCATCGCATGGCAGGCCGCCATTCGATTTCTCGTACGCGAGGGCGGGCTGCTGCTCATCGGCGGCCCCGTTGCCCTATGGGGCTGGCTGAATCACTGGCTTCCATTTCGGTTCGCACGCACCATCGGGTTGCGGTCGGTCGAAAGTGCGGCGGACCCCGCAATGCGCACACTCGTTGCCGGCGCGGTCGCGGTGTTGGCCGCCTATCTGCTGCAGACGGCGGTCGTCGCGGTCGTGTGGGGTCCGCTCATCGGCGCGGCGTATTTGATCAGCCTGCCGATTGCCGCCGAGATCAATCTGTATCTGAACGATCGGCTGCGTCGCGCGGCTCAGCGAGCGCGGACGTTCCTTCTCTTTCGGCGGGATCGCGACCTTCAGCGAAGTTTGATCGCGGAATTGCAAGCATTGCGCGCGGACGCTGTCAAGGTCGATCGTGCGCTGGGATCGAACGACACGACAGTCGCGCTGTAACGCGAGTCGCTTACTTGCGTCGCCTACTTGCAGGCGACGACGCCCGCGGTCGTTGCGGGAGCGACCGCTGCAGCGGTTCCGGTGAACAAGGCGCAGTAGTGCGGGTACGCGTCGACGCTCGACACGGTGGCGGACCAGCCCGACAGAGTCGCTTCGGTGATCGTGACCGTGTTGCCTGTGGTCATCTGGTAGTGAAGCGAGTCAAGCACGATCGTATACGCGGAGTGGTCGAAGAAGAACGACTCTTCCGAGTTCACGAGATTGCGAAGATCGCTCCGCATTCCGGCGAAATAGGCGTTTCCTTTCGTCGCCGCAAATTTCGGGATCGCGATCGCGCTCAGAATCGCGATGATCGCAACCACGATCAACAGTTCAATTAGCGTAAAACCGCGTCGAACGTGACGCATGCTTCGGTAGCCCTGTGCCGGGGTGGTTGCGGACGCAGGTCGGGTTGAAACGTGCGCTCTCCGGTGTTGGACGACGCGATGCGATGTCTCGAAACAGACCCGACGTCGAAACGCTAGTCGTCCATTTTTGTGGCCAACCAATTCTTGCCCTCGCCGAGGTCGACGACAAGGGGGACCGAGAGCACAGCGGCGTGTTCCATGGCGTCTTTGACCAGCGCACCGACCGTTTCGCGCTCCGACGGGGCGACTTCGAACACGAGTTCGTCGTGCACCTGAAGCAGCATCGCGCTCTCCAACCCTTGCTCGGCAAACGCGGTATGGATGCGGATCATCGCGACCTTGATCAGATCGGCCGCTGAGCCCTGAATGGGAGCGTTTGACGCGACGCGTTCACCAAATGCGCGTATGCTGAAGTTGCGCTCGCGCAGTTCGGGGATGTACCGGCGCCGATTGAAGATCGTCTGGACGTACCCGTGCTCACGAGCGAACGCGACCATCGAGTCGAGATACTCGCGAACCCGATGGAAACGTTCGAAATACCGCTCGATGAATTCCTTCGCCTCGGCGTGCGTGATCTTGAGTTGTTGCGACAGGGCGTGCGGGCCTTGGCCATAGATCGTCGCGAAGTTGATCGTCTTGGCGCGGGCCCGCATGTCCTTCGTCACGCTGTCGAGCGGAACGTCGAAGATGACCGCAGCGGTTTGCACGTGAATGTCGCCGCCCGAGCGGAACGCGTGAACGAAGGCGGGGTCGTCGGACAGGTGCGCCAGCAGCCGCAGTTCGATCTGCGAGTAGTCCGCAGCGAGCAGCGTCCAACCTTTTCGCGGAATGAAGCCGCGGCGGATGTCGCGCCCGAGCTCGCGTCGGATTGGAATGTTCTGAAGGTTCGGATTGCTCGACGACAGGCGGCCGGTTGCGGCAACCGTTTGGACGAACGACGTGTGAACGCGTCCGGTTTTCGGGTGCACGTAGAGGGGGAGCGCGTCGATATAGGTGCTTTCGAGCTTGGTGATCTCGCGGTACTCCATGAGCAGCACCGGCAACTGGTGTCCTTCGTCGGCGAGTTGCTGCAAAACGCTCGCGTCCGTCGACGCGCCGCTTTGCGTCTTCTTGAGAACGGGAAGATTCAACTTCTCGAACAGGATCGCGCGCAGCTGCGGGTTGGAGTTGATGTTGAACTCCTGGCCGGCCGCGGAATAGATCTCCTGTTCCACCCGGCGCCGCTCGCCGGCAAACCGCTCCTTGAGCGACGCGAACCACGGGAGGTCGATCGTGATGCCGTGCCACTCCATTTCGGCCAGCACGTCGACGAGCGGCATCTCGATTTCGCGAAAAAGTGCCGAGAGCTGTAGCGCGTCGAGCTGTGGCTCGAACACTTCGCGCAATTGCCACGCGATGTCGGCCGCCTCGCACGAATAGTCGCGGGCGCATTCGACTGGGACGCGATCGAACGGCACGAGATCCTTGCCGGTTCCGCAGAGATCGGCGATGGACGTCTTTGTTCGCTGCAGGAACTCGAGGGCAAGTAGATCGAGCGCGTGCGACCGTCGGCCCGGATCGAGGACGTAGCTCGCGATCATTGTATCGAAGTCGACGCCGCGGAGCGTGACACCGACGCTGCGAAGAGCAAGCGCGGTGTTCTTGGCGTTCGGCGCCGTCTTCTTCGCGTCGGCGTCTTCCAGAAGCTCCCGCAGCGGCGCCATCGCAGCGGCGTCGAGCGACGGCAAATTCGAAATGTCTGACGCTCCACGAGCCAGTGCCCTTGCGGCGATGCTCGTCGGCTCCGCCGTTTTCTTTGCGCGTGATTTCTTCGGCGGCGCGTCCGCGCCAGTGTCGCCAAGGAGCAAGTCGCCTTGCGCGTCTCCAGGATCAGTGGCGACGCGGTGGGCGAGCGGGAAGTAATACGCCTCGCCTGCCCCGACCCCGATCGAAATTCCGACGAGCGTGGATCGCAGCGGATCCACGTCCTGTGGAGCCGCCGGATCGATCATCGCCTCGACGTCGACCGCCATGTAGGGCGCTAACCGCGCGCGGGCGATTGCCGCTTTCATGGAATCGGGCGTATCTACCGTCGTGTACTTCGTTATCGGCGCGGGCTGCGTCGCCAGAGTGGCCTCCGTTGCCGCTGGCGTGACCGCAATCTCTGAAACGGAGGCTGACGTCGCTGCACCGGCCGCGTTGATGGCAACTTGTTTGGCCAGCGTGTGGAACTCGAGCTCGACGTATAGCGAGCGCAGTTTCTCGTAGTCGGGCGTTGACAACTTCATTGCGTCGAGATTCAACGTGACGTCGAGATCGTCGTGAATCGTGACGAGCTCTTTCGAGAGGAGCGCCATGTCCGCCTGCGCGAGGAGCGCTTCGCGCGGCCGCTTCTTCGTGATCTCCGATGCATGCTCGAGAATCGATTCGACCGAGCCGTATTGATGGACGAGCTCTTGCGCCCCCTTTTCGCCGATGCCCTTCACGCCCGGCACATTGTCCGACGAGTCCCCGACCAGCGCGAGATAGTCGACGACGCGATCGGGCGGAACGCCGAGTCGTTCGCTGCCGTTCTCGACGCTCACCCACGATTCCTCGACGCTCGCCGGACCGCCGCGGCCCGGATTGAGCAGCCAAACGCCGGGCCGAACCAGTTGCTGGAAGTCCTTGTCTCCGGACACGACGACGACATTGAGCCCCGCCTCGACACCTTGTTTGGCGAGCGTGCCGATCACGTCGTCGGCTTCATAACCCTTTAACGCAATAATTGGTATGTGGCTCGCGTCGAGCACTTGGCGAATGCGCTCCATCCCGCGATCGAAGTCGGCTTGCAGCTCGGACGTGAGCTTTTCGCGCGTCGCCTTGTAGGCGGGATACCGCTCGTGGCGGAACGACAGACCGGAGTCGTGGACCCAGCCGACGTAGTCCGGCTTGTGCGTCTCCAGCATGCGCTGCAGAAAATTCACGATGCCCCACGCGGCCGACGTATTCTCTCCTCGGCTCGTCGTCAGCGGGCGCGCGATCAGCGCGAAGAACGCGCGATAGATCAACGCGTAGCCGTCGACGAGGAAGAGGCGGGGAGATGGCGGCGGAGATGTCACGGTGAAGACCAAGGAGAAGGCGCTGATGCTACTCGGCGACCGGTCTCGCGATGGCGCGAGCCCGTTGAACTCCGAAAGGTCGGCGTGGATCGCAGGGCGTTCAATCCCTTGCGCTCGGATTCGCCGGCCGTGCTGGGGTGAAAACAGCATCGCCCGCCATTTGCGGGCGGGCGATGCGAGAGCTTGAGAGAGCTTGAGAGAGCTTGAGAGAAGCTTCAGTGGGGAGAGGTGCTACTGAACGCGCGTAACCTTCGCTGCGTGCAGGCCCTTTTCTCCGGTGTGGATTTCAAATTCGACTTCTTGTCCTTCGGCGAGCGTCTTGAAGCCATCCATACTGATCTCGGAGAAGTGAACGAAAACGTCCTCTCCGGTGTCTTGTTCGATGAAGCCGTACCCCTTGGCGTCATTGAACCACTTCACCTTCCCTTTGGCCATGCGCGCAACCTCCCCACAGGATGATTCGATGGGACTCCACCGTACTCGACAAGCCTGGCCTTGCGCGGCCCTATATAGGAGCGTCCCAGGAGTTTGTCAAGAAAAGAGGAACGGGATCGATAGTGACGAACCGGCCGGATTTTGTCGTCGACCGCACCGAAAATGGCACATCATCGGGCCGTGTCCGTTGCCCTGCGTGTGGTTGCTTGCCTCCTGCGCGCACCGCGGTTAGGTTCGCCGCGTGCCAAAAGAAAGCCTCGTCGGACAGAACATCGCCGGATACTCGCTCCAGAGCGAAGTCGGAGAGGGCGGAACGTCCGCCGTCTTCCGCGCGCAACACGCCGACCACGGCACCGTCGCCGTGAAGGTGTTGCGTGACAAATTGCGTCAGGACCGCACCGCCGTCGCGCGTTTCCTGCGCGAAGCGCGTTACGGTGAGCGCGTCGTGCATCCCAACGTCGTCCGCACCATCGAAATCGGTGAAGCCGGACCGGGAATGCACTTTCTCGCCATTGAATGGGCGGCCGGCGAAATCCTGGAAAAGTACGCTAAGCGAATGGGACCACTGCCCGTCGACGAAGTGTGCGACATCGTGCGGCAGATTGCGGACGCCGTTCACGCCGCACACTCGGTCGGCATCGTGCATCGGGATCTCAAGCCAGACAACGTGATGTACGACCCGACGTCGCGCCAAGTGAAGCTGCTCGACTTCGGCATCGCCACCGACACCGACACGGCACCGGAACAGCGTCTCACGCGCGCCGGGTTCTTCGTCGGAACGCTCATGTACGTCGCGCCCGAAGCGTTATCCGGCGAGCTCGTTGGCCCGCTCGCGGATCAGTACAGTCTCGCGACCATCGCGTACTTCCTGCTCACAGGGTGTCTTCCGTTTCCCGCGAAAACGCCGCGCGAAATGTTCTCGCAGTTGCTGTCGCAGCCGCCCATTTCGCTCAACCTGGCAAAGGCCGGCCTCAAGTTCACGCCGGCCGTGGAAGCAGTGATCATGCGTGCGCTCAGCAAGGAGCCGCCAAAGCGTTATCCCGACGTCGTTGCATTTGCCGCCGATTTCTGCGCCGCGTCGTCCCAACCCGCGGAGCCTGAAAAGACCGGCTTCTCGAGCAGGCTCGCATCGCTCTTCCGAAAGAAGAGCTGATTCGGCGAGAAGCGCAGCTTCTTCGACGCTATCGTGCGGCGTCAACGACGCGTTCGGTGGCGTTGGGTGCTGGTGCGAGATCGGCGGGATGCACGGGAAGCCACAGCGTGAACGTCGACCCCTTCCCGAGTTCACTCTCGACGGAGATCTCGCCGCCGAGGAGTTGAGCGAGACGCCGCGAGATCGCGAGACCCAATCCCGTGCCGCGCTGCATCGACTCGCCGCGCGGCCCGGCACTGACCTGTTCGAATTCCTCAAAGATTCGCGCGTGGTCGCGTTCAGAAATTCCCACGCCGGTATCGACGACTTGCAGCGCGATCCACGTGCGCCGATCGTCGGGCGGTCGGGTGCGCGCTACGGCGAGCTCGCTCAATTGTCGCTTCGCTACCGATGCCCTCGGCGCCGCGGTCGCGGCAACGAGACGAGCGCGAACCGAAATTCCGCCTGCGGGCGTGTACTTCACCGCATTGCCGATGAGGTTCACAAGAATCTGACGCAAGTGTGTCGGATCGGTGCGAACTCGCGGCAGCGACGCGCCGACGGCGATGGAAAAACTCAACCCGCGCTCGTTGACGAGCGACTCCAACTCGCTGGCGACGTTGAGCACGAACGCGCGAAGAACGAGTGTTTCAGGATGCACCTCGAGACGACCGGCGGCGATCTTCGCGATGTCCAACACTTGGTCGACGAGGTGTCGCAGGTGCGTCGCCGACGCGGCGATTCGATCGACCGGCGGAACCTGTCGCGGCGACAGATCGCCATAAACACCGTCTTTCAACAACTCTACAAAGCCGACGATCGCGTTGAGCGGCGTACGCAACTCGTGCGAGATGTTCGCGAGAAATTCGCTCTTCGCCGTATTGGCGCGAGCGACTTCACTGTAGAGTCGCTCGAGCTCCGCCGATCGTTGAGAAACTCGAATGGCTTGCCGGCGTTCACGAATCACCGCCATTCCGAGAAACACGACGATCGCGAGACTCAAACCCCACAGCGCGAAGCGAAGGTAGTTCGAGCCAACCGAGTGCGCGACGACGAACGACCACGACGGCGTCGTGGCAATACCGAGCGGGACCGCGTACGTGATGTCGTGCGCCAGTGCGGCGCGGTTTCCAACCGAGAGTACCGTGTCTCGCCCGGCCACGATCGCGGACGCCGATCGCTCCTGGGGCGCGTGCGCGAGCAACGAACGAATGGCCGAGTCAGCGGCGACACCGTCGAGCGTACCGGTCGCGCGGCGGTACGCCTCCAACGCTTGCTCCAGCGCCAATCCAGACTGCTCGGCGTCGATGCGCGTTTGCGCGGTTGCTGATCGGGCAACGGCCCGATGGCTCGCAACGAGTCCGCCAACCATCAGGAGCAGCGCGGCGGTCAGCAGAATCGAAAATCCGCCGGCAGGAATCCGCGCCAGCGAGGAACGCGCCATATTGTGTCTGCTCGAGAATGCGAAGTGACCGGTTGTCTCGCCCTGCTTCCAGACTAACGATGCCCTCACACGACGACCTGCTGTCACTGCTCGCCACACGGTCCGCCAAACGCGGAAACTTCACATTAGCGTCTGGACGACAGTCCACGCTATACATCGACGCGCGAATGACGTCGATGAGTCCGGAAGGCTTGGCGCTGATCGGACCATTGGGCTTCGCGGCAATCACGAAGGCGGGATGGAAGGTCGCGTCCGTTGGAGGCCTCACGATGGGAGCGGATCCCATCGCGTGCGCCATCGGCTACGCGAGTGCGTCGTCCATCACACCGCTGCGCGCGTTCACCGTGCGGAAGGAACCGAAGACCCACGGCACTGGCAAGCTCATCGAAGGTCCGTTTCAACCTGGCGATCGCGTCGCCATCATCGAGGATACGATCACGACGGGCGGATCGGCGAAGAAGGCGATCGATGCCGTTCGCGCCGCTGGCGGCCTGGTGATCGGCGTGCTCGCTCTCGTCGATCGGGAAGAGGGCGGCCGGGAGGCCCTGGAGGCCGAAGGCGTCGAGGTCCTGTCCCTCGCGCGCGCGTCGGAGATCGTGCCTTTGATTCCCGGATAGCGGCGCGGGAACGCGTCAGTGGGGCGACGTTCGGTTGAATGTTGACCCCCACGTTGGCCCGAGCGGCCGCAGGTCCCGAAGCTGGGTTCGATAGGGAAGCACGAGGCGCTCGCGGAACTGTTGGAACATGCCTTCGCCGTCGTACCGCTCGCGGAATTCCACCGCGGTGAGTGACATGAGCATTCTGACATGACGGCCAAAGCTCTGCGGCGACGAATAGTCGAGATGATTCGCCACGTTCGCGACGGAAAATCCGGGGTTCTCGAACAGGCGCGCGGCGCGCACGAGACGCGCCATCGCGAGGTATTGCTTCGGTGCCGGCAGTTTTGCGCGGAAGAACCGGCTCATCAACGTGCTGGGCAATACGCCGAGCCGTTGTGAGAGAACTCGAATTGTGCAGACGCGGGCGGGCGCGAGAAAGAGCGCTTCGAAGAATCGCCAACAGTCGCTCGGCGCGCCCGAGAGGTCGAGCGCGAGTTGGCCAATCGCTTGGCGTTGGATGTCCTCGCCACGCGCGGCGAGGAGGAAGTTGCGCAGTTCCTTCCATCCGTCCGCGTCGCGAACGTCCACGACCTGCCGCACGCCCGTGGATCCCAGCGAGAGCATGGCCTGCGGCGTCGTTCGATCGAGCTGTGTCAGCAACGCCACCGTGGGCACACGAGGAAACTCACGTACCAGTGCCGCGAACCCCAGCCGCGTCGCATGGTCGCATCGTGTCACCGAAAACACGATTGCGCTCGCGCGATTCGACTTGAGATCCTGCACGAGCTCGTCGACCGTGTCGCGATGGAGCGCCGAGTACCAACCCTCTCCCGCGGCGTCGACACGTAGTCGCTCCGTTGGCGTGAGCATGGTGGCAATGGGCATGGGGGGGCGGGTGGCTGCAGTCGTATGGGTGGGCATGGGTTTGTCGGCGCGGCGTGATTGAGTGTTCGCGAGTCCGGGGGCGGACCGCGACCTAACGGCGGACCGAACCTATTCTGGTGCGTCATACTGGCGTCATTCGAGTATCTTCCCAGGTGTTGCTGGCCGGGTGATCGCGAACGACGATTTCGATCGTTGTCCGAGGAAAGTCCGGGCTCCATTGGGCGCGCTGCCAGGTAACGCCTGGGACCGACGTGGCGGGAAACCATCGCGGCGGGACGGAAAGTGCCACAGAAAATAGACCGCCGGTGCGTTCGGACCTTCACGGGAACGGCGCGACGGTAAGGGTGAAACGGTGAGGTAAGAGCTCACCGCGCGGCTGGTAACAGACGCGGCAGGGTAAACCCCAGCGGGAGCAAGGCCAAATAAGCAGCGAGGGGTGCCCACTCCGATCAAGACGCTGCGGGTAGGCTGCTAGAGGGCGCGGGCAACCGCGCTCCGAGAGGAATGATCGCCGGGGCGGAGCAATCCGCTCTACAGGACCCGGCTTATAGGCCAGCAACGAACGGCGCACCTTCGCGGGTGCGCCGTTCTCGTTTGTGCGTTGTTGTTTTCCGCTAGAGCAGCGGGTCGTCCTCTTCGCGATGCGCGCCGCGGCGTTCCATCACGCGAGGCGCTTGCATCAGTCCGGGCGCCGGCATCCATCGCCCGGAGAACACCTGTCGCAGCGTCCGCCAGATGAGGCGGACCATCATCACGAGCCCAACGAGAACGATGAGGGCGACTCCAAGGGTGATGATCGGATGGTGCCAAATGCCAATGGCGACCGCGCTGACGAGCGCGAGCTCCGTCAGGTTGGCGGCCGCGTTCGTGAGCGGTTCCGGCGATGCGTCGATCGCGTAGCGCATACCCAGCTTGGTGGTATGCGTGGTGATCGCGATTCCACCGCCGAGGAGTGCGGCGACGAGAACGATGATCGGATCGGCGTGCCATGCGGTTGCCGCGGCGAGGACGGCCGCGGCCGGTGGGCGAATGAGACTATGAAGCGTCTCCCACGCGGAGGCGACGCCGGGCACCAGGGTCGCGATGAATTCAACGATGTAGAGGGCTACGGCGATTCCGATGATCAGCCACGCGCCAAAGGGCTCGATGGTCGTCGGGTAGTTGTCGATCCACCCGAAGCGAACGGCGAGTCCTGTAACGGCGACGGCGGCGTAGAGATTGAGACCGGCCGCGTAAGCAAGTCCGATTGCCTGGACGAGCGTTATGAAACTGAACAATGCGACCGGCCTCCTTTAGTGGAGGTCGCGGCGCTCAGTCGAGCAAGCGCAGCGGCATGACGAGACAGAGGTACGGGGAGGGATCCGACCACCCTTCTGGTTCCAGCGTTGCCGCCCGTTCCGGTGCCTTGAAGGTCAATCGAACTTCGTCGGTCGGAATGTAGCGTAAGATCTCGAGGAGATAATTGGCGTTGAAGCCGATGTCGAGCGGATCACCCGTATACCGCACTGCTAGCTCGTCGGTCGCTTCGCCAAGGTCAGGAGTCTGGACACTCAGCTTGAGCATGCCTGCGTTGAAGCTGAGGCGAATGCGGTGTGTTTGGTCAGACGCGATGATCGACATTCGGCGCAGCGCGCCCTGGAGTGTCGCCCGATCGGCGATCGCGACCCGATTGTTGTCCTTCGGAATGACCTGATCGTACGGTGGATATGGACCTTCGATCAATCGCGTGTAAACGGCGGTGAACGGCGAACGGAAGCCAAGGTGATTCTCTCCCTTGGCGATCTCCAGCTCTTCGTCCTCGGGAAACAATCGCTTGATCTGCTCCAGCGCCTTCGGGGGAACGATGAAATCACACGGCGGCGCACCGGCGGTTTTGAGCGCCATTTCCATTTTTGCGAGACGGTGGCCGTTCGTGGCCACCATGCGCATCATATCCGGCTTGAGCTCCCAGAGAACGCCATTGAGAATCGGGCGGCTCTCCTCGGTCGAGACAGCGAACGACGTATGCGAGATGAGCTTCTGGAGATCGCCGGAACGAATGCGCCAGCTCTCGTTGAATCGCACGTTCGGAAACGCGGGAAATTCATCGCGCGGAAGACCGAGAATCTTGAAATGCGAGCGGCCGCAGTCGAGCGACACGCGCTGTTCGCCCACTGCGGCAATGCGCACCGGCGCTGGCGGAAGCTCACGAGCAATTTCGCTCAGCTTTTTTGCCGGGATCGTAATGGCGCCCGGCATTTCAACGTCCGCGGCAACTTCCGTCGTCACGGCGATATCGAGATCGGTACCGGAGAGGCGAAGGCCTTTGTCGGTGGCCTCGACCAGGATATTCGCGAGCACGGGCAACGTGGTTTTTGCCGGAATGCTCGCGGTTACCGCAGCCAGACCCTCCTGCAACTTTTCTCGACTGATCGTAAACCGCATCGACGCTCCTCTGTTGTGCAAAACAAGGCGACCTTACTAATGCTCTTTATAAGAGATACAAACTAGTAGTCGTAGTAGTAGCTGTGGACGCGTGGAAAAGCGCTGCAAGTTACACCCGTTCATACTGTTCGCCTATACCAAACGCTGTGGATGAGATGTGGGAACCGCGAGTTGTCCGGAACTCCGTGGCCTGGAACAGCCGATCAACCTGACAACCTGTGGAAAAGCACACCCGTCATGTTCAATTCCTGAGAGTTTCCAACGCGGATTGGAGTTTTGCCACACGCTGGCCAAAGCTGGGATCCTCCTTGGTCATCGCGACCACACGCTCGAGGCTGTGGATGACGGTGGAATGATCGCGGCCGCCGAACGCGTTGCCGATCTCCACGAGCTGCATTCCCAACAACTCGCGCATCAGGAACATCGCCACTTGGCGCGGCACGGTGAGGTTCTTCGTTCTCGTCTTTGAGCGCAGACCGTCGACGGTAATGCCCCAGTCTTTCGCGACGGCCGTTTGAATGGAATAGGTGTTGAGCGATGACCCGCCGCCACCACCCTGTCCTTCCATCGCCTTGAGCTTGTCGCGCAGCGCATCGCGAGCAACGTCGACGGTGATCTCTCGATGCTTGAGCGACGCGTACGCGAGCAGCTTGATGATCGACCCCTCGAGCTCCCGCACGCTCGACCGCACATTCTCGGCGATGAAGCGAACGACGTCTTCGGGAATCGTGAGCTCGAGATGATCGAGATGCGCCTTCTGTCGAAGAATCGCGATGCGATGCTCGAGGTCGGGCAATTCGATGTCTGCGACCATGCCCCACTGAAAGCGCGAGATGAGGCGCGTTTCA
>JBDTAE010000367.1:0-11552 GCA_039924785.1 Gemmatimonadaceae bacterium | reverse complement strand
CAGGCATGTCGACCAACCGCGTGCCGATTTTGCTGTGGGGTACCGTGACGGTTTCCGTCTCGATCCTCTTCGCGCTGCCGGCGCTCACCGTGTCGTGCCTGTTTCTGTATCTCGACCGCCATTTCGGAATGCACTTTTTCGATCCGGACCACGGTGGCCAACCGTTGCTCTGGCAACACTTGTTCTGGATGTTCGGGCATCCGTGGGTCTACATCGTGGTGCTGCCGGCAATGAGCATGGCGTCGGACATGCTGCCCACGATGTGCCGCCGCCCGTTGATTGGCTACACCTACGTCGCGGTGGCGACCGTGGGTGTGGGTATTCTCGGCTTCGGGGTTTGGGAGCACCACATGTTCGCCGTGGGGTTGTCGCCCATCTCGCTGTCGTTCTTCAGCGGCGCGAGCATGGTGATCGCCATTCCCAGCGCCGTCTCCGTGTTTGCCTGGATCGCGACCATGTGGTACGGGCGCCCGGTGCGCAACACCGTGCTGCTGTTTCTCGTCGGGTTCATCGTGTTGTTCGTCATCGGCGGAGTGGACGGAGTCGTCACGGCCTCGGCGCCGTTCGACTGGCAGGTGACGGACTCGTACTACATCGTGGCGCACCTGCACTATGTGCTGATCGGCATCAACGTGTTCCCCGTCATCGCGGGCGTGCACTACTGGTTTCCCAAAGCGACCGGACGGATGATGTCGGAGCGGTTGGGGCGGTGGAGTTTCTGGCTGATGTTCGTCGGCTTCAACGTCGCCTTCTTCCCGATGCATTTTCTGGGACTCCTCGGCATGCCGCGGCGCATTTACACCTACGCCCCGTGGCAGGGCTGGGCGATGTGGAACCTCGTCGCCACGATCGGCTCGTTCCTGTTCGCGACCGGCTTCCTCGTCGTTTTGATCAACGTGTGGCGGAGCTACCGAAACGGTGCGCGCGCATCGGCCAATCCGTGGGGGGCAGGCACGCTGGAATGGTCGATGTCGTCGCCGCCTCCGCCGTACAACTTCGCGCAAATCCCGTATGTGGCCAGCCGTCATCCGCTATGGGAAGGGGAGATCGGTGAAAGGCGGTCGGTCCTCGACCAAGGGCCGCCACTCGACGACGGACACCAGGCGGTGAGCACCTCCGCACTCGATGCCAACCCGACGGCGATTCTGCCGATGCCTGGCGACAGCCTGTGGCCATTCTATCTGTCGGTGGCGACGCTATTCCTGTTTTACGGGTTGGTCTACGATTCGTTCGTCGTTGCCGGCGTGAGTGCGTTCGCCGTTGCTGCGTGCATGGTCGGTTGGCTGTGGCCGGGCGCGAGCATCGCCCAGTTCGACGAGCCGGAGGAGTCGCGCACGGCGGACGAGATGCTGGCCTCCGCACTTCCGGTGGCGATGAGTGATCTCTCATCGGTCCCCGTAGGTGCCGCTGTCGAACCGCATCCGCCGGGTCAATGGGCGATGGCGCTGCTCATCGTCACGGAGGCGTCGCTGTTCGCGTATCTCCTGTTCAGCTACTTCTATCTCGGCGTTCGGTCGCCGTCGCACTGGCCCCCCTTCGGTGCGCCGGCGCTGCGCATCGCCATTCCCAACACCGCCATTCTGTTGTCGAGCAGCGGCGCGTTGTACTGGGCCGAGCGTAGGCTGGCGGCGAACGACGTTGCGCGCGCCAAGTGGGGATTGATGTTGACCATGTTGCTCGGCGCGCTTTTTCTCTGTTTTCAGGGCGCGGAGTACGCTCGCACGCCGTTTACGCCGCAGTCCAACGCGTACGGCTCGGCATTTTTCACGATCACCGGCCTGCATGGGTCGCACGTGTTCGTGGGACTGCTCCTGCTCGGCGTGGTGCTCACGATGCTCTGGCGCGGCAAGCTGTCGAGCGAGCGGCGGCACTTTCTGTCCAACGCTGCGCTCTATTGGCACTTCGTCGACGCAGTCTGGATTGCGGTGTTCGCATCGTTGTACCTGGTACCGAGGTTCCTGGTGTGAAAGTGTCGTCGTGGACGCTCTGGCTGTCGGCGTTCGGCGGCGGCGTGGCGTGGGCGGCCGCGCTGCTCATCGTGCCGACGCTCGGTTCGGTGAACTGCATGCAGCCGCTGTCGCACACGGCGCGGTATGGCACTACGTGGTGGACCTTGGCCGCACTCACTGGTGCGGCGCTGGTGGCGTGCTGCGTTGCGCTCGGCGTCACCGTGAACGTGCTTCGGAGGCCGGCGAGCGAGCCGCATTCCGAGCGCGTCCGCTTCATGGCGTTCGGCGGACTTCTGCTGAACGTGGTCTTTATCTTGTCCCTGGCCTTCTTCAGCGCAGGTCTATTCCTCGCACCGGTGTGTCAGTAGGCCCGCGGACACCTTCGAGTTGCATCGCAATGCTCTGGCTGGTCCGGAAACAAGGTTGAGTGCGTAATTCCCATCAACCGAAGATCTCGAAGAATGTCGATCGCGTTGTCGCGCGGGATTCGGTACTTCTTGAAATAGCCGTCCTCGATCAGCCCCGTTTTGCTCGCGATTGTTTCAAAGTCCTCATGGGCCGACCCGTGGAGCGTGAAACATCCCCGTTGCGATCGCATCCGAGGATGGACGTAGTTGGGAATGATCCGGATTGGCCACTGGTAGTCACGCGGCGCTCCAACGGTCGCCGGACAGGGCTGGACGCTCGTTTGTGAGGACATCAGAGATCTCTGTTGGTGTGAAACGGGTGCTAGTGTCGATATGTTGCGACCTGCTCGAGCTCAGGGGCTTTTGAGATATCTCCTGGCGTAACAAAATGATCTGCTTCAGCCGCAACCGCGCTATAGGACGACATGAGATACAGCGAGTTGCTGAGAATCATTTCACCAGCGGGCGCTCGTCCTCGGATCACGGCGACAGAATGCACAAAACGATCAATGCTGTCCCGAGACGCGGGATCAGCGAGAAATTGATCCGATGTTACCGACCCTGACTCCCCTGCGGCGGCCGCGGCAGCCAGAAGCTCTTGGAATCGAGCGTCTCGCGCATCGAACGTGAGCGGCGCGGCATCCGCGGTCGATCTGCGCAGCTCGGTGACTGGCGCAGACTCGCGCAGGATGCGCTCCGGCTGTCTCAAGAGCCTTCCGAGTATGCTCCGTGGGTCGACGCCTCGGCCTCGTAAAATGCCGCGAGCGCCGAATGTCGAAACGGCGGGACTGACCGCAGCAAGGTTCACATTACTCACGATTGTGAACGCATCGTCATCTTGGTCCGGAATCGCCTCGTTGTAGCACTTGTAAGTCAGCGCGGAACAGATCAGCGGCTCCTTGGCGCGGTCCTCCAAATCGAGAAGGAACGAGGCAGCACCATCGAGAAAGAAGCGAAGAAGCCGCCCTGCTCCAAAAGGAAGAGACCATTGGCGCGTAAGACAAAGCAATGCGAGCAAGACGATCGCCTCGTAGTCGTAGCGGTCATGTCGAGCGAGATACCATTGCGTGCGGGCCGTCAGCGGAGAAAAGTCCTCGGGGTGGCTTCGAAGTCGCAGAACGCCGACATAAGCCGCGTCATCGAGTCGTGGTTGGAGCGCAACCGAGCCTACGCCCGTGCTAGGCTCAGATTGAGCAACCACGTCATCAGCATAGACGTGTGCAGAGTGGTTCCATTCGGTACCGTCGATATGCTGAATAAACCAGTTGACGGTGAAGAAGCCATCGTCATTGTGAAATAGCAGGACATCACCAACATGCGCTGCGGCACCGACAGGTTCGTAGGGCATGATGAGAAGTGTAAGAGTAAATGCAGGGCACCAACGTAAGGCCCTCTCTGCCAATATGCGTGAGACACCGATCTTCCCGGAGTTTAGTGCCCGAGGTTGATCGAGGATGGAGCTCGGGTGGTTCGGACGCTAGACGTGTCATCGGGACGTCGTGTTTCCGTCGGCACACAATAGAACGGGATGGTCGCCTTCTTGAGCCGCGGAATGAGAAGCTGGCGGCCGCGGTGAACGCCAGCGCCGGCCACCGCAACATCGATGCGACAGTCAGGAATCGTTGCATCGTCGAGGGGTATGGCACGACAAGAGGGAGCGTCCACGGGGCTCGTGGACACCGCCTCGTTGTTTTAGAATCTGTGCATCTACGCCGCCTCCGCCATCGGAGGTGGGACCGGCGTCGCGGTTGACGCCGGCGTTGCCTGTGGCGTCACCGTGATCACCCACGGCTGGATGGGCGTGACATCGCTCGCCACACTGCCCGCCGCCGGACCGGGCTTCCGCCGCATGGCTTTCGCCATCGTCCACTCGGCGATCAACTGCGCGCTGTTCCCGATGCGCGCCATGATCAGCGCGTTGAGCACTTTGAGAAGTGCCCGACCGCGCTTCTCTTCATCGCCAATTCCTGCCGTCGCGCCGGCGCGGCGTCCCAGGTGTTTGCTCCGGCCCGCCAGCGAGTCGTTCACCGCGGCCGCCGCCGTGCGGAGATCGTCGGCGAACGTCGCCGGCAACCCGCTGTCGATGAGCGTCTGCGCATGCTCGGTAGCGGCATCGGCCATGGCGTAAGCGGCCGCCACGGCGCGCTGTGCCGTCGCGTTCGAAGGGGGCAGGGTCAACGCCGCGAACTCGGGCACGTTACGCAGATTGAGCTTCGCGAACTCGGCGACCGGTGCCATGTAGTTGCGCCGGAGTGCGATGCGAAGGGCGCGCTGCCCAGAGCGGTTTCGAAGAGGATAGTCGACTCGCCGCACGCGACCGGCGGATCGCTTACGTGATCACGACCGCGTGCAAAACAAGGTGCCGTGCACTCTGCGATAAACTCCACGATCTTCGCGAGCAGCCACAACATGTTGTTGCACCGCTGCAACAAAACGTTCCACTCCGGGCGCCACGACGTCGCGCCGATTCCGTAACGACAACTAAATCAATGGTTTGACGCACGTTCGGGAGCGGCGATGCCTGTCACCTTTCTTGCAACCAGCCCTAGCGGAACCCCGTCAACGCGAACGAGCCGCGGCATTGGGCGCAGTGGTTTTCTCGCACCGAGGGCCACCGAACCGATCCCGTACTGAAGTGCGCACCTCAGTGCCACCGTCACCATGGAGAGTCCCGCAATGACCAGGTTCAACCACTCGTTTCCCGCCGTGGCGCTCGTCGCCGCATTTGTCGCGGTGTCCAGCGCCCATGCGCAGGTCGTCTCCAGTGACATCGGCAAAGCCATGGAAAACGTGCAAACGGGTCCGACGACGGTGACGCCGTTTAATGGAGCCGCCAGCTCGTTCTTCTTCGCGCGGAGTTTTTACGCCAATCCAACCGACTTTGACGGCGGCCAGTTGACGTTCGGCGGGCCGGACTCGCCGCAGGACTTCAATCTCTCTGGAGCACTCGACTGCTGCGGTCACCAGGGGCGTGGTTTTCAGACCGGGTATCTCTCGCAAGCTGACGTGGATGCCATGTTTCCCACGGGGCTGACGTACACGCTGACCTCGACCAATTCCGCGATGCACACGTCCCAATCAGTGGGCATCGATTTCGCAAAGGATCTCTTTTCGGCGGAAACTCCGACGTACACGGCAGCGACGTACGCCGCGTTTCAAAGCATCGACCCCACCGCCGGACTGACGATCGACTTCAACAGTTTCGTGCAACTGGCGGGCGCTGGTTTCGCCCAGGGATTTCTGACGATCTACGACATTACCGCCGGAACGGGCGTTGCAAATTTCGCCGGGTTCGCGTCGTCAACCACATCGCTCTTCGTCAACCCAGGCACATTCACCGCGGGCCACAGCTACTCGAGCGAGCTGATTTTCGACGAAGGCGTGCAGGACGGTAGTGACATCTATCGGTCGGACAATCGCACGTTGGCGTTCTTCGACGTTCCTTCGACGATGTCAGCCGCGCCGGAACCCGCGACTTGGGCAATGCTTCTAACTGGCATGGGCGTGTTGGGCATCGGAAGCCGGAGACGCAGGGGAAACCGTTAGGCCGCGCAAGCCGACACCTACCGCTCCGACAATCGCTCGTGTCGGGAAATGATGTCGATGGTGAGTTCCCGCAACCGATCCGGATCCGCGATGAGAACGATCGACGCGACCTTGCCCTCGTCGATCGTGAAGACCAGCACGCGATCGAGCTTGCCGTGCGGCGCAACGACGAGACCAACAGTGCCGTCGATGAGCGCCGGCTGCGCAAACCTGACCATCTGCCCATACCGAACCGCGCCGCGCGCCCACGTCTCCGCACCATGAACTTCCGTCGCCGTGCCCGCCTTGCCCACAAACGCATCGGCGCGCATGACGAAGTTCGGATCGAGGATCGCGATCAGCCCCGCGAAATCACCCGCGCTGAGCGCAGCGACAAATGCGTCGACGACGCGCCGCTGTTCTGCGACGTCGCCGTCGAAGCGCGGCTCTTCACCACGAACGCGGCGGCGCGCACGACTCGCCAACTGCCGCGCCGCAGCGGGCGACTTTCCGACGATCGGCGCAATCTCATCGAACGGCATCGCAAACATGTCGTGCAACACGAACGCCAATCGCTCAGCAGGCGCGAGCGAATTGAGCACCACAAGCAACGCGAGACCCACCGATTCCGCGAGCACGACCTCTTCGGCCGGACTTCTTTGCGCATTCGCGTGATTCGGTATTTCGATTGGTGTGATGTCGAATGAATCTTCCCGGCGCGACTCGCGCGACCGAAGCATGTCGAGGCACACGCGCGACACGACCGTCGTGAGCCATCCCGTAAGATTGGCTACTTCGAGATCACGCTCGCGGCTCAGTCGCAGCCACGCCTCCTGAACGGCATCGTCCGCCTCGGCGGCCGATCCCAGCATTCGATAGGCGACGCCGCGGAGATGCACGCGGTCAGCCTCGAATCGTCTCGCCAATAGCTCATGCTCGTCAGTCACACCCTCTCCTTATGGTCTCCACGCCATTGACGTTCGCCGCACTGGAAATGTGACGGTCCGCGACGCCGCCGTACGCGCCGCCGGACGGCTGTCACATTTTTCCGGCGGGTTCCGTCAAAGGAACAACGCGAACAACGCGAACAACGCGAATGACGCGACGGACACGCGAACCTCCAAAACAGAGAGAATTCTAATGAAGATCAAGCTGACGACCATTTACGTGGACGACCAGGAAAAGGCGTTGCGCTTCTATACTGACGTGCTTGGCTTTGCCAAGAAGGCCGATTTCAGCCAGGGAACGTACCGGTGGCTCACCGTTGTCTCGGCCGACGATCCGAATGGCGTTGAACTTCAGTTGGCGCTCAACAGCAACCCGGCGGCCAAGACATTTCAGGAGGCAACGTTCCAGCAGAACCAGCCGGCGGCGATGTTCTTCACGGATGACGTCAAGGCGGACTACGAGCGGATCAAGGCCGCGGGCGGTGAGTTCACGATGCCGCCGACGGATGTGACGGCGTCCACGATCGCGATGGTGAAGGACACGTGTGGGAATTTGCTTCAGATCACACAGTTGGCGAACTGGTAGGACGACGGCATCATAAACCGTGATTGTTCGTCATGCCGGGCGCGGGCGGATGGCGGGTCATTCATCACGCTTGGTTGTGGCGGCCCGCGCGGTGTGCGTTACAAGGGTTGCGCGTTTGCGCGTTTTGCGTGACTGATGGACCCCGACAGTTTGGTAGCGGCGTAAATGCCCGCACCTTTACGCCGCACGGCACTGTCGGGGTCCAAGCTAAACGCGTTACGCGTGAACGCGAAACGCTAACGCACACCGCGCCGCGGTAGCGAGCACGTCGCAATCCACTATCGCCCAACACCGACTTCATTCTTGATCACGACCCCAATCCGCCGCGTGTTGCGAATGTCCGCGAGCGGATCGGCATCGAGCAGCAGAAGATCGGCCGCCTTCCCCACCGCGATCGACTTCGACTGGCGTACTTGCGCGCCGAGCGTGAGCGGCGCCGCAAGGAGTGGAGCGACGAGAGAGGTCTTCATGGGCAATCCTTGGCGCGTTGCCGACGACGCGCTATCGGCATGATGCGATTTCTAGAATGCAATCCGCGTTCCCGTTCCGGTTCCCACGCCGCCGCCTTCCGCTGGTTTGCCGCTCTTGTCAAATGACGCGAGGTTGATGGGCGAGGTGTACGATGCGCCGTCGGACGAGAGCGTGACGGTCTCCGTGAGCACGCCGTGCCCCGCGGGCAACCAACCGCCCGCATTTGCGTGGCCATCTGCCCGGACGGCTGCTCGCGTCTGGTAGAACAAGTACTTCGTTCGAGAATATTCTGTGCCTCGTGCGCGGGAATGGGCCCGGCGAGCATGCGTTCGCGCAGCGATGAGCCGGCGACGAACGGCATCGTATAGTAGGGAAGTCCGCCGCAATCGCCCGCGGGCTGCGCGATCGGGTGCGGTTTACGAGGAGGCGTGTCGGCGTCGCACTATTGCATTGTTGGCGCCTACGCGTTCGCCTTCAACTACGACGCTCCAAGTTGGCTCGGCCTGAGCACCTTCACGCTCGCGGCAAGCGGTGATCTCGGCGACTCGATGGATTTTCTGTTTGGGACGTTCACTCCAGTTGGCGGAACCGCGCCTGCCGGCGTTTACAACGTCTTCGACGCCGCGCTGCTCATCGGCGTGGACGGCGTGGACGATGGCGGAAATGCAATCTCCGCCGAATTCACCGCGGCGGACACATGCCCCACGTCAGCGCCGAGCTGCGCCTTCTCGCGCACGATCACCGGTGACGCCACCACGAGCACGCCAGAACCGGCCACCTTTGGACTCCTCGGCCTCGGACTAGGCTTCGTTGGCGTGATTCGCCGCCGCGGGAAGGCGACAGCCGCCTAACGGACTTTCGAGGTCTCAGTTTGTAGAGGCCCGTTTCCGCATTCGCGAAGCGGGCTCTTTTGCTTGAGCGAATTACGTCGAATGCGCGTTCACATCGCGTCTGTAATTTCCCCAGGAGGGGAGGCGTGAAAACTGCCGACCGCGCGCAACGGATGATGACTGCGCGCGACAAGGGGCAGTGTTCCCGGGCGCGAGGAGGCGCCCGCGAGCAAGAATGGCTCGGCCCGGTCGTTGCTTGTGATCGCATGACTGAGGCAATGCCTCCAGTGTCCGCTTCTGACCATCTCGGTGCGGGCGCTCCCTTCAACATCGCTCGGAGAAGACATGCGTAAGCAGGCTCTGGTTCTTGCCTTTGGACTGGCCGTCGTCGGCGCAGCCGCCCCGTTACATGCCCAGACGGGCGCGCTGTGCAGCTTGCCGGCCAACAGCTACGGCGGCAGCGGAATCTCGACCGACAACTCGTACTGCGCCGTTGGTGGCACAGTTGACGGCATCCTCGTCGCGCTCTCGGCGACCCCGCGCTACTCCAGCCCGGCCGTCACGACTGACGGCGCCGGTACGTACTTCGCCGGCACTGGCAACAGCACAGGCGCTCCAGTGGACGCTGGGTTCTCTGCGTGGAACTTCGACTACTTCACGGGCGGCGTAGTCGCGGGTGGCCCAGTAGCCTTCTTCCGCCTCACCGTCGTCGGCGATGCGAGCACGGGCTTCACCACGCCCATGACCTTCGATTGGACCGGCAACAATCACGACTCGACCAACGGCGGCTACCTTCCGGGCTTCGATCCGTTCGCACCGGGCGTGTATTCGTTCGATCTCGCGGAGTATTCAAACGCGGACCGCACCAGGCTCGTCCAGCAGGTCGCAATCAAGGTTGACGTGACCGGCACGCCCGAGCCAGCATCGTTGGCGCTGATGTCGACCGGACTTCTCGGTCTCGGCGGGTTCGTCCGTCGTCGCAAGCAGCTCGCGAAGTAAGCGCACAAGGGAATCGCGATTTGGTGACCGGCAAAGTCAGACCCTGACGGCCAGTCGATCACCAGCACAACGAAAGAGGGCGCCTCGGTACGAGGCGCCCTTCTTTATGACAGACGTTTAAACTCCGAGACTGAGCTGCGAGATCGACGCTGCCATCGGAAGCATCATCGTGCAGGGCGAGCGGTATCCCGCTGCGCGGGCAAGCTTGCGTGGGGCGCTGACCAACAATCGAATAGGAGAACGATCATGAAAATCACACGGGGCGGGTCACAACCATCCGCGAACGGACCGGCCGACTGGTTCAGCGGAACGGTGCGTCTCGACTCGCCCTTTCAAGGCGAGGCACCGGCGCGAGTCGGCGGTGCGATCGTGACCTTCGAGCCTGGTGCGCGCACCGCGTGGCACACGCATCCGCTTGGCCAAACGCTGTTCGTCACGTTCGGCCGCGGATGGGCGCAGCGCGAGGGCGGGCCGGTCGAAGAAATCCGCGCTGGCGACGTTGTCTGGTTCTCGCCTGGAGAAAAGCACTGGCATGGCGCCTCGGATACAGCGGCCATGCAACACATCGCCGTCGCGGAAGCGCTCGATGGCAAGGCGGTCGAGTGGCTCGAAAAAGTCAGCGATGAAGAGTACAGTCGCGGCGCGGCTTCGTCCCCGCCGAAGATTTAAACAAGAAGAAAATAAAAGCTCTGATGAGACAACCTTGATGTATGGTGCGGGCGCCGTCCGCGTCGAGATCGTGCCCGATCCGCGCATCCGCGAGCCAACCGACGCCATCGTTCGCGTGACGAGCGCTCGTCTCTGCGGCAGCGACATCTGGCCGTGCAAGGATGGGCCGGCGGCCCGATCGCATCGCGTTTGCGCGCGAATTTGGAGCAACTGAGATCGAGGCGGAGCGTGGTGACGAGGTCATGGGGCGCGGGCGCAATCTCTCCGGTGGATTGGGAGCGCATGCCGTCCTCGAGTGTGTTGGATCGGAGAAGGCATTCACACGGCGCTGGGCGTTGTCCGTCCCGGTGGGCCGGTAGGACGCGTCGGCGTTCCGCACTTCGCTGGAATTCCTGAAACGTCGCAACACTTCTACGACAACATCATTGTCGGTGGGGGCCTGCTCCTGTGCGCGCATCCGCTGCGACGCCCGCGGCTTGAACGGACAGGAGGCGGCGTCCCGTACTTCGCGGACACCGCCTCGGTGTTTTCGACGAGCGGAACGATGGAGGTACCGATTGATAGATGAGCGGTTAACATGAATCTGGAACTTCCGTTCGTCTCGGGTGAGATGACTTAGCGGCGTCCCCGGATTCGGTGTTGTCTATGCGTGGAATGCATGTCACCGTGCGCGATCTCGATGCGCAAGAAGTCGAGTCATTGTTGGCCAAGCATCATGTAGGCTCGATGGCGATCGCATTCCACGATCGCGTCACGATTGAGCTGGTCAGTTACGTGTACGCCGACCACTGGATCTATGCCCGCATCGAAGATGGCCCGGATTTGACGATGCTGCAGCATCATCATTGGGTCGCATTCCAAGTGAGCGAGATCGACGGGATCTACGACTGGCGGACCGTCACCGCGCATGGGTCGGTGCAACTCCTATTCGATGAGCCCACTCCCCGCGAGGCTGAGGAGTATCGCAACGCGCTGGAACTCGTTCGTTCGGCAGTGCCCGACGTGTTCACGCCGCGCGATCCGATGCCGCAACGTGTGCAGATGTTCCGACTGTATACCGATGAGGTCCGTGGTCGCGAAGCTCAGAGCACGAACTCGCCTACTCTCGATCTCCCCTCGGCGTAGGGTCGACGGCGGCGGCGGTGCGCGCCCATGGAATAATGTCGAGT
>JBDTAE010000366.1:0-17030 GCA_039924785.1 Gemmatimonadaceae bacterium | reverse complement strand
ATTTCGCTGCTGCTCGTGACGACAATCGCCCCGATGTTCGTAGCAGGGCGGCCGAGTTGGACGTTGGTGCTCGCGGTGTTCATCGGCGGCTATTTGATGGCCGGCGGCGCAAACGCGGTGAACATGTACATGGATCGCGACATCGACGACCGGATGTCGCGAACGCGATTGCGGCCGATTCCCAGCGGACGCATGCAGCCGCGCGAGGTGCTCGCGTTTGGAATTCTCTTGTCGACCGGGGCGACCTGGCTGCTCGCGTACACCGCGAACGTGCTGACCGCCGCACTCGGCCTCGCGGGCTTTTACTTCTACGTGTTCATCTACACACGGTGGCTGAAACGCAGCACGCCGCAGAACATCGTGATCGGCGGCGCGGCGGGCGCGTTTCCGCCGCTCGTCGGATGGGCTGCGGTGACGAACCATATCGATCTCTTCGCCGTTTACTTGTTCCTGATCATCTTCTACTGGACGCCGCCGCATTTTTGGGCGCTCGCGCTGCTCAAGCAGAAGGATTACGGAAAGGCCGGCGTGCCAATGGCGCCGTTGGTATGGGGCGAAGCGGAGACGAAGCGCCAAATGTTGTGGTATACGCTGATTCTGCTTCCGCTCACGCTGCTGCCTTACACCTTCCACGTGCTCGGCCCGGTGTACCTCGGCCTCGCGACGCTACTCAACGTCAAGTTTCTCGTCGACGTGGTGCGCGTGATGCGCGCGACGGACTGGACGAAGTCGGCGTGGAGGTTGTACAAGTTCTCGCTGCTTTACCTCGCGCTGCTGTTTGCCGCGATGGTGGTGGATCGACTGGCGGCGTAAACAGGCAGCGAGGGTTGGGTCTATTTTATCGCCGCCTCGGCCGTGGTCACACTGCCGGCGGTAATCGTGACCGTCTGGTTCGTCGGCCGCGCGGCGCCGCTCCGCCATACGTGCAACGTGTAGCTGCCCGGCGGCAATGAGTCTATTGTAAAACGCCCGGCGTCGTTTGTCGTAGCAAAGTACGGATGCGCGAACACGATGACGCGCCCGCGGGTCGACGGATGAAAGACGCACGTCACGTCGATCACTCCCGCCATCTTGCTGAGCCGCTCACTCGGAACTATCTCGCCCTCGTTGAAGAATGGCATTACGGTGATGGTGTCGTGCGTGCCCTCGCGGGTGAACAACAAGCGGTGCAGCACACGATCATCATTGCTGACGTTCACCGTTGTGCCGACGCCGATCGCGAGCATTCCCGGATCGAGCGAACAGTCGGCGCTCTCGAGCTCCGCGCGTTTTTCCTCCGACATCGGTTTTCCGGCGGCGACGCCGGCGACCCAGACGACGGCGTTTGTCACGAACGCGGCCGAGCGCCGCTTCGTTTTCCGCGGGGGCGACCCGCACTCGACAGCGAGCGAATCGCGCATCGCGTCGGCTGCGGTCAACGCCGTGGTATCAAGCCGCGTCACGACGCCGCGCACTGAGCCGACTGACGTAAGTGCAACAACCCTGTACGACGGGCCGCCGAGATCGACCGTGTCTATCGCCGGCGCAGTCCTGGCTTTGCTTGACGCCGGTGGAGTGCGGCCGGCCGACGCGTCCGGAGAGCACGCGATGAGCATTTGTGCGAGCAGGAGCGCCAGCATCCCTGCGCGGGCGTGCGGCGCGACAATCACGTTCACGATTTTGAGATGTTCAGATAGACTGATGATGCGTTCGGATGGGGCAAGGGACGCGCCACACGCCAGTACGTCGGGTACGTTGGCGCGGCGCGTGCGGCCTAGACGATCGTCAGCTCGGTTTGGTACTCGCGCGGGGTGACGACGGCTTCGTCATCGGTCAGATAGACGTTGACCTCGCTGCGCATTCCGATTCGATCTGGAATGTAGACGCCGGGCTCGATCGAGAACGCGACGCCGGAGACGAGCAGGCGCTCATCACGCGTCTCGAGATTGTCGAGGTGCGGCCCTGATCCGTGAAGATCTCGCGGGTCGATCGAATGTCCGGTGCGATGCGTGAAATATTCGCCGAGACCGCGCGCTTCGATCACATTGCGGGCGGCGTCATCGACGTCGGCGCCGCGAGCCGTTCGTCCGGCGGCAACTTCCGCGCGGACGAGCTCGATGGCGGCATCGCGTGCGTCTCGGACGGCATTCCAAATGTCTAATGCCTCACTCGACGGCTGCCCGAGCGACGCCATCCACGTCTGGTCGGCGTAGACGCCGCCGGCTTCGCGGGCCCAGAGGTCGATCAGCAAAATGTCGCCGTCGCGAATCACTCGCGGTGCGTCGGCAGACGGTTCGTAATGCGGGTTCGCGGCGTTCGCGCCTGCGGACACGTTGGGTCCGTGATCGGTTTCGAGACCCGCTTTCGCGAACTGCTTGCGAATCCACTCCATCAGCTCGTGCTCGGCGATGGGGTGTGCGGTCCGCGAGCGCGTCCCGGCGAGCGCGAGGGCTTCTTTCGCGATGCCGGCAATCGCTTCAGCGGCCCGATTGTGCGACGCGATGTGATCCGCGTTCCACACGGCGTAGAATCGCGTGACCAGCTCGCTCGACGAGACGACCGTTGCGCCGGCGGCTCGCACCATCTCGATGACGCCGGCAGGAATGCGATCGAGGTACGGAACGGCGTCGCCGGCGGAGTATTCCATCGCGACGCGCTTTCCGCCGACGCGATTGGCGAGGAATGCTTCGAGGCTATTCCAGCTGGAGTACACCTCACGTTGCCATTCGGTGGGCCATTGCCGCCACGGACCCTGTTCGATCGCGTGAGTGAGCGCGACGGGCGTTCCGCGAGCCGGCACGTAGGCAAATGCGCGGCGCGTCGTCATCCCTTCGAGACGCATCATGGCGCCGGCGATCGGATTGAGACCGCGGAAATCATAGAGCAGCCACCCGTCGACGCCCGCATCGGTGAGGGCGTGCTGGATCGCTGGGAGCGTGGACGGTGTGAGCATGGTCGTTTAGAGAAGGCGAATGGCGAATCCCGGGTGGCTCCCGCGGGCGAAGAGCGAATGGCTGACGGCGACTGGCCGCTTTAGGAAAGGCCTGCCGACCGGTCGAACGAACGCCAATCGGCGCGCCACTCACACGTGCCTTCGGCGCGGCCGGTGCAGCGCACGTGCTCGACCGCGCCGATGCTGCCGATCAACAATAACAAAAGCTCTCGGAACGACGCCTCGTAGTACGTGCAGCCGATGTTGCCGGCCGCCGTGCCAATGGTGATCGACCGGGGCACCTCGAGGAGCAGAAAGCTTCCGACTTTGCGGACGTTGCCGTTCAAGTATCGCGCGGCGATCTTCTGCACACGACGAAGCGCGATTGGGCGGGCCATGGCCGACGGCATCAGTCGCAACAGTTTGCGCGTGATCGGAGAAATGGTGCGATATGTTTGACGGCCCATGTACCGGCCGGCTGCGCGGAACACGGCTTCCGAGTCGGGACGACGGCCAATGAGCTTTGCGAGCGCGATCGCCTCGTCCTGGCCGGTGCGCTGGCCGCGGCGCGCGGCTTCGTTGTGCCGCTTGATCTGCGCGTAGATCGTGTCGCTTAGTCCGAGTCGCTTGTTCCGGAGCTCGTCGACATACTCAGTGTCGACTTGATCGATTGGAGTGTCGACATTGCGGACCGCTTCGAGGAGACTGAGCGGAAGGAGAGCGTCAACAGTGGCAAGCATTTGGGTCATCAGCCGGGCAAACAGCGAAGGTAGCGGCCCACGAGTTCGCCAACAAGGCGGGACATGCTGATGGCGCGCGCGTTGGAGGGTTTCCTCGCTGCGGCGTGCGTCGCATTCGCGGCGAAGCGCGCCGGGTCGCTCAGCAGGAGTGGTGCGCTCGCGGCGATCGTCGTCGGTACGTTGGCGGTGGCGGTCGGTTGGGACTGGGGGGCGCTGCTTCTCGCGTACTTTGTTTCGTCCTCGGTTCTGTCGCGCGTAGGCCGCGGGACGAAAGAGCGGCGTACGGCCTCAATCGTCGAAAAGGGCGGAGCGCGCGACGCCATTCAAGTCCTGGCTAATGGCGGTGTCTTCGCGGGGGCGGCTGCGGCCATGCTCGAGCGGCCCGATATTCGCTGGGTTGCGGTCGCGGCCGGTGCACTGGCGGCATCGGCGGCGGACACTTGGGCAACGGAACTCGGGACGCTCGCAGGCGGTCGGCCGCGCTCAATCGTTTCTTGGCGACCGGTGCCGGCGGGAACCTCGGGCGGTATATCCGTCGTTGGAAGCTTGGCGGCAGTCGCTGGCGCCGCGTTCATCGCGGGCGTGCTGGTCGCGCTCGGTTGGACGATCTCGCTGGCCCCGACGGTCGCGCTGGCTGGCATCGCGGGAGCGGCGGTCGATTCACTCCTTGGCGCGACATTACAATCTCGACGATGGTGTGAGATCTGTTCCGGGGAGACGGAACGTATAACTCATGAATGCGGCGAGCCGACGCGCCAGTTGCGCGGATTGGAGTGGCTCGACAACGACGTTGTGAATTTCCTGAGTACGGTCGCGGCCGGGCTGCTTTCCGCGGCACTGGTTGGGCGGGTCCGAGGCTAGGGCACGGCGTTGGTTCACCAGCAGATCGACATTCTCCAAAACGGACCGCGACTGGTTAAGAACATTCAAATCAAGCCGGGCGCGGTGAGTTGCATGCGCCAGCGTTGGAGCTCGTTGAAGCGTCGGGCGCCGCGCGGGTCGGGGTGTGCACCTGGGATATCTTTGGGGAGTATTTGGTCATTCGGGGTGACGACATCATCGATTCACTCCACGAACCTCGGCATTGCCAGCATGCTCGACTCCGACACATTTCGCAGTGTACTGGGCCGCTTTGCGTCGGGGGTCACGATCGTGACCGCGCGCGACGCTGGCGGGCACGACCACGGCATGACCGTGAGCGCGTTCTGCTCGCTCAGCCTCCAACCGCCACTCGTGCTGGTGTGCGTCGACCAGGCGGCGTCGATGCATGATCTGCTGCTGACGCATCCGCGATTCGGCGTTAGCATTCTTTCATCGTCGCAGGAGGCCTACTCGCGCCGCTTCGCCGACGAGCTCACCGATCGCTTCGACGGAATGGCGTACACGCGCTCCGAGAACGGTGTCGTGCTCCTCGAGGATGCGCTGGCGCACCTCGAGTGTCAGGTGGTGGCGCACCACGACGCGGGCGACCACACACTGTTCGTCGCGTCGGTAGAGCGCGCGGAGCCGCGCGACGGCCGTCCGCTGCTGTACTATCGGGGCGGATACGCGCAGCTCGAGCGATGAGGAAACCATGCTGACTCCGACGCGCCGTCGCGGATTCGAGATTCTCGATGATCCATCGGTCGATCCCGCCGTGCGCGCGCAATCGATCGGCGACGTCACACGATCCAACCAACTCCTCGGCGGACTGCGCGCGGCCGCGGCGGCGGTGCGCGAGGTGTTGCGCGTGGATCCGTCGTGCCGTTCCGTCCTCGACGTCGGCACGGGCCTGGCCGATATTCCCGGACGCGTACGCCACGAAGCGAAGAACGCCGGCATATCGCTGGAGACCTTCGGCGTCGACGAAGCATCGTCGCTCCTCGTGGCGGCGCGAGATCGGCTCGGCCATGCGGTGTGCGCGAACGCCCTTGCCCTGCCCTTTCGCGATCACAGTATTGACATTGTGATGTGCTCACAGCTCCTGCACCACTTCGAGACCGCCGACGCAGAGCGACTCGTGGCGGAGCTGGCGCGCGTGGCGCGTCGCGCGGTGATCGTCAGCGATCTTCGCCGAAGCTGGATCGCCGCCGCGGGATTTTGGCTCGTGTCATTTCCACTTCGATTTCACCGAGTCACGCGCCATGACGGCGTCGTTTCAGTCATGCGCGGTTTTACGGACAGCGAGCTTGCTCGCATCATGCGGAACGCCACTGGACGCCCCGCCGTTCTGAATCGCCGACTCGGCTTTCGACTCACCGCGCGATGGACGCATGAGGAGTTCGCGTGACCGCTCCACATGTGCTGGGCGCGATGCCCACCGATTGGGATATGACGACGGTCGACGAGCAACTCGTTCGCGCGCCGTTGCCAATCATCTTCGCTCTGTCGAGCGACGTCATCCGGTGGCCAATTCATCTGGCGCACTATCGCTATGTGCGATTTCTCGAGAAGCGCTCCGACGGCGGCGGTCTGGTCGAGATGTCCGCCAATCGTCCGTTCGGATTCGCCAACTGGCCGACCCATTGGACTTCGCTCATGAGCGTGGCTGCGCCGGACTCGGCTGTCATTCCGTCGATTCGCTTTCGACACGTCCGCGGTGTGACGACCGGTATGGAAGTTGAGTGGAGCTTCGTGGAAACACCGCACGGCACGGAGGTCCGCATCACGCACGTGTGGAATGGACCGCAGTGGCCGGTCGTTGGTAGTGTTGCCGCACGCGGAGTAATTGGTCCCGTATTCGTACATGGAATCGCGTCGCGCACCCTTGCCGGGCTCGCGCGCGCCGCCGAACGTATGGCGACTGACGCATCACAGATCGAGGTATCGAGTGGCTGAGCGCAGGCGGGTCGTAATCACGGGGATCGGGGCGGTGACGCCAATCGGTATCTCGCGTGAGCTGTTTTGGAACGGACTGCGAGCCCAGAAGTCCGCCGTCCGTCCCGTCACCCGTTTCGATGCATCGATTTTTCGAAGTCAGATCGCAGCCGAGATCGATTTTTCGCCTACGGATTTCATCGAAGCCCGGCGCGCGCGCAAGCTCGACCGCTTTGGACATTTCACACTGGCCGGTGCGCGCCTCGCAATCGAAGACGCCGAGCTGAATCTCGCCGCCGAGGATAAAGAACGGATCGGATCGATGATGGGCACGGCGCTCGGCGGTGTCGGCTATGCCGAAGAGCAGTTCCTCGTCTTCAAGAACGAAGGCATCAAGTCCGTGTCCGCGACGTTGGCCACGAACGTGTTCGGCGGCGCCGCGAGCTGCAACATCGCGATCGAATTCGGCGTGCAGGGACCGAACAGCACGAACGCGATGAGCTGCGCGTCTGGGACGATGGGAATCGGCGAAGGGTTTCGACAGATCCGAGACGACTACGCCGACGTGATGATCTGCGGAGGCGTCGAGGCGCCGTTGAATCAGCTGTGCTTCGGAGCGTTCGCGATCATCCGCGCGATGTCGTCGCGCAACGACGATCCGGGCCACGCATCGCGTCCGTTCGACAAGGGGCGTGATGGTTTTGTCATGGGCGAAGGCGCGGCGATTCTCGTGCTCGAAGAATACGGGCGCGCGAAAGCGCGCGGCGCGCATATCTATGCGGAAATCGTCGGATACGCGTTCGGCAACGACGCGCATCATATGACGGCTCCGCGTCCTGACGGAACTCAGGCTGCGCGCGCGATGCGTGGCGCGCTCAAAGACGCCGGCGTGTCGCCGAGCGAGATTGGGTATGTGAATGCGCATGGCAGCAGTACGCCGCTGAACGACCCGACGGAAACGCGTGCAATCCACATGGTGTTTGGCGAGAGCGCGGCCAAGACGCCGGTGAGCAGCACCAAGGCGTATTACGGGCACGCGCTCGGCGCGTCCGGAGCGATGGAAGCGGCGATCTGCGCGCTGTCGTTGGAGCGTGGTTGGTTGCCGCCGACCCTCAACTTCGATTCGCCGGGCGACGGCTGCGACCTCGACTACATCCCCGGCAACGGGCGCGACGCGAGCGTTGAGTACATACTCAGCAACTCGTTCGGGTTTGGCGGAATCAACGCCGCCCTGGTGTTCAAGAGAGCCGATTGCTCCCTCCGTCGCGTTGGCTCGGCCCGTCGACGAGCCAACGCGGCCAAAGTGTGATATAGTTTGTACGACCTGCGGGGCTCCGCGGTCGTAGCGGTTTACTCACTCACACAGATCGAGCAATGAAAGACGCATGGCGCCATTTTGCCGCTGAATTCATCGGCGTTTTCGCTCTCGTTTTCGTCGGAGGCGGCGCGATCATCACGAGCCCAATGTTGTCCGCGCAAGCGGCGGTGGTGAATATCGCGCTCGCGCACGGGTTGATTTACGCGCTGATGGTGACGGCAACAATGAAAATTTCCGGCCACCTGAATCCTGCGGTGACCGCCGGATTTCTGGTCACGCGACGCATCGAACCGATCATGGCCGTCGTCTACTGGATCGCGCAGATCCTCGGAGCGATCGTCGCGGCGTACGCTCTCAAAGCGTTGTTCCCGCCGCAGATCGTTGCCGCGACCAGACTGGGGGGACAATTCATCTCGGCGGATATCGGCTTGGGTCAGGCGATCGGCCTCGAGGCCATCGCGACGTTCTTCCTCGTGTTCGTCGTGTTCGGCACGGCGGTCGACCCGCGCGCGCCAAAGGTCGGCGGGTTTGCGATCGGGCTCACCGTCACGTGCGGCATTCTCTCGATCGGACCTCTGACGGGCGGATCGATGAATCCGGCGCGTTCGTTCGGTCCCGCCGTGGTGCAGCGCATGTTCGAGGGACAGATCGCGTATTGGATCGGGCCGCTCCTCGGCGGCTGTGCGGCGGCGCTGTTGTATGACAAGCTCTTTATGACGAGGGACATCGAGCCCGCGGACCATGGCGAGTTGCAGGCGTAAGGCGCGTCCGCAGGGTAGTTTTTGAGGATGGCCGATCTTCCGATTCCCGCGCTGTCTCGCGCTCGCGAGCAGAAGATTAGCGAACTGTCAACGCATTTCGCGAACGACGATCTGACGCTCGAAGATCTCGAGAAGCGAATCGAGCAGGTGTACAAGGCCGCCAACGTGACGGAGCTCGAGGCGATCACGGCGGACCTGCATCCCGCGCCCGTCTCGCCCGATCAGCAGGGCCGTGCTGACCGCGGGTCGTTCGGCGCGTCACAATCGCCGGCGCCGCTCTACCAGCGCGCGAGGGAGCGTGTGCTCGCGATCATGAGCTCGACGCGTCGCGTTGGACGTTGGGCGGTGCCGCAAGAGCTCGACGTGCTCGCGGTCATGTCGGATACCAAGATCGACATGACGAACGCCCTGCTACCGCCGGGAGTGATCGATGTCAACGTGCGCGCGGTCATGTGCGCGTTCAAGCTGATCGTTCCACCGAACGTCCAAGTCGTGAACGAGATGCATTCGTTCATGGCGGACGTCCGCAGCAAGGCTGACGGGTTTTCGCCGTCGGGTCTGCCGGCGCGCGCGAACGCGTCGATCATTCGGTTGACCGGCCTCGCGCTGATGGCTGAGGTAAAGGTCATCGTTGGCCATCGTGACGATGCGATCTTCGACGATGACGACGAGGATGACGACGACTAGCGCGCGAGCAGCATGAGCACGTGCGCGACCCAGCCGATCGACGCGATGAGGATGGGGAGCAGCGTGAGCCCCACGGAAAACGAGAGTCCCTGACGAAACAGCGCGGGCCCGACCGCCGGGCACTTTTCCTTCCACACGCGCTGCAGCGTGGCTTCGATGCCCCATCCGAATGTGTAGCAGATGTTCGCAAGAATTCCGTAGGCGACGACCGGTTGCCACGCGAACGGCATCTGGAGTCCTGGCGGCATCCATGAGATGAGCCGCAACGCCGCGAGCGTGACCAGCCCGGCGGCGCCCACGACGACGTTGAACATGCCTCGTCGCGATTCCCACCACGTCAGCAGCGAAACAACAGTGCGGCGGTGATCTGCCGGCGGAAAAAGCATTTCTCCCAACATCGTCACAGCCGCAACCCTCGTCAGTGTCTCTCGAGAGACATTACACGGGCCGGGGTTTTTCGTCAAGTACTTTTTGGGGTAAAGTGCTCAATGCCGAACCGGCCGTGCGCGGCGCCGGGGTCAGGGTCCGATCATGTAGGCGGCGGTGTACCGCTCGATCGACTCGAGGATGATCTTCATCGCGCGGTCGCTCTTCTCCCACCCCCTGATCTGCACGCGCTTGCCCTCGAGATCCTTGTAGGTCGAGAAGAAATACTCGACCTCGCGCAACTGATGCGCCGGGATGTCGGCGATGTCGAAATACTCCTCGTAGTACGGATCGTGGAGCGGCACCGCGAGGATCTTGTCATCGGGCTCGCCGCGATCGAGCATGCGAAGGACGCCGAGTGGGCGGACGTCGATCATGCAGCCGGAAAAGGTCTCTTCCTTCACGAGCACAAGGACGTCGAGCGGATCATTATCCTCGTGCAGCGTGCGCGGGATGAATCCGTAATCCCCGGGGTAGTGCACGGCGGAATACAGCACGCGATCGAGCTTCATCAAGCCGGTGGCCTTGTCGAGCTCGTACTTGTTCCGGCTCCCCGAAGGAATTTCGATGACGGCCGTCACCTCTTCGGGCGGATTGCGTCCAGGAGTCAGGTCACGCCACAGGTGAATCATCGCGTCATCGTTCCTTTGAAGGTCATCGGCGGTTCTGCGACGCCGAAATTCTGATCGTACAATTCAGCAACTCTCATCATGTCACTCGGTGACAGATCGGACTTGTCGCTCGCCTCGGCAAACGCGGCGAGCTGCTCGTTGTCGTAATTGTTCGGAAGCGTCGCTGTCGCTCCGAGCGACCGTTTCCCTACGCATCCGCGGCGTCGAAGAAATTGACGCCGAATTCATCGAGCGAGCGACGGAGCATCGACATGGCTTCGACGTCCGTCTTTTCTCCCCACCAGCCGGTCGAGATCGTCCACGTGCCAAAACCGACTTCGCTGACTTTGACCTGCGTCCTCGGGAATACTCTGTACTTCATCTACCGCTCCATGCGAAGCTGCCTGGCCGCCTCACGCGCAAAGTATGTCACGATGATGCTGGCGCCGGCGCGACGGATGCCGATCAACGACTCCATCATTGCTCCCTCGCGATCGATCCAGCCGCGGTCGGCGGCGGCGTGAATCATCGAGAATTCTCCACTCACCTGATACGCGGCCACCGGATGACCGGTTTCGCTCGCCACGCGCTGAATGATATCGAGGAACGGTCCGGCGGGCTTCACCATCACCATGTCCGCTCCCTCCTCGATATCGAGCAGCACTTCGCGAACGGCCTCATCAGAGTTTGCTGAATCCATCTGATAGCTGCGGCGATCGCCGAACTGCGGCGTCGACTCGGCCGCCTCGCGGAACGGCCCATAGAACGGACCGGCGAATTTCGCCGCGTAGCTGAGGATCGCCGTGTCCGTGAACCCGTTCTCGTCCAGACCCGCGCGAATCGCGGACACCCGTCCATCCATCATGTCGCTCGGCGCCACGATGTCGGCCCCCGCACGCGCGTGCGACACGGCCTCGCGCACGAGCAACGGCAGCGTCGCGTCGTTGTCGACGTGACCGTGCTCGTCGCCCGGGTGGATCACGCCGCAGTGGCCGTGACTCGTGTATTCGCAGAGGCACACGTCGGTGATGACCACGAGCTCCGGCACTTCCTTTTTTAGCGCACGAACGGCCTGCTGTACCGGCGCGCCGTCGTTCCACGCTTCGGAACCCGTGTCGTCCTTCGTGTCGGGAATACCGAACAGCAAAACACCGCCGATGCCGAGCGATGCGGCGTCTTTCGCGTCGCGCAGCAGCTCGTCGACCGACGTCTGATCGACACCGGGCATCGATCCGATCGGCTGCCGCACTCCGGTTCCTGATCGAACGAACAACGGCAACACGAGCTGCGAAGGCCGAAGCCAGGTCTCACGCGAAAGACGACGCAGCGCAGCCGTGCGGCGCAGTCTCCGGGGACGATAGGAAGGGTGGCTTGGCATGACCGAAAGCTAACAGCGGCCGGCCCTACTCCGGCTGCGGCGGGGCGATGTGGTGCGCGCGACGAAGGGAAGCCAAAATTTCGCTGGCTCCGCGGTGTCGAAGCTCGTTGGCGAGGCGAACGCCGGTCAGTTCTGGCTGATCGACGTCGAGAGGCATCTGGCCGCGCACAACGCGGTCGCCGGCGATGTCCGAGATGAACCCATGGAGTTTCCTGCCCTCACCCGATCGAATCACGAGTGCGCCGATCGGAACCTGGCACCCGCCTTCGAGCGCGGCGAGGAACGCCCGCTCGCCGGCGACGTCGACCATCGTGTCCCGGTCGCCCAGCGGGGCAAAGATGTCGCGGGCTCGAGCGTCGGCGGCGCGAATCTGAATCGCGATCGCGCCCTGGCCGGCCGCCGGCAGCCACGCCGGTGCCTCGAGGTAGCTGGACACTCGCTGCGAGATCCCCAATCGATGCAATCCCGCCGCAGCAAGGATTGCGGCGTGGACGTGACCTTCGTCGACTTTGCGGACGCGGGTCGGAACATTGCCTCGCTGTTCGACGCCTTCGAGATCGCGCCGCGCGACGCGAAGGAGAGCGCGTCGACGGAGGCTCGACGATCCGACACGGGATCCCGCTGGCAATTCGTCGAGCGTGCTTGCACCAACAGAATCGTGCACGATAAGTACATCGCGCGGATCTTCGCGCGGGAGCAGCGCAACGATCTCCAGGCCTGCGGGCATCTCGGTCGGTAGGTCTTTGAGCGAGTGCACGCAGCAGTCGACCTTGCCCTTGGCGAGATCGCGCTCGAGCTCCTTGGTAAAAAGGCCCTTGGCGCCGATCTCGCTGAGTGGCTCGTTCAGTCGCTTGTCACCGACGGTTTTGTAGGTCACCAACTCTGAGACGACTCCCTGCGCCGCGAGCGCCGTTTGCACCATACGAGCTTGCCGGAGCGCGAGCTCGGACGAGCGCGTCGCAATGATGATAGTTTCCTTATCGCGCGTCGTCACGCGTCATCTCCGGTCCGTCGAGCGCGCGAACGCGGCGACGATGGTATCGACCAACCCCGGAATCGTCGACTCCGCGGCTTCGATCGAAACGTCGATACCGGCCTCGCGGGCGGCGGCGCTCGTGATCGGTCCGATCGACGCGCAGGGCACCCGTGCGGCGGCATCAGCGCCCACGGCGTCTACGAACGCGCGAACCGCCGACGCCGACGTGAATGTCACCAGATCGACCTTGTCGGCGAGGACGAGCGCGCGAAGTTCCGCCGCGCCATCACCGTCGGGGACGGAGCGATAGAGATGAATGCGTTCGACGATCGCGCCAAGGTCGGCGAGTCCTTCGGGCAGTGTGTCGCGCGCGCCCTCCGCGGCCGCGTACAGGACTCGCGCGCCGCGAACATCGGGACGCTCGCGGAGCGCATCGAGCAGCGCCTCCGCAACGAAGCGATCGGGCGACACGTCGACGGACAACCCGTGATCGAGCAGCGCTGCGGCGGTCGCCGGACCAACCGCGGCGATCTGCAGACCGGCGAGCGCGCGCGCGTCGCGCCCAAACGCAGTGAGCGCGTCCCAAAAAATGCGCACGGCATTCTGGCTCGTGAAAATCACCCAGCCGAACTCTGAGAGGCGACCGAGTGCGTTCGCGAGCGGCGCGGGGTCAGCGACTTCGATGCGCGTTGCCGGCATTTCGGTCACCTCCGCGCCAGCCGCCGTCAATCGCTCGCTGAGCGACGCCGCTTGCGAGCGGGCGCGTGTGACGACGAGTCGCTTCCCATACAACGGACGCGTGTCGAACCACGCAATATCGTCGCGCAACGAGACGACGTCGCCAATGATCGCGATAACCGGCGCTTTGACGCCTTCGCGTGCGATGGCGTCGGCGAGCGTGGCGAGCGTGGCAACGACAGTTTTCTGATGCGGGTGCGTTCCCCACTGCACGGCGGCCGCCGGCGTGTCGGGCGATCGTCCGCCGTCGATCAGCAGCGATGCAATCCGCGGAAGATTCTTCACGCTCCTGTACAGCACGATCGTGCCGCCAGCCCGTGCGAGCGCGGCCCAGTCGTTGCCGGTTGCGCCCTCGCCGGGATCCTCATGCCCGGCGACAAAGGTGACCGACGTCGACATCCCTCGGTGCGTGACGGGAATGCCCGCGTACGCCGGGGCGGCGATTCCCGCCGTAACACCCGGAACGACTTCGAAACGAACGCCCGCGGCCCGTAGCGCCTGCGCCTCTTCGCTGCCGCGTCCGAACACGAACGGATCGCCGCCGTCGAGTCGCACGACGCGCTTTCCTTCGCCCGCAAGACGAATGAGCAAACTATTAAGGTCGTCCTGCGACGCCGACACCATGTCTCCGCCGCCGCGCTTGCCCATGTCGTGCAGCTCGACCGGCGTTTCGCGGTCTTGCACGCTCGCGAGCGCGAGCAGCGCGGGGTTGGCGAGCGCGTCGAACACGATGGCGTCCGCCGTAACGAGGAGCTCCCCGCCGCGCAGCGTGAGCAAACCAGGATCGCCCGGGCCGGCGCCGACAAGGTAAACGATCCCTGTTTCACTCATTGATATCCGTGCGTGCGTCCCGGAATATTTTATTGGCGGTTCGCTGCGCGTGCCGCGAGCGCCACCAGAGGGAATAACGTAGTCGGTCTAAATCACGGCGGCGACGCCATGCGCGATGCGATACGGAGTGCGAGCATGGCCCAAAGAGGCAGGCACTCCCACGAGGCGAGCCGTGCGAGTATCGTCCCTGATATGCCGCGATCATATCGAAGGCCGCTCGTCATCGGTTGCGTCGCAACCTTGGCGTTCCTCGCCGCGTGCTCCCACCGCGCCTCGTCGTCCCTCTCGACCCAATCGCCACGAGAGCTTCCGACCGTGGTCGTGATCTCCTTCGACGCACTCGCGAATCGCTTCCTCGATCGCGACACCCTTCCGAACTTTCGACGCATGATCGCGGAAGGCGTCCGCGCACCAGCGCGTCCCGAATTCCCCTCGAAGACATTTCCAAATCACTACTCGATGGCAACGGGCCTCACACCGGGCCAGCACGGCATCGTCCTCAACAAGTTTTACGATCCGTCGCGTCGAGAGATCTTTTCAAAAGCTGTCGTCACCGACGGCACGTGGTTCGGCGGCGAGCCGATCTGGGTATCGGCGGAGAAGCAAGGGATTCGCACGGCGGCATACTTCTGGACTGGCACTGAAGGGGCGATCGACGGGATTCGGCCGACGTACTATCATCTCTTCGACGCCACGGTTCCCGATTCGACAAAAATCGTCGAACTCATGGGCTGGCTCCGCCGACCCCAGGGCGAGCGACCGCATCTCGTCATGATCTATTCGCCCGTCGTCGACGTGCCGGGTCACAAAGTCGGCCCCGACGGCCGCGACACGTTCCTCGGCGTGCGCGAAGCCGACCGCATCCTCGGCACATTGCGCGATTCGTTATCAAAACTCTCATCGCTGCGGATCGACCTGATCGTGGTTTCGGATCATGGCCTGTCGCACGTCCCGCTCGACCACGACATCGACCTCGATCCGCACCTGCCCAAGAACGGCGCGATCGTCGACAATGAGCACGCGACGTTCGCTTTGTGGCAGGATCCTTCCGGTCCTCGCCTCAACATCGATTCCATCGCCGCCGAGTACGCCAAGCTTCCGCATACGAGAGTGTTTTCGCATGGGAATTTTCCGGCGGAGTGGCACGCCGAGCACAACCCGCGATTCGGCGACATTTTTCTTCTCGCCGAGCCTGGCTGGGAGTACGAGACATCGGTGCCGCACGCGCTGCCGACGATCGGCGAACACGGCTTCGATCCCGCGACGCCCGACATGATGGGCACGTTCATCGCCGTCGGCCCCGACTTCCGCGCCGGCGTCACACTGCCAACCAGGGAGAACCGCACGCTCCACGATCTGCTCGTCCGTCTTCTGCGGCTCAACACGCCGTTCACAACGGACGTGACTGATTTCGGGTTACGATGATCGAGGCAGAACCATATACTCCGGCTGCAGTTTGACGATTAAGTGCCCTCCACGCCCACACGATACCCATGTCAGAGATCGACGCACTTCTCACCGAGAATCGCAAATTCCCACCGTCGGAAGCATTCCAGCGGTGCGCGCACATTTCCGACGAAACGCTCTATCACAGCGCTGAGGCCGACAGCGAGTCGTTCTGGGCCTCGTGTGCGCACGAACTCGAGTGGTTCAAGAAATGGGATACCGTGCTCGAATGGAAACCTCCCCACTGTCAATGGTTCCTCGGCGGAAAGCTCAATGTCTCGGTCAACTGCGTCGACCGGCACATCGACACCGCGCGTCGCAATAAGGCCGCGCTGATCTGGGAGGGCGAACCCGGCGATCGTCGCACCCTGACGTACTGGGACCTCTACGTCGAAACGCAGAAGTTCGCGAACGTCCTCAAAACACTCGGCGTCAAGCGCGGCGATCGCGTGGCGATCTACATGCCGCTCATTCCCGAAGTGGCGATCGCGATGCTGGCGTGCACGCGAATCGGCGCGATTCATTCCGTGGTGTTCGGCGGCTTCTCACCTGAATCGTTGCGCGACCGCATCAACGACGCCGATGCGAAAGTTCTCATCACGGCCGACGGCGGATACCGCCGTGGCGGCATCGTTCCGCTCAAGCGCAACGCCGACAAGGCCGTAGAAGAGTGTCCGTCGATCGAGCACGTCGTCGTGGTGCAGCGGCGCCCCGGTGCCGGCGGCGACGAAGCGTTTGCCGACATGAAAGAGGGACGCGACCACTGGTGGCATCGCCTCATGCGCGAAGCGTCTTCCAAGTGCGAACCGGAGCAGATGGACTCCGAAGACGTGCTTTTCACACTTTACACATCGGGCACCACTGGCAAGCCAAAGGGAATCGTCCACACGACCGGCGGCTATCTCGTCGGCGTGACGACGACGATGAAGTTCGTGTTCGACCTGCAGGAAGACGACGTGTTCTGGTGCACCGCGGACGTCGGCTGGGTCACGGGACACTCGTATCTCGTCTACGGACCGCTCGCTAACGGCGCCACGTGCATGATGTACGAAGGCGCGCCCGATTGGCCGGAGAAAGACCGCTTCTGGCAAATCTGCGAACGCTACGGCGTGACGATTCTCTATACCGCACCGACGGCGATCCGCGCGTTCATGAAGTGGGGCGACCACTGGCCGGCAAAGCACGATCTGTCGCGACTGCGCCTGCTCGGTTCCGTCGGCGAACCGATCAATCCCGAAGCGTGGATGTGGTACCAGGACAAGATCGGCGGAAAACGATGCCCGATCGTTGACACGTGGTGGCAGACGGAAACGGGCGCGATCGTCATCTCGCCGCTCCCCGGCGTCACAGCGACAAAACCCGGCAGTGCCACGCGGCCGCTTCCCGGCTTTAGCGCAGCGCTGCTGGATGC
>JBDTAE010000365.1:0-11526 GCA_039924785.1 Gemmatimonadaceae bacterium | reverse complement strand
GTTCATTACCGCCGACAACGTGACGATCGCGCGCTTCGAATTGAAGAAGGGCGGCGTCGTTCCCGAGCATTCGCACCTCAATGAGCAGGTCAGCACCGTGTTGAGCGGCACGCTGTCGTTTCATTTTGGCGGTCGCGAGATGGTGGCGGGGGCGGGCGAGGTCGTTCGCATCCCCGGCGGCGTTCCGCATCGGGTCGACGTCCTCGAGGACGCGCTCGTGATCGACGTGTTCAGTCCTGTGCGCCAGGATTGGATCGACGGAACGGACACGTACTTCGAGCGTGAGAAGTAGTCGTCGCCGGCGATTGTATCCATCGGACCGTGCCACGAAACACGATTTAGAGATGTCGAACAGCTAAGTTGTCTGGCTGGTAGGAAAAAATCTTGAACGCTCGCGTTCTGCCTCGGGTCGGGGCAGAGTGCGAGCGTTTTGTTTCCACGTGCATTGGAAACTTCCTCGTCCGCCGCTGCGAGTGACACTTCGCACAAAAAGCCGGTGAGTCGCTCGCCCGGACTGCGCGTGTTCGTTGCAACGATCCCGGCGGGTTTCAGGGTTGACGACAATGCTCGTGTGGCACTCAGTGACAACGTCCTAACAAGCATCTGTTGTTGGCCAAGGACTCGAGAATTTTCTGACACGCGTGGCTCAGTTCGTTCCAGCCCACGGAGTTCTCGTCACGACGGGACGACACTGAAACGGGGAAATCGAAGCCGCGCGGCTCGCGCGGTCCATGGCCCCCGAACCCTTTGTTTCGCCGTTCCATCAAGTCTACGTCCAGGTCCCGTCCATGAACTCGATGCTTGCCACCGCCCAGCGCGCACAACACCTGCGGCTCGTGGAGCGTCCGGATTCATCTGCATCGAGCGATCAGTTGATCGAGGAGGCACGCGCCCTCGATAAGCTGGGTCGTCGCGCGGAAGCGCGCGCTGGATACGAGAAAGCGCTCAGGGCCATGGCAAACCCGTCGCCGTCGATGGCGTCGACGCTGATGCGCTGGATTGCGCGAACCTATGAAGTGGACGCCGATTACGTCGCCGCCGAAGACTGCGCGACGGCTGCCGTCGCGACCGCGGAGCTCGGCGACGATCGAACCGCGCTTGGCCACGCGCTGAACGTTCTCGCGGCCGTTCGTTGGCGCCAAGGCGATCTCGATCACGCCGAATCGCTCTTCCATGAAGCGCTCGAACGCGGCACGAGCACCACCGATCCGCGTCTTCGCGTGGACGTGATGACGAACCTCGGCACGATGGCGAGCATTCGCGGCGACTTCCGCGAAGCCCTGCGCTGCTTCGAGCATGCGCTCGCGCAGGGCCGTCTGCATTCGCTGCTCGACACCATCGTCATCGCGCTCAACAACCTGGGTCTGGCGAACATGGCGCTCGGCCGTAACGATGAGGCCGAGGATGCATTCACCGAAGCGCTGACGATCGCGAACGCGCTCGGCGGACTGTCGACGCGTGTGCAGCTCGAGGTCAACGCCGCGTCATTGCAGATTCAGAAAGGCGACTACGCGGAAGCCACGCGCCGGTGCGACCGCGCGATGGCGCTGGTGCAGCATCTCGACGACGACCGCGCGAACGGCGAAGCGTCGAAAGTGTACGGTGTCATCGCGCGCGACACGGGCGATCTCGTCGCCGCTGAAGCGCACCTGACGACGGCCCGCGAGATCGCCGCGAGAACGAAAGACTTCGCGCTCGAGGCCGACACGAGCCGAGAGCTCGCGGAGCTCTACGGTCGACTCGGCCGCAATCGCGAGACGCTTCAGGCGATGAGCCGCTCGCACGCGTGCTTCACGCAGTTGCGATCGCGCCACGAGCTGGCAGACGTCGGTCGTCGGATGTCGCGTCTCGAGGGCGACTTCCTCACCGTCGTGAAGAAGTGGGGCGAGTCAATCGAATCGAAGGACGTGAACACGCAGGGCCACTGCGAACGCGTCGCCGAAATCGCCGGCACGCTCGCCAAGCGCGCGGGTCTCGACGAGACATCGCTCTTCTGGTTCCGCATCGGCGCAATGCTGCACGATGTCGGCAAACTGATCGTGCCGGCGGAAGTTCTGAACAAGCAGGGCAAGCTCACCGAAGATGAGTGGGCGCTCATGCGACAGCATCCCGCAGCGGGCGAGCAGATGTTGGCCGATGTGGAATTTCCATGGGACGTTGGGCCGATGGTGCGCAGCCACCACGAGCGCTGGGACGGGCGGGGGTACCCCGACGGTCTCGAATCGGAAAACATTCCGCTATCGGCGCGCATTCTGTGCATCGCCGACGTGTACGACGCACTGACCGCCGAGCGCGGGTACAAACGAGCATTTTCTCAACTCGAAGCGATCGAGATCATGCGTCGCGAGGTCGGACGTCAGTTCGACCCGCAGTTGTTCGCCTACTTCGAGGAGCTCGTCCGGCACGGGACGATCACGACGCAAGCGTCGACGCGCCGCGTCGTGGCAGTTGCTCCGCGGCGATCGGGGTCGATCAGCGCCGTCGCTGCGTCGGAAGAGGACGACCTCACCGGCGCGTTGGTTCGCCGCGCATTCGAGAACGTGACGTCGGCGGTGCTCGTCGAGCGTCGTCGCACAGGCGCCGCCGTCTCACTGCTCGTTATCGACGTGGACCATTTCAAGTCCGTTAACGATACGTTCGGCCACCTTGCGGGCGACGAGGCGTTGCGTGTCGTGGCCGGCGTCGTTCGCGAACAGCTCCGCGCTGGACAGTACGTCGGTCGATATGCCGGCGACGAATTTGTCGTGCTGCTGCCGGGCCTCGATGCGGCGCGCGCCGGTGCATTCGCAAATAAGGTGCGCGCGACGGTGGCTCAGCTTGCGATTCCGCTCCGCGATGAGCCCGAACGCACGATGTCGGTGTCGCTCTCGATTGGCGTCGCGACCGCTCCGGAAAACGGCGAAACGTTCGAAGCGCTGTTCACGACCGCGGACCGCGCCCTGTTCGACGCAAAGCGCGGCGGTCGCGATCGCGTCGAGATCGCCGGCGCTCCGTCGGACGCTCCTACGCAACTCGCTTTCGGGCGATTCGTCGGCCGCGAACGAGAGTTGCGCAAGCTCGTGCTCGCGCTCGACGAGAGCGTCTACGGCTCGCCGCAGACTCGCTTCGTGCTCGGCGAAGCCGGTGTTGGAAAATCCTCATTGGTGCGCCAGTTGTTGCCGGAGCTGCGCCTGCGCGGTGCGGTCATCGCGACGGGACGCGCCATCGAAGGCGGCAGCCAGCTCCCGTTCCGTCCGTGGACCGAAGTCCTCACGGCGTTGCATGAACTGGGACTCACCCCATCGCGCGGCTTTCCGCTTCTCGCCCAGCTCGTGCCTGTGTTGCGAAGCAACGCACACCATGCTGCTTCGGGAGCGGCGCGCGATCCGCTGCATGCGCATTGGGTCATGGAGGAGCTGTCCGCGTTCTTGCGCGAAGCAAGTGCGTCTCGACCGCTGCTCATCGTCCTCGAAGACATGCATTGGAGCGATACCGCAAGCTGGGACGCGCTCGACCACGTGTTGGCCGCCCTCACGTCGGAGCGGATCTGCATCGCGCTCACCGTGCGGAACGAAGAGGCGATGACCGGCGCGGTTCGCGAGCGGCGCCAGCGATTGTCGCGCGACGAACGTGTGCGCGAATTGCAGCTCGAGCGCCTCACCTCGCGCGAGGTGAAAGAATGGTTGTGCGGAGCACTTCACCGCAGCAGTCTCGGCGACGATCTGCTCGACTTCGTCCTCCGACATACCGAAGGCAACGCGTTCCTCATGGTGCAACTGCTCCGCACGATGGAGGAAGAAGGCGTCTTCAAGTTCTCAGGCACCACCTGGGAATGGACGATTCCGAGTGCATTGTCCTTGCCCGCCGGCATGACCGATCTCGTCGGGCGACGGTTGTCGCGCCTCTCGCCCGAAGCGCTCAGAGTGCTCGTCACTGCAGCGACGCTCGGCCGCACGTTCGCGCTGCCGCTGCTGATGGAAGCGGCCGGCACGACCAAAGACATGGTTCTCGATGCGATCGACGCCGGCCTGGCCACGTCCGTGCTGGAGTTGGCGCCGGATCAGGACGATGAGACATACCAGTTTGCTCATGCGTTGCTCGTCGACTCCGTTCTCAAATCGGTCAGCGCGGCGCGTCGCAAACTGACGCATGAGCGCATCGCCGAGATTCTGGTGCAGCGTTCGCCGGAGGCCGTCGATCGCATTGCCCGCCATTGGGCGAGCAGCTCGAACAGCGCACAAGCATATGAATGGTCGCGACGCGCGGCGTCTCACGCGATGACGATGTACGCGCTCGACGAAGCGACCGAGCATCTCGAGCACGCGCTGTCGCACGCGCGGTCGGACGACGAGCGCGCGGCCGCCCGGGAAGAGCTCGCGCGCGCCGCGGAACAGTCCGGACGCTGGGCCGATGCGGAGGCGAGTTGCGATGAAATTCTAAAGACGCCGAGCTACGCCCGCGACATCGCCAAGGCGCTCCCGATCAAACTGCGTCGCCTTCAGGCGCGCGTGCGACTCGGTCACAGCGCCGCCGACACTGAGGCTGAATGCCGCGACCTGCTCGTCGTCGCCGAAAGAACGCATGCCGTGGCCGACATCGTGCAAACGCGATCGCTGCTCGTGCAAACGCTCGCGCGCGTCGGCAAGATCGATGACGCGATCGCCATCGCGGAAGGGTCGCTCACGATCGCCGAAGACAGCAACGATCCCGGATTGGCGGACGAGGCGATGCATCGTCTTGCGATCACGCTGCTCGGGTCGAGAGCCGAGGAGGCTGTCGATCTGCTGCTGCGGTTGATCGGACGCGCACAAACGCGGGACGATCGCGTCATGCAGGCCCGCGCATACCTGTCACTTGGCGTCGCGCGAGTCAGAACCCGCGATGACGCTGCCGGCGTCGATTCGTTCCGTTCCGCACTCTCGATGGCGCGCGACGCGCAGGCCCTCGACGTGGCCGCGAGCGCATCCATGAACCTCGGCGTCATTGGTCTGCGCGGTGGCGACTTCCAGTCGGCGCGCGATGGGCTGAATGACGCGCTGCGGCTCTATACGACTTTGCGAAACGACGCCAACCGGCTTGCCGCGCTGTACAACCTTGCGAACCTCGCGCTGGAACGCGGCGAAACAGAAGAGGCGTCGACGCTCTACGCAGAAACCGCGTCGATCGCCAAAGGACTTGGTGCGAGCGACATCCTGGTCGGCGCGTATTCCGGGCAGGGTCTTTTAGCGATCAAACTCTCCGATCCGATCGGCGCACGCTCCGCTCAGGCGGCGGCACACGCGGCCCTCGGCGCACGACAGGACTGGTGGTTCCAGGGTCGCCAGTTGTTCGAGTCACTCAACATTCGACTCGGCGCACTCGACGGTCATGAGGACGCGGCTGAGGCGCGGTTCCTGGAGTCCACCGAGCGTCTCGAAGCGATGGACGTGTACGCCGCGGCCTGGATGGTCGCCGACTGCGCCGCGGAACTGATCAATCCGGTCGACGCGGTATGGGAGCACGTCGAGCGCCTCGCGGAGCATCCCGCGGTAGAGCAGTTTGTTCCCCTCGCGGCGCGGTTTACCGCGCTGCGCGACATCGCCGAGCGTCGCCGCACGTCGCATTTGCGCACGGCGGACTAGCGGCGTCAGTCGCGCCCGGTCGCGTCGCACATCACGCGTTCGCGATTTCTTGGTCGAGGCCGTGACGACAGTAGCGGAATCGGCGCGATCCGTGCAACATCATGAGATCACCGACTTCCAGCACGGAGATTTCATGACAGGTGGGATATTGCAGCCGTTGGTTCCGCTTCGCTCCAGCGCCGCGTGGATAGCGCTCGATGAGCATGTTCAAACGATGCGGAACACATCACTCCGCGATGTTTTCGCCGCGGACAAAGACCGCGGCACGCGTCTCACCGCAGAGGCGAACGGCCTGTACATCGACTATTCCAAGCATCGCGTCACGGACGCGACGCTCGCGCTTCTGTTCAAGCTGGCGCGAGAGCGCGGACTCTCCGAACGCATCGAAGCGATGTTCACCGGCGAGAAGATCAACGTCACCGAGAACCGCGCGGTGCTGCATATCGCGCTGCGCGCTCCGCGCACTGAGCACATTGAGGTCGACGGCGTCGACGTCGTTCCTGAGGTGCACGCCGTGCTCGATCGGATGGCGGCCTTTGCCAACAGTATTCGCAACGGAAGTTGGAAGGGGCATAGCGGTCGCGCCATCAAGAACATTGTGAACGTTGGCATCGGCGGATCGGACCTCGGCCCCGTGATGGCGTACGAAGCCCTGCGCCACTACACGCGTCGCGACTTGAACTTTCGATTCGTGTCCAACATCGACGGAACCGATTTCGCCGAAGCGACCCGCGGTTTCGATCCGGCGGAGACGCTCTTCATCATCTGCTCAAAGACATTCACGACGCTGGAGACGTTGACGAACGCGCACACCGCACGCGCCTGGTGCCTCGCCGCGCTCGGCGATCAGAAAGCGGTCGCGCGTCACTTCGTCGCGGTGTCGACGAACGCGAAGGGCGTCGCCGAATTCGGCATCGACACGGCGAACATGTTCGAGTTCTGGGATTGGGTCGGCGGTCGGTACTCGATGGATTCGTCGATCGGACTGTCGACGATGGTCGCCATCGGACCCGAAGGCTTTCGCGAAATGCTCGATGGGTTTCACGCGATGGACGTGCATTTCCGTGAGACGCCGTTCGAGCGCAATCTCCCTGTGATCATGGGCGTGTTGTCCGTGTTGTACGCAGACTTCTTCGGCACGCGAACACTCGCCGTGTTGCCGTACGATCAATACTTGAAGCGATTTCCCGCCTATCTCCAACAGCTCACGATGGAGAGCAACGGCAAGCACGTGATGCTCGACGGCACCCGCGTCGATTACAGCACGAGTCCCGTTGTCTGGGGTGAGCCGGGTACGAACGGCCAGCACTCGTTCTACCAGCTCATTCACCAGGGCACCGACATCATCCCTTGCGATTTCATCGCGTTCAACCAGTCGCTCAACCCGCTCGGCGAGCATCACAATCTTCTCATGGCGAACGTGTTCGCGCAAACGGAAGCGCTCGCGTTCGGGAAGACAGCGGCCGAGGTTGCCGCGGAGGGGACCCCGGCGTGGCTGGTGCCGCATCGCGTGTTCGAAGGGAATCGTCCGACGACCACGATTCTCGCCGACCAGCTCACGCCTGCTGTGCTCGGGTCACTCGTGGCGCTCTATGAGCACAGCGTGTTCACGCAGGGCGTCATCTGGGGAATCGACTCGTTCGACCAATGGGGCGTCGAGCTCGGGAAGGCGTTGGCACAGAAGATTGGAAAGGAACTGTCCGGCGAAGGACCACCGGTCGGCGGCCACGACAGCTCGACTTCCGCACTCATGCGCCGCTTCATGGCCGCGCGCTCTGAATAGCGCGTGCGGATCATCCGACGATCTCGGCTCACGAATCGAGACGAGCGACGATGACGGGTCCGCTCGAGGGCATGCGAGTTGTTGAAATGGTTGGCATTGGTCCGGCGCCGTTTTGCGGCATGATGCTCGCCGACCTCGGCGCGGATGTCATTCGCGTCGATCGACCCACGCGCGGATCGTCGCCCGTCGTCCCGGACGATCCGCGACGCGATGTGATGGCGAGGAACAGAGTCTCCCTCGGGCTCGACCTCAAGCAGCCCAATGGTCTCTCGACGGCGCTGTCGCTGATCGACCGCGCGGACGCGCTCATCGAAGGCTTTCGTCCAGGCGCGATGGAGCGACTCGGACTCGGTCCTGACGTGTGCATCGGCCGCAATCCGAAGCTCGTCTACGGTCGCATGACCGGCTGGGGCCAGTATGGACCGCTTGCCGGGTCGGTCGGGCACGACATCAACTACGTCGCGATCTCCGGTGCACTGCACGCCGTTGGAAAAGCGGGTGACAAGCCGACGCTTCCACTCAACTATGTCGGCGACTTCGCGGGCGGCGGAATGATGCTCGCCGTGGGCATCCTCGCCGCGGTGCTAAACGCTCGGACATCGGGGAAGGGACAAATCATCGACGCGGCGATGGCCGACGGTGCGGCGCTCGTGTCGTCGATGATGTACGCATTTCGCTCGAACGGGTGGTGGAACAACGAGCGTGGAACGAACATGCTCGACGGCGGTGCACACTTTTACGACACCTACGCCTGCGCCGACGGAAAGTTCATCGCGCTGGGTGCGATCGAGCCGCAGTTCTACGCTGCGCTTCGGGAACGCTGCGAGTTGACCAGCCGTGAATGGGACGCGCAGATGGATCCGTCGGCGTGGCCAGTGTTGAAGGAGAAGCTGACGGCGCTCTTTGCGACGCGATCACGCGACGCGTGGTGCGAGTTGCTGGAGGGCAGCGACGCCTGCGTCGCTCCGGTGCTCGATTGGGATGAGGCGCCGACGCATCCGCACAACGTGGCGCGCGGCACGTTCGTCGAGGTCGACGGCGTGATGCAACCTGCGCCGGCGCCTCGCTTCAGTCGAACGCCGCTTCCAACGCCGCGGTCGGCGGCCGATTCGCGGATCAGCGCCGCCGACGCTGTTGCGCGTTGGGCTACGGACGACGCTCGAGGAGCTCGATAGCGAGACCGTCGGGGTCTTCGATCATGAACGCCCGCGTGTCGCCGAATGCGTGCGGAGTTTCGAGAACTCTCACACCGTTGGCCTTGAGCTTGTCATACAACCGGTCGAAATCGACGACGGTGAACGCGACGTGATCGAGCACCTGTCCGCGCGAGGGCACGAGTTTTTGGTCGCGCCCGCACCGATCCCCGACGCATTGCCGCGGATACCACGCCATTGTGCCATTGCCAAAACGCACATTGCCAGCCGGTTGTCGGATCGTTCCCACCGGTTCCAGCGCGGGCCAACCGGCGTCGCCGTACTTTACGTCGCACGGGGACCACAGCGGACGCGGAGTCTCTACGCCATTCGCGTCGCGGACCGGCGGCAATTCCATGCCGAGGTGTTGGACGTACCAGTTCGCGGCGCAGAGCGGCTGTTCGTGAAAGAAGTGGATGTGCGAGAATGAGTCTTTCGTCCCCGGTCCACCGGTGAGCTCGAACAGAACGCCGTCGGGCGCGACGATGTAGCTGAAGCCACCGTCGCGCGGACTCGCCGTCGCCGCGGTATCGAGCTGTTTGGCCGTGAGTATTCCGGCATACGGCGCGAGTCCTGATCGCCACACGGTCGTCGTGTCTGTCGGCGAAATCCAGAGCGGCAAGCTGGCAATGCCGAGCGGGTCGAGACGCGCGCGAACCACCGTGCTGTTGGTGTTTGCGCCGATATGCCAGAATGCGCTCTGCGGTTCGCCTCGATGCAGATCGCTGCGCCACGCGCCGGGCGCGGGTCGATCGACCTTGTTGAATAACAGCAACATGTCCGACTCGACCGCTGGATATCCGGCGAACGTCGTTCGCTTCGCCGTCGGCCAGAGCTTGAGATACCACGCGATTGCCTCTTCGGGATCGACGGAGTTGAGGCCGACGTGATGCAGTCGCGGCAGCGATGCCGGGAGAGACGGCGCTTGAGCGTCGACCCGATCCGGGACGACGCAGGCGAGCGCAACGAACGCGCTCGCCGCGGCCAGGGCCAATCTCATGGATGGCCCAGCGCGGCGCGGATCATCGCGACCGCCGCCGGCGGATCCGCGACCTCAACGATGAGACTTTTATAATGTTCGTGGTCGAGATCGATCACGATCGTTCCCTCCGGATCGTGCACGTCGTAGAACACGGCGCCATCGGATTGAATGAAGGTGCCGGCGGTCAGCACGCCCGGAATCTGTGTGCCCGGGAGCCGAAGGCCGTGCCACCAGCCTCTCGCCGGTTCCGGGTCGGCGCGCACGGCGCGAATGTGCGCGATCGGAATCTCGAGCTGGCTTTTGAGCGCCCAGAGCTTGTCCCACCCCTGCACGTCGAACCGAATGCGTTCGCCTTCAATGGTGATCGTGACCACGTGATGCTCCGGTCGGAGTTAATTTGACGTCATGGATCGTGCACTCTTCGCCGCCGGCGTCTTTCAACTCGCAGCCGTGTTTACGCCCGCCGCGCGCGTCCGGCTCGCCGGCGTCATTCCGTTCTTCAAATTGCCGAATGCGGGCCTGGCACTCGTCATTCTCTCCCTGTTCACCATCCTCGTGGCGATCAAGCCGCATCGCGTGGTTCGCTGGGTTCCGACTGTGCTGTCCGCGATCGTCGTTGGCGTTGCCTACAGCCGAATCTCGCGCGCGCCGACCGGACATTTCTTCGATCCGCTCGTCCGGCGCTTGGTGCATCCGGCGTGGGGCTTCATTCCAATGGCGACGGCAATCCTCGTTGCGCTGATTGTGAATGCTTACGGAACGTACGCGATGCAGTCGATCTCTACCCGCAACCCCTCGCCGGGTAGCGCCGCGGCCTGAATCGTCGTGCGCGCGGGACGATGCTCGCCGAACACGCGCTCATACACCGCGTTCATGTCCTTGAATTCGCCCATGTCGAGGAGAAACACGCCGCAGCGGAGCACATACTGGAGGTCGGAGCCTCCCGCTTGAAGGATCGTTCGCACGTTCTTGAGGCACTGCTCCGTCTGTGCGGACGCGCTTGCGCCCGCGAGTTGGCCGGTCGCGGGATCGGTCGCGCCTTGGCCGGACACGAAGATGAGACGTTCGAATCCCATGCCCGGCGAGTACGGTCCGACGGGCTTGGGTAGAGAAGTGCTGTGAATGGGACGATGATCCATGCGTCTCGCTCTGGCAAAGGGTTGCACAAAGGTCCGACAAAGTCTTCGCGACGGGAAGTCCGCGGCGCGTGATTGCCTTGACCGCGGTGACAACGGCCGGGCATGTTCCCGACTGCCGCCGACGGCAGATCGAAATTCACTGCTCCACGCGGAGATACCAACGTGATGTTCGTCCGACAGCGTGAACGGCTGCGTCCGTCGCTTGCACTGCCCGTCGCTTTCACCTGTGCGGTTATCGCGAGTGGGTGCGGGCAGAACGCGAACAACTCGATCGGCGGAAAGATCGAGGCGATTCCGCTCGTGAGCTGCGCCGCGCATCTCGCCGACGGCATCCGCCCAATCGCCGACACGCGCGACACCCGCTTCCTCGGCAAAGTCACGGAAGAGACGGCGCGGTGCCGCGGCGGCGGAAGCGCGGTTGCGGGACGCGAACTGCCGTGGGTGGATTGGCCGCGCTACTACGGCGCGGGCGACGGGCCGACGGAGAGCTTCTGGCCAACGAGAAATTGGCGCGGCGTAAACGGCGCGCTGCTCGATCTGGAATACGAGCGCATCGAGCTGATTCGCTTCAATCTCTTCGACAACAGCGGCACGTTTGAGGAATACATCAACGGTCGTCCGGGAACGAGCCAAAGCGGATCGACGCTCCAGAGCTGGCCGTCGATGCGGCTGCCGGCCACAAACCCGAACTTCACGGCGGTCGGCGGTACCGGCCAGCAGCTCTGTCAGGGTTCTCTCATCCGCGGGCGAACGCTGAGCGGGATTTGCAACGACATCTTCAATCCGCTCATGGGTTCGACCGGAACGCTATTCGCGCGCAATGTCGAGT
>JBDTAE010000364.1:0-10607 GCA_039924785.1 Gemmatimonadaceae bacterium | reverse complement strand
TCGGCGTCGGGATCTGTTCCGAATCAATCATTTCGGAATGCTCATGGAGCGGATGAAGTCCCCGTCGATCTATCTCGAGGACCCGCTGCGTGAATTGTGCGCGGCCGTGGTGCCCGAGGGGACCTTCGAGGACTTGCCGACGGCGATGCTGGTCAACACCGTCGACATCGAGCGCGGCGCCCAGTTGGTCTGGGGAACGCCCGGCCTGCGCGACGTCAAGGTGCGCGATGCCGTGTACGCGTCGTGCGCGCTTCCGGGGTATTTCCCGCCTGGCAACGTCGGCGGGCGTCTCTGTATCGACGGCGGCGTCATCGACAACCTGCCGGTCGGAATTGCCTCGTTGCACGCCGATCTGATCATCGCGGTCGACGTCGGCAGCAACGATTTGCGGCCGATGTCCCACGCGGCATCGTTAGGATTCGCGAATATCTACATGCGCGCCGCGACCACGATGATGCACGCGCTTCAGCAGTTTCCGCTCACGAACTGGAACGGCCCGCCGATGGTGCTCGTGCGTCCGCGCTGCGGCGAGGATTGGCTGAGCTTTTCCAACATTCCGGCCACCGTCGATGAAGGATATCGCGCCGCCATCAAGGCGCTCGAGGACATCGACGCATTCTACGACCAACCAAGCGGTGTGTACCCACGGCGCCGCTTCGAGCTCACCGTGTCGGCGGACAAATGCATCGGCTGCGGTCTGTGCGCTGCGCTCGCGCCCAACATCATGGCCCTCGACTCGCATGGTAAGGCGTATCCGCGCGCGCGGGCCGTCGATTGGTCCCCCGCGGACGGCGACTTCGTTCGACAGTGTCCCACGGGTGCCATCGTCGCGAGAAAGACCGAACGAATCGTACCGCTGAAGGCGGGAGAACGGGGCGCCGCGTGACCGCCGCGTTTCGATCCGCGCGTTCGCGCCGGATTGGAATCGCGTTGGCCGTCGTCGCAATCGCCCTCTTGATCGCGTGGCGCAGCGGACTCTTTGCGTTGCATGATCGCGTGGTGCTTGCCGCGGCGGTCGAGCGCGCGCGAACCGTTCCGTATGTCGCGCCACTGTTCGTTGCGGTCTACGGGCTCGGGGGGGCGTTCGGGGTTCCGGTCACACCGCTGACGATTGCCGGCGGCGCTTTGTTCGGCGCGTGGCCGGGCATTGCACTCAATTGGACCGGAGAAATGCTGGCCGCGACGATCGCGTTCGCGGTGGCGCGCGCGGCTGGCCTGCGGAAGCGTGAGGAGGATATTCCAATTGGATCGACGCCGCCCAAGAAGTCAGCCGCGCTCGCGACGCTGTTCCGTCTGCGCCTCATTCCGATCGCGCCGTTTTCACTGCTGAATGCCGGTGCGGCGATGAGCCAAGTGTCGTGGCGCGACTATCTCATCGCGACGGGCGTCGGAATCATTCCAATCACGGTGATTTACACGGTTTCGGCGTCGGAGTTGATGTCGGACGCGACCGGAAGCAGCGCTCGCGCACTGAAGTCCGCCGGCATCAGCGCTGTGGTGCTCATCCTTCTCACGCTCCTCCCCTCCCTCGTGCGTCGCATGCGCAAGCAGCGGCGAATCGACCCGGGCGCGACGGGACAACAATTATAGTTCTGTGATGGCGCTCGACTACTGGTGGCGGCGACGGCCGTCTCTGCCGCGCCCGGAGTCGAACAACGAGCTCACGCTGACGCTCACCAGCGGGCGGTGCACGATGCTGCCGTTCGACGCGATGGGAAACCCGACGTCGACGCGCGTCGAACCGATCGACCCGTTTGCCGACAGCAGGCGGAGACGCGCGCCAACGAGAGCGACACCGAACTTCTTGCCCGGGTCCTGCGGCGAGTCCCACCGCACCGAACCGGCGGAGTAGACCGCTGCGTCGAGCATCGAGGCTCGGCCGACCGGAAACAGACTCCACGCACGCTCCGCGGAGGTCATCCACGCGCGGTCGGCGCCACGCATCGTTTTGGGAACCGCGGCATACGAGGCATCGTTGTTCGCGTTGGCGAGCGTGAGCATTCTCTGATCGGGATCGAGCTCGAGCAATTGCTCGAACATCATGCGCGCTCCCCAATACCCTCGCGGGGCCTCGGTGTACGCGGAGACCGACGCGCGGTCGATGTGGTTCAACCGCACGTCGCCGATGTACCCGCTCGTCCACGCGTCGACGCCGAGCAGACTGCCGCGATGCGGCATCCACATTCGCCCGGCCCACGCATCGTATCGAACCGCGGCGGCGTGCTGCGCCCGATCGTCGCCGACGCCGATCAGCACGTCGCTCTCCACGCGAAGCGGAATATCGAGAAATCCGCGGCCGCCCGCGAACCAACTCGCCGTATCGAACTGCGCCGCGCGACGGAGTATGCCAAAATCGAGCCCCACGAATTGCCGGCGATGGACCTCAGGCTCACCGTCGTCGCCGCGGAGAATCTCGAGGACCTGCGCGTGGTCGAGCTCCGCGCCAACGTACGGCACGGTGAACCCGAACTCCGTATTGCCGATGATATGGCCGATGCTTCCCTCGAGAAACAGATTGCCGAGGGGGTGCTCCGACGCGCGAGAGTCACCGTACCGCTGCCGACCGAACCCCATCTCGACGCGCCACGGATCGTCGACGTTCACCTCCGGATGCCGCACCGCGACGCGCAGCAGGTGATTGCCCGCGATGTCCGCAAAGCGCGCCGAACCAATGACGTCCCGGCCGAACATCCATGGATCGAGCGCTGAAAACGAGCCGCCGTGGCCAGACGCCGACTGATCGTTCGTGACGGCAAGCGAGCGGCCGCTGCCCAGGATATTGCGGTCCTCGGCGCCAATCGACACGGTGCTCGGCGGAACGATTCGCGCGATGGGCTGAAGCGTCCACGCATCGCGAGTCGTGACGAGCATGTCGACGGAATCGGAGCCCGCGCACCGTGTGACCGCGAGCAGGACGTCGGCATAGATGCGGCGATCGCGCAGGCGGCGCAGCGTCTGGGCCACGAGCAACGTGTCGACGCGCTGGTTCGGCTCGAACAACAGTTGTCGTTGCACGACGCCGGTTTCCGTCGTGCGTCGGAGGGACGACAGCCAGCTTCCGCCGATCGGCAGGGAAATTGGCGCATCGGTCTTTACCGTGACGGAGCGGATAACGGCATTAGAAATTCCTGAAGGCGCCGTCCGTGTTTGCGTCGTGACGCACTCTTGTGCCGCCGAGCCCCGCGCCGCGCAGGCGAGCATCGCGGCGAACGCCGAGATCCTGCCGAGCGTTCGCGCGGATGACGTCACGGCGCGGTGGTCGTGTCGGTCAGGTACCGCAGCGCCCGCGACACAAGCGGGCCCGCGACGAGAATCGTCTTCATCGTGTGAGCCGCGAGCGGAATCAGAAAGCGCCGAAGGCGCGGACCACCCGCGGCCTCGAAGTCAGGATCGTGCTGCTTGAACGGATCGTGCTCGCTGCGCACGAGCGCGATCTTGACGTGCGGATCGATGCGCCGTGCCGCGTCGATCACCGAGAAGCTCCACGCGCCGCTCGCCTCGTGGTTCAACAGGTCGCCGGGCGTGATGAACAGGTGGCCGGTGCTGCGAGTATTTAATGAGAGAATTCCAATCAGGCCGGGCGGAGGCGCGTGAAGCGCCGTCCAGAAGGCCAGTTCCGCGCCGAACGAATGCCCCGCGAGCACGACGGGAATGGAGTCGGCCGACATTGCATGTCGCGTGCGGGCGATGACGCTCGCGATCGCGGGGCCGAACGCGCTGTCGCGCTGTGGCTCGTTGGATGGAAGGGTTCCGAGAAATTTGCGCGCGTCGAGGCCGACGACGCTGTAGCCTTCGCCCGCGAATCGCCACGCGAGGTCTTGATGCGGCTCCCAGAACGCAACGTCGTTGCCGAAGAAGAACACGAGGGCGCGCGGCTTCGACCCGTCAGTGGCGCGTGACGGGTAGAAATACAGCCAGTCGTGCTGGAGGGACGTATCCGCGGGGGTGAATGCCGAGGGGTGGCCCTTGGACGGCCGATGCGCGTATCGAACCACGCCGTACCCGACAGCAATCACCACAGCGAGCGACATCGCTACGCTGCGCAAGCGCAATCTCATGACCTCGACGTCAACGTACGATTCCCGCCGCGTGATGCGGGAGGGTGGGACGCAGAATGTAGCACGCGGCGCACATTCCCGCCTCATCAATTATTTGCCACCTTCTGGCCTACGCGCGAACTTATCGTGACACTCCTGTCTTCGCGATCGGGCGCCCTCTTACACGAATTGTGATTCCACGCTGGTTGTCGCATTGGGCCTCCCGTTGGCCGGCCGCCCTCGTCGTGATCGTTCTGCTCACGATCGGTGTTCGCATCGCGCGCCGGTGGCCCGCGGTAAAGCGCCTCACCGATATGGGCGGCGACGGGGTGCGCGCGCTGGCCCCGCGACTCTTTGCCCTTACGACGTTTGCCGCCGGCACCATTCTTCTCGTCTCCGGCGCGACCCCCGCGCGGGCCGGCCGCCTTGGCTGGCTGAACGACGTCCTGCCGCTGCCGCTCGTCGAAGCGTCGTCGTACTCGGCCAGTATTGCGGGCGTGGGACTGATCATCCTCGCGCGAGGCCTCCAACGCCGCCTCGACGCCGCGTACCACCTCACCGTGTGGGTGCTCGCCGGCGGAATCATCTTTTCCCTCGCGAGCGCCCTCGACGTCGAACAGGCAATCAGTCTCGCCGTCATGCTGGTCATCCTGATTCCCAGCAAACGGTTCTTCTATAGAAAATCATCAATCTTCGAAGAGCGGTTCACCCGCGGATGGATCGCGGCCATCGCCATTGTTCTGTTTGGCACCGTCGCGATTGCGACCGCGCAATTCGGATCGGGCAATCTCGGCGCAGGGGTGTTTTGGCGCTTCGGATACGACGCGCAAGGCCCGCGCGCCCAGCGCGCGCTCATCCTTGCCGCCATCGCGCTAACCGCATTCGCCGTCGCGCGATTGTTGCGTCCGGCGCGGGTGCACCCTCATCTCGCCAACGCCGACGAACTGGCCGCAGCCGGCCCGATCGTCGCCGACTCCCTCCGCGCGGCCGCGCAGCTCGCATTCCTCGGCGACAAATCGATCATGTTCAACGAGGCGAAGACCGCCTTCATCATGTTCGGCGTCGCCGGACAGAGCTGGGTGGCGCTTGGCGATCCAGTCGGCCCTGTCCGCGATTCTGTCGCCCTCATCGAGGAATTCATCACCCGGTGCGACCGGAGCGGAGGCTGGCCGGTCTTCTATCGCGTCTCGCCACCCCTGCTGCATTTGTACCTCGACTACGCGCTCGCCGTCGTGAAGCTCGGCGAGATCGCTCGCGTGTCGCTCGCCAACTTTTCGCTCGATGGGCCGCAGCGCAGAAACCTTCGGCGTGTATGGCGCAAAGCCGTCGATGACGGTTGCACGTTCGAGATGGTCAATCCGGAGGACGTGCCCGCGCTGCTTCCCCGTTTGAAAGAAGTGTCGGACGAGTGGTTGCGCGAAAAACGCACGAGAGAAAAACGATTCTCGCTCGGCCAATTCGACGAGGCGTTCATTCGCCGCTCGGCCGTCGCAGTGGTAAAACGCGAAGGACAAGTCGTGGCGTTCGTCACGGTGTGGTGCGCGGGCCAGCGCGCCGAGGTCGAAGTCGATCTCATGCGATATACATCGGCCGCGCCGTCGGGCATCATGCGGTACGCGTTGATCGAAGCAATGTTCTGGGCGAGCAAAGAAGGCTACGCGTGGTTCAACCTCGGCGCGGCACCGCTCGCGGGCATTCGCACGTCGTCGATCTCGCCGTTGTGGAACCAGCTCACCACGGCAGTGCGCGGCGTGGGCGAGCGATACTACAACTTCGAAGGCCTGCGCAACTTCAAAGACTGGTTCTATCCCGAGTGGGAGGGAACGTATCTCGTGAGCCCGGGCGGAACGAAGCGGCCGGCGATTCTGGCGAACATCGCGTCGCTCATCTCCGGAAGCATCGGCGGCGCGTTTCGAAAGTAGACCCCGCTCGATCGACCAACGCGCGACTTACAACTTCGCCAACACCGACTTCACGATTGTCTCATAACCGCCGACCGCGGCGCGCAGTTCGGCAATCGATACGAACTCGTCGTCGCGATGCGCGACGTGGATCGAGCCCGGGCCGAACAGGTACGGCGTGCCCCAGTGCGGCATCACCGGAATGTCTGTGGCGAACGCGGCCACCGAGGTCGCAAAGCCTTCGATGACGCCGAGTTGAACCGGTGGCACCATCGGGCCCCACGACAGCGTCGCGCGTCCGTCGACCCATTTCGACAGAATCGTCTCGACCTCTTCTACCGGCGTGACGAGGCGAATCATCAGTCGCGCTTCCGCCCACGGCGCCACGACGTTGTCCGCGACGCCACCCGACAGTCCACCGATATTCACGGTCGTTCGACCGAGGAGCGCGTCGCACGGGAATTCGACGTCGTCGAGCTCCGCCAGCAGTCGAACCAGATCGCGCGTCGCCGATTTTCCGAGTTCGGGATACGCCGAATGTGCCGCCTGCCCTTCCGTGCGAATCGTGACGCGGACAGCCCCCTTGGTTCCCACGGCGAGTGTGCTGTCGGTCGGCTCGCCATTGATCAACGCGCGGCTCGTGGCGGGCACGGTGCCTGCGGCGAACGCGTCGTCCGCCGCGTGCGCCCCATCGTGCGTCACTTCTTCGCCGACGACAAACAGGAGCGCGATCGGAAGGCCTTGGTCGCGCATGTTCTCGGCGGCGCAGATCATCGCTGCGGCAATACCTTTGGCGTCGCAAGCGCCGCGCCCGCGAATGAAGTCTCCGTCGACCCGCGGCGGAACGTACGGCGGCACAGTGTCGAGATGCGTGGACAGCGTGACGAGCGGCGCGTCGACGACCGTCGCAAACACGTTGTAGCGATCGGGCGAAACGGGAATTCGCTGTGTGCGCCAGCCGGTACCTGCGAGGTATGCATCGAGCCACGAAATGACGCCGGTTTCGCGTCCGCTCGTGGAATCGATCTCCATCAGTTTTAGCGTTAACTCAATCGCATCAGAACGCACAGACTCTCAGGCTGGTGAACAGGCTTCCCCTGCGTCATCGCGAACGGCGAGCCAGGACGCACGAAGCTAGCAGCCGGACGAGCCTGCCGTAGGGTTAAGATGGGGTTAAGAGACGTTTGTGCCGAATGAGCGCGGACGCCCCGCGTCTTCACGAACGACGGAGGACCCTCGAGGCGCTCTGAAATCGCGCGCTGAGTTTCCGTGTCGTTCGACGCCTGTCTTCCGCGAAGGTCCGCGGCTCCTTTGGTTGCCGAAAGCCGATTTCAATCCCGACCAGAGAACGATTACATTGTGGCAGCCTGACGGTTGATCTATCCCGCCAGTGGCTCCGTCTGTCACCCTCGCATCGGCCCACCTCGCTGGCCGAACCGAGCGACACAAGTCCATGACAAGCAAGAACAGTTTCGCCAGCCGCGCGGCGCTCGACGTCGACGGCAAGCAGTACGCGATTTATCGCCTCACTGCCCTCGACGGGCTTTCCGGCGGAAACGCCGCAAAGCTCCCCTTTTCGCTCAAGATTCTCCTCGAGAATCTCCTCCGCAACGAAGACGACGCATTCGTCAAACGCGGCGACATCGAAGCGATGGCCAAGTGGGACGTCAAAACCGCCGAGGAGAAGGAAATCGCCTTCCGCACGAGCCGCGTGCTCTTGCAAGACTTCACCGGCGTGCCGGCCGTCGTCGACCTCGCCGCCATGCGCGACGCGCTCGCCAAACTCGGCGGCGATCCGCAGCGCATCAACCCGCTGCAGCCGGTCGATCTGGTCATCGACCACTCGGTGCAAGTCGACGAGTACGGAACGGACGCCGCGTTCCTCTTCAATACGGAGAAGGAGTTCGAGCGCAACGTCGAACGCTACGTGTTCCTTCGCTGGGGCCAGGACGCGTTCAAGAACTTCCGCGTCGTTCCGCCGGGCACCGGCATCTGCCATCAGGTGAACCTCGAATACCTCGGCAAGACGGTCTTCGTGAACGAGGAGAACGGCGAGTCCGTGGCGTATCCGGATTCCCTCGTCGGCACCGACTCGCACACGACGATGATCAACGGGCTCGGCGTCCTTGGTTGGGGCGTCGGCGGCATCGAAGCCGAAGCGGCCATGCTCGGCCAGCCGGTGTCGATGCTCATCCCGCAGGTCATCGGCTTCAAGCTTCACGGCAAGCTGCCCGCGGGCGCTACGGCAACGGATCTCGTGCTGACCGTCACCGAGATGCTGCGCAAGAAAAAAGTCGTCGGAAAGTTCGTCGAGTTCTACGGCACGGGGCTGACTAGCCTCCCCCTCGCCGACCGCGCGACGATCGCCAACATGGCGCCGGAATACGGCGCGACGATGGGCTTCTTCCCCGTCGATGAGGAAACGCTGAAGTACCTGCGCCTGAGCGGCCGCGCCGAGGAGCACGTCAAGCTCGTCGAAGCGTACACAAAGGAACAGGGACTCTTCCGCACCGACGCCACGCCCGATCCCATCTTCACCGACACGATCGAGCTCGACCTCGGCACTGTCGAGCCGAGTATGGCGGGACCCAAGCGCCCGCAGGATCGTGTGCCTTTGTCCAAGTCGAAGGCGATGTACGAGGAAGCACTCGCGGCCGAATTGGTGAAGCTCGGCGCAGCGAAGCCGGCGGCGGTAAGCGGTGGCGTCGCCGTTGCCGAAGCAGATGAGCCGAGCGGCGGCGTGAAGGCGGAGCACAATGGCGAGACGTTTATGTTGAAGCACGGCGCGGTGGTGATCGCCGCGATCACGAGCTGCACGAACACGTCGAACCCGTCGGTGATGCTCGCGGCCGGTTTGCTCGCGCGCAACGCCGTTAAGAAAGGTCTAAAGACCAAGCCGTGGGTGAAGACGTCGTTGGCGCCGGGGTCGAAGGTCGTCACCGACTATTTGAACCAGGCCAACGTCTCGAAAGACCTCGACGCGCTTGGCTTCCAGCTGGTTGGGTACGGCTGCACGACGTGCATCGGCAACTCCGGCCCGCTCGCCGAGTCGATTTCGCAGGCGATCGACGACGGCAAGCTCGTCACCGCCGCCGTGCTCTCGGGCAATCGTAACTTCGAAGGACGCGTCAATCCGCAGACGCGCTTCAACTATCTCGCATCGCCGCCGCTCGTCGTCGCCTATGCGCTCGCCGGTCGCATGGACTTGGACCTCACTCGCGAACCAATCGGCGTTGGCACCGATGGTCCGGTCTTCTTGCGCGACATTTGGCCGTCGTCGCAGGACGTGGCCGACGAAGTGCTGCGCAGCGTCAAGCGCGATTTCTTCACGCACCAGTACTCCGACGTCTTCAAGGGCGACGCGCAGTGGCAAGGGCTCGACGTTCCGACCGGCGAGACGTACGCGTGGGATTCAAAGTCTACTTATGTCAAGAATCCGCCGTACTTCGACGGCATGACGATGGAGCCGCCCGGCATTCGCGCGATCAGCGGCGCCCGTGCGCTCGCGGTGCTCGGCGACTCAATCACGACCGACCATATCTCACCGGCCGGTAACATTCCGGCGTCGAGCCCCGCTGGAAAGTGGTTGATCGAGCAGGGCGTTCCGAAGACAGACTTCAACTCGTACGGCTCGCGGCGCGGTAATCACGAAGTGATGATGCGCGGCACCTTCGCGAACATCCGTCTCCGTAACGAGATGGTGCCTGGCACCGAAGGTGGTTGGTCGACGATGGAGCAGAGCGCGGCGCCGCAGTCGATCTACGACGTGGCGATGGCGTATCAGAAGCAGGGCACGCCGCTCGTCATCGTCGCCGGCAAGGAATACGGCACAGGCTCCTCGCGCGACTGGGCGGCGAAGGGCACGATTCTCCTCGGCGTCCGCGCCGTGATCGCCGAGTCGTTCGAGCGAATCCATCGGTCGAATCTCGTCGGCATGGGCGTGCTGCCGTTAGAATTCACGAATGGCGACACTCGCCAGTCGCTCGGCATCACGGGCTTCGAGACATTCGACATCTCGGGCGTGGACTCGGCCCTCAAGCCGCGTGCGACATTGACAGTGACCGCGACGGGCAACGACGGCGGCAAGAAAGAGTTCAAAGTCCTGACCCGTATCGACACGCCGGAAGAGCTCAACTACTACCGGCACGGCGGCATTCTTCCGTACGTATTGCGGCAGTTGGTCGGCGGGCGGTAGTCGGTTAGAGATCTCTCTTACACGAAGAGGGCGCCGCAATTGCGGCGCCCTCTTTCGTATTTCCGGCGGGTCGAGTTACTCCGTCAATCGTCTGAGCGAGGCCTGCGCCTTCTCGCGTTCGCCCCACGATGGCGCGAGCTCTCGGGCCGCGGGAAGACAGCGCGACTGCGGACTGGTGGTGCTTGCGGCGCCCATCGGCACCCACGCTATTACACACCTCGTCAGCGCGGCAACCTCGTCAGGCGCGAGCGCACGCGTGGACCGGGGCTCGCCCGCGACGGTCGAACCCGCAGCGTGCGCGCTGTTCGACATCAGCGCAACCAACGCCTCGCGAGCGACGACACGGTGGCGTCCGGATCGCACGCGCTGCGTGTCTTGTCGAACCTCGCCGCGATAGAACGCGTGCATCGACATCTCGACGTCCGAGATGAGTTTGTCGAGGATCTGGTCGAGATCCATAAAAGGAACGTGGTG
>JBDTAE010000363.1:0-6229 GCA_039924785.1 Gemmatimonadaceae bacterium | reverse complement strand
TCGACATCGGTGATCCGCCGACGGTCGCGGGCAGCCGCGGCGGTCTCGACGAAGAGTCGGCGGCAGCGTTCGACTCGTACGTCGAGCGGAAGGCGAAAGAGCTCAACATGGACATGGCGGCGATTCTTACGACGTACGGCCCGGGTGCCCCACGCGGCGCGGGCGGCGGCGGTCGCGGTCTTGGCGGCGGCGCTGGCGGCACCGGCTCCGGTCCGACGAGCGGACAACTCAATCGCTGGGTGCCAGGTCGCGTCCCGACCGCCATGGAGTTCATTCAGTCGCAGCGGCGCCGGCAGATGCTCATCACGGCGTGGCAAGAGTATCTCAAGGACATCGATCTCTACATCGGCGCTGCGGACACAGGCGTGCACGCGCAGACGGGCCATCCTGTCGCGGTTTTGCAAATGGGCTTTGGCATTCGCGCAAACAACGGTCGCGGCGGCGGTCGTGGAGGACGCGGCGGTGATTCAACTCGGGCAGCGGTTCCGACTCCGCCGCCGATACCGCTCAAGGCACAGCCGATCTGCACCCAAGTTGCCGGCAATCTTTACCTCGACGACGTGATCCTGTCGTTCGCGCACAAATATCAGATCAACACGACCTGGCATCTCGAGCGGCCCACGCTGGGATAGTTCGCGTTCAATAACCGAGGCGGCGGGCCATTCCGATGCTCCGCCGCTTTGTTTTTGTTCCTGTTTTTCTATTTGTCAGCTGATCGCCGCCCGCGAATCGCCCGCGACGATCGTCGGAGCTAGCTAGAACGTCGGCGGCGTGGGCGACGAAATGAGCTTCCGCACATACAGGTCGAACTCGTCGTGCATGATCTTCGTCGACGGATTGTCGATCATGCTCCGAAACGCAGGCTCGCGCCCGACCTCCCACATGCGCCGCGCCCACGAGTGGAAATACTCGTCGGCAATCTGTCCCTGCTTATGCGCGTACCACGAAATCTCGAACAGCGACAGCTGCATCAGGTTGAGAAAATACTCCTGCACCTGCCGAGGCGTGGTGAGGTTCTGCGTGTCCTGCTCCGACGCGAGCTCGGGACGCTCGACGCGAATGTTTCTGAGCTGATACTGGAGCTCCACCAACTTCGAAAAATTCGCGACGAGCTGCGCCTTTCTCGCGTGACGAAACTGAACCGCTGTGTACAAGAGACCGCCGGCGATTGCCATGGACGACAACGCCTGCAGGGTGATCTGGAGCAGCGCAATGTTGATCGACATAGGCAAAATGTAACGCGCCCGGTTCGCCCCTCATTCGTTCACCTCGTCAGCCCCGCATCCTCTATCGACGCCACCACGCGGTCAGTACATCCTCCGCCACGCGACCTTCCGTCGCCTCGAGATCGAAGAAGCTGCCGGTGTTTCCATTGGTGAACACCGCGATCACGATCGGGCCAGCCGGCGCGGGCGGATACATGATGCCGACGTCGTTGCCGACGAGCGGCGGCCAATCGCCGGTCTTGTGACCAATGGTCGTTTGAAAACGAATTCGCTGCGGCAGTCGCGACGTGTAGACCTGCCCGCGCAGAATGCGGCGCATCTCGCCGGTCGACTTCGCGCTCGCAAGCTGGCCACGCTCCACTTGCTCCAGTAGCCGCGAGATCTCCCGCGCCGTCGTGCGGCCCAGCCATTTGCTGGAGTCGAGGACGAATGCCACGTTGCGGCGCCCGGCTTCGCTATCGTTCGGAGACCCGCGCTCGAACACTTCCAGATCCGTCATCGACGAATATTTCGGGTCGAGCGCCTCCCACACCGCGCGGAAGGTCTGACCCACCGACATCCGCAATCGCGTCTCACGGTAGCCGAGTGAGTCGAGCATGTGGTTGACGCGCTCGAGGCCGACTTTGCCAATGACGATGTCCGTCGCCGTGTTGTCGCTCGTGACGATCATCTGCGTGATCAGATCGCGCAACGTCGGCTGCAATCCCACGGCGAAGTTCTGAAGCAGCCCCGTGCCTCGACGATTGTCCTGCGCGCGGATCGTATACCGCTCGTCGAGGTTGAGTCGCCCCGCGTCGGCGTCGCGAAATGCAAGAATCATCACGGGGATCTTGATGACGCTCGCCGTGTTCATGGGATCGTCCGCGCGAACCGCGACCTCGTTGCCGGTCGACAGCTGTTTCGCGTAGAAGGTGCTGTGTGCGGGTAGCGAGTCGAGTCTCGCGCGGACGAGCGACTGGAGACCCGTGGATCCGGGCGCGTACGACGGCGACGGGGTCGAACGCGGCGCTCCAGTGCATGCGGCGCACGCCACGAGGCACATTGCAGCGGTTCGACGAGCAAGGGTGTTGGTCATGCGCTAGACACTACCGCGCCGCCGTGCCATGGGAAAGAGCGGCGCGCATTCCGATCGGCGCACATCCCGATCGGCGAACGTCCATCGGACGCGCTAAGTTCTGTCGAAACGTCTCGGTCCCCTCGCAAAATCCTCCGTTCGTGATTCTCTTTGTCACGAGCGCCGCCCGCCGCCCGCCGCCCGCCTTCCGCTCCAGCCGCTTCCGCCGTTCCGACCGCCCTCGCCGTTGAGGTGTCTTGTGAGTCTGCTCGCCCGCGTCAATCTGACCCTCGGAATCGCATTCATACTCGGCGTCGGCATTTCCGGGCTCGTCGCGCGCCACATCCTTCAAGACCAGGCCAAGCGCGAAGGGCTCGAGACGGTCCAGCTCATGCTCGCGAGCGCCGCCGCGAATCGCGACTACACCCGCGACGAGATCGCGCCGATTCTCGCGCCGCAACTCGCTGAGCGTTTCGTGCCGCAGATGGTGCCGGCGTATTCGGCCAAGCAGCAGATCGAACGGTTCCGCGTACAGCATCCGGCGTTCGTCTATCGCGAAGCTACGCTCAACCCGACGAATCCCGCCGATCGCGTCACCGACTGGGAAGCGGACATCGTCAATCAGTTTCGCAGCAACAAGGCTCTCAAAGAGATCACAGGCGAGCGAACGACCCCGCTCGGCCCGACGTTATACCTGGCGCATCCGCTCACGGCGAGCTCGCCGGCGTGCCTTGCCTGTCATTCCACCGCGGAGGCCGCGCCCGCGACGATGACGGCGAAGTACGGAACGGTGAACGGCTTCGGCTGGCAGCTCAACGAGATCATCGGTGCGCAAATCATGAGCGTTCCGTTGTCGGCCGCGCTCGACAAAGCCGACACCAACTTCAAAGAGTTCATGGTCGCGCTGATCAGCATCTTCCTGCTCGTGTTCGTCGTGGTCAACGCAATGATTCGCTTGATGGTGCTGCGCCCGATTTCGCGCATGGTGAGAATTTCCGAACAAGTCAGTAGTGGCGACCTCACGGCGCCGGCGTTCGAGCTCGCCGGAAAGGACGAGATTGCGCAACTCGCACGGTCGTTCGAGCGCATGCGGCGCAGTCTCGCGAAGTCGGTTGCGTTGCTGGGAGGCTAGTTGAAGTTCTGCCCCACGTGCGGCGTCGAGTACGCCGACACCGAACGGTTTTGCCCGCAGGACGGAACTCCGCTGCGGGCGCGCGACCCGCGGAATGATCTCGTCGGCACGGTCATCGCCGACCGCTATCACGTCCTCAAGAAACTCGGCGAAGGCGGAATGGGACAGGTCTATCTCGCCGAGCATCTGCGGATGCGTCGCAAGAGTGCGGTGAAGGTGATGCACCCGTCGATGACGAGTGACGCCGACGCGATCGGCCGCTTCAACCGTGAAGCGTCGAACGCCTGCCAGATCGATCATCCGAACGTGGCCGCGATCTACGATTTCGGCGAAAGCAGTGAGGGGGTGGTCTACCTCGCGATGGAGTTCATCGAAGGACGATCGCTCGCAAGCCTGATCAAAGCGCACGGAGCGCTTCCCGCCAAACGCGCGGCGGAGATCACGCGTCAAATTGCCGACGGTCTCGACGCGGCGCATCGCTTGGGCATCGTTCATCGCGATCTCAAGCCCGACAACATTCTCGTCGGCGAGCATCACGACGGCCGCGACAAAGTGAAGGTCGTCGATTTCGGAATCTCTAAAGCCGCGCGCGCCGAAGGCCAAACCGTGACGAAGTCCGGCCAGGTGATCGGAACGCCGGACTACATGAGTCCAGAACAATTGAGCGGCGACGGCGTCGACCATCGCAGCGACATTTACTCGCTCGCGATCGTCTCGTTCAACATGCTTACGGGGCAACTGCCGTTTCAGGCGCACAGCGCGCAGTCCGCGATGCTGCTGAGGTTGACCGACCAGCCGCAGCGCTTGAGTCAGACGCGGCCCGACATTGCTTGGCCGATCGAGATGCAGATCGCGTTCGACCGCGCGATGGAGCTCGAAGTTGCGCGACGATTTCCAACCGCGTCGGCGTTTGCCGCCGCACTGGTAGACGCGGCGTCGCGCGTTTCACATGACGTCGACGTGAGCGCGCGCACGCTCGTCTCCCAAACGGCTCCGCGCCCGACAGACACCGCGCGGACGGGTGCTCTGACCTCGTCGTCGCCGTCTGTCACGCCGGTCGATTTCTCGTTTCCGATTCCCTCGGGAATGTCGCCCGCCGAGCTCGCGGTCTTGCAATCGCATTTGACGAAAGCCGTCGGTCCGATCGCGAAAGTGCTCGTGAAGCGCGCCGCAATCTCGTCGCCGACACGCCAAGCGTTGATCGCCGCGCTCGCCGACGAGATCGACGACGAACGCGATCGCGCCGTCTTCACGAAGGCTATTTCATAGCCGCGACGGTCTTTCGGTTCGGCGAGCGATAGCGGCACGTCGTCATCTGGCGGCGGAAGTGTTGCGGGATAGATTCGCGCACACCCCCACACGCCCCCCATGAAAACGATTGTCTGTCTCCTCGCGCTCGCGGCCGCGCCCCTCGCCGCGCAGAAAGTCCAAACGATCCAGACGTATCGCCCGTTCGGAACACTCGAAGAACAGGCGAAGCTGCAACAGCAGTGGCTCGAAAAGCGAATGAGCGTCACACTACCTGCGCTCATGCGCAAGTACGGTGTGTCGATGTGGGTCGTCCCGATGCGCGAGTACAACGAAGATCCCGTTTTCTCGTCGATCGTATCGGCGACGACGCTCAACGCGCGCCGTCGCACCATCTACATGTTCTACGATCCATGCGCCGGCGAGCGCGCCGACTGCGGCAAGCCATTCGAGCGACTCGCGATGGGCGGCACGTCGCAGGGCGGCGTGTACAAAGCGATCCGATCGACGAAGGCGCCGAGTGGTCCGGCGGGCGGCCGCGCGGAAGCGCAGGCGGAGTTATGGGGCGACGAGCAGTGGCAGGTGCTCAAGACCGAAATCGAAAAGCGAAATCCGAAGAGCATCGCGATCGACGTGTCTCGCGTGTTCGCGTTCAACGATGGTCTTTCCGCCGGCGAGCTCGAAGGTATGAGCGAAGCACTCGGCCAGAAGTGGACGTCGCGGTTCACGCATGCCGACGATCTCGCGCTCGACCTCATCGCGACGCGACTGCCCGAAGAAACGGCGACCTACAAGAAGATGCAGCAGGTCGTGTGGGGGATCATCGACACCGCGTTCTCGAGTGTTGTCATCAAGCCTGGCGTCACGCGCACGGAAGACGTCGTCTGGTGGATGCGACAGAAGGTGAACGATCTCGGGCTCGGCACCTGGTTTCATCCGTCGGTCGAAGTGCAGCGTAAGGGCGCGACCGACGCGACGCTCGGCGAGAATCCGATCATTCAGAAGGGCGATGTGCTGCATTGCGACTTCGGGATCACCGCGATGCGTCTCAACACCGACACGCAGCACATGGGATATGTGCTCCGCGACGGGGAGAGCGAGCCGCCGCCGGGGCTGAAGAAGGCGTTAGCAAACTCAAATACCACGCAAGACATCGTGATGGCGGAGCTGAAGCCGGGCCGCGCGGGCAACGACGTGTTGAAGACGTCGCTCGCCAAGATCAAAGCGGCAGGGCTCGAAGGGACCGTGTATACGCATCCGATCGGCATGAACGGCCACGGCGCAGGTCCGCTGATCGGGCTGTGGGACTATCAGGATGGCGTGCCGGGACGCGGCGACGCCAAGGTCATCCCGAATCAGTGGTTCTCGATCGAGCTGCAAGCCACGACGCCGGTTCCTGAATGGGGCAACCAGCCGGTACACTCGGCGCAGGAAGAGGATGCGATCGTTGGGCCCGACGGGGTGAGCCGCTGGGCGCTTGCCCGCCAGACGGAATACCATCTCGTCGGTGTGCGTCGGCCGAAGGCGTAAAGTTGTGATTGGCGATTAACCAACGGCGGCTCCGCGGCG
>JBDTAE010000362.1:0-5371 GCA_039924785.1 Gemmatimonadaceae bacterium | reverse complement strand
TTGGATCATGAGCGACGCCATTGGCTTTCCAACGATGTTGCTTCGCCCAACGATCACGCAGTCGGACCCGGACGTGCGAATCCCCGACGTTTGCAACATGTACAAAACGCCAGCCGGCGTGCACGGCGCAAAACCGTCCTTCTCTCCGATCAGCAGCTTGCCGACGTTCATCGGATGAAACCCGTCGACGTCCTTGTCCGGGCGAATGCGACGGACAATGACATCGGGATTGATGTGTTTTGGCAGCGGCATCTGCACAAGAATCCCGTGCACGGAGTCGTCCGCGTTCAGCCGGTCGACGATTGCGAGCAGCTCGTCCTGCGTGATGGTGGCCGGTTGCCGAATCGTGTCGCCATGCATGCCGAGCTCGATGGACGTGCGCTCTTTCGCGCCAACGTAGACGGCGCTCGCCGGGTCTTCACCGACGAGCACCACGGACAGCCCCGGCGCGATGCCGCGCGCTTTCAGCGCGGCGACCTTCACGGCAACGTCCGCCTGGACGCGCGCCGCGAGCACGGCGCCGTCGATCAGCTTGGAGTCGAGCGTTCTGCCGGCGGAAATGTCATCGGGCAAAGTCCACCGCCCGCGTCTCGCGAATCAGCACCACTTTGATCTGCCCCGGATACTGCATTTCGGCTTCGATGCGGCGCGCGATCTCCTCCGACATCGTCGTCATACGCATGTCGTCGACATCTTCTGGAAGCACGATGACTCGTACTTCTCGCCCCGCCTGAATAGCGAACACCTTCTCGACGCCCTTATAGCTGGACGCGATCTTCTCGAGACCCTCGAGGCGTTTGACGTACGTCTCGAACGCCTCGCGTCGCGCGCCCGGGCGCGAACCGGAAATGGCGTCGGCCGCCTGGACGAGCACCGACACTTCGCTTTCGTGCGGAACGTCGTCGTGGTGCGCCGCAATGCAATTCACCACGAGCGGATTCTCACCGTACTTCGTGGCGACTTCGACGCCGAGCTGCACGTGCGTGCCCTCGTGCTCGTGAGTCAGCACCTTGCCGATGTCGTGCAAGAGCGCGCCACGGCGCGCCATCGCAACGTCGAGCCCGAGCTCGGTCGCCATGATCGCTGCGAGCCATGCGACTTCCTTCGAGTGCTGAAGAATGTTTTGACCGTAGCTCGTACGCCACCGCATGCGGCCGACGAGCTTGATCAACTCGGGATGCAGGCCATGAACGCCAGTGTCATACGCCGCTTGCTCTCCCGTTTCCACGATCTGCGTTTCGACTTCTTTACGCGACTTCGCGACGACCTCCTCGATACGTCCGGGATGGATGCGCCCGTCCGAGACGAGTTTCTCGAGCGACAGCCGCGCGACCTCGCGCCGCACGGGATCGAAGCAGGACACGACTACCGTGTCCGGCGTGTCATCGATGATCACGTCGACGCCCGTCGCGAGCTCGAACGCGCGGATGTTGCGTCCTTCGCGGCCGATGATGCGGCCCTTCATTTCATCGTTCGGCAGGGCAACCGCGGACACGGTCGTTTCGGCAGTGTGCTCCGCCGCGATTCGCTGAATGGCCAGCGCGATAATCTTCTTGCCTTCGCGCTCGGCGTTGCGCTTGGCCGTCTCGCGAATCTCGCGGATGCGGTTGGCGGCGTCCGCCTGGGCGGACTCCTCCATGCGGCGCATCAACTCATTCTTGGCATCCGACGCGGACATGCCGGCCATCTGCTCAAGCCGGCGGCGCTCCTCGGCGACCAGCTGTTCGACTTCCTGCTCGCGAGTGCCCACTGTCTTTTCGCGACGTCCGAACTCCGAATCGCGTCGGTTGTATTCCTTGTCGCGCTGTTCAAGGATCTCGAACTTTCGGTCGAGTACGGTTTCGCGCTCTGACACGCGCCGCTCTTCACGCTCGACTTCGACGCGGCGCCCGCGCACTTCGACTTCGACTTGCTCGCGAAGTTTTATTAATTCTTCTTTGCCCGTAACGACAGCGCTCTTGCGAAGATTCTCCGACTCGCGTTCCGCGTCGCCAATGATCTTTCGAGAAGTCTCTTCAGCGGAAGACTTGGCCGCGATCTGTCGATCGAGCTCGGTCTTCGCACCCGTCTTTCGTCCGAAAAAAAGAAACGCCGGCCAGGCTAAGATGGAAACGCCGAGCGCGGCATACGGAAACCAATTCATATATATCTATGCTCCACTGCGGCGGCAGAGCCACAGGAAAGGGAGAACCACTGCCGCCCGTGCGCATCGCTAACTACAAAGCGCGCTTGAACCTACGAGCCAGCTTGGGTACTTGGCGCTAAGGTATCGATCTGGAGCAGAAAAGGCAACAAAGGGCGTCCTGCGCCGAGGGACGTCTCGCGCTATTCGCGCACAGCCGGAATGGATGAGGGTCCGGTTTTTCGCTTCGCCGGCGGGAGCAGTGGACGAACGTATTCGCTAAGCGCTCGAACCGACTCATTCGTTTCCTCGACGGAGGTTTTCGCGTCGAACAGCTCCGCGGTGATCTGCAGCGCTGCAAGAACGACTGCCCGATTCGGCTCGACGATCGCCCCGCCCGACATCACTTTCCGGATCGCCTGATCGAGATAGTGTGCGACGGCGCGCGCATGCTCGGGCGGCCGGTCGCTGCGAATGTTGTATTCCTCATTCAGGATGCTGACCCGAAGCGTGTGTTTCTTGGCCGTCGTCATCGCTCGCCCCCCTGGGTTTGCTGGCGCAGAAATCTGACTCGGTCGAGCATTTGGCGAGCGCGAGTTCCGGCGGTATCGAGCCGGCCGTTGAGCTTTTCGTTCTCCTGCTCGAGGTGCGCGACGCGGGCAATCAGATCGAGACTGGCTGCTCCGCCTTCGTTCGCCTCGACCTCCTTCAAGCGCGCTTCAGCGAGCAACGCACGCCGGCGAAACCCCGCCAGTTCATCCGCCATATGACGGACGAGCGCATCGAGCTCGTAGAATGGATTTGGCTCAGGTGACTGAATATCGGACATGACTCGACGGCGAGCACCCTGAAATTTGTTCGAGCGAGCAGCGTTGATTCTTCTTGATGTAGAGTGCGCACCAAATGGCGGAACGTCAAGCGCCACGCGAGGCTACCCCGCCCCGTCTCGAAGATTTCTCAGGCATGTCGACGGCTCCGACGTCACGTATCAGGACTTCTACTACCGTGGCGGGAGCGCCGTTCAGGTCGACCGCTGCTTCACGTTCAGCTCGTCCGACAGCGCCTTGAGGATATCTGAACGCCGCGCCTCGATCTCCCGATCGCGCAACGTGCGCTCCGCGTGACGGAACGTGAGCCGCCATGCGAGGCTGCGGAAACCCGCCTCGACGCCGTCGCCGACATACCGGTCGAAGAGCTCAACGTTCTCCAATAGCTTGCCCGACACGCGACGCATGGTCGATTCGACCTGCTCTCCCTGGACGCCTTCCGGCACAAGCAACGCGAGATCGAACTCGGCCGCGGGCGTCACCGGCAGCGGACGATACCGCGACGTCGGCGGCGCACTGCCGGCACCGCCGCTCGACTTCTCGGTCGACGCGATGTGCGCAGAGTGGCCGGCCGGCGCAACCTGGGCAGAATCGAGAACTCCGAGAGAAATCTCGAACCCAAACGCTGTCGACGCCCACACCGGCGCGTCCAGGTTCACCTGCCGAACGGCGCCGATGGCCCGACCGTCGGCCATCACGGTCCACAAAAGGCGGTCGCCATCTCCCTGAACGAGCGCGATCTGCTCGGTGGGATGCGCGGCGCGCGCCGCGGTCTCGGCAAGTGATTTGACATCCCACGAGTCGTACGTTGCCCAGGTGTCGAACGCCGAGGACTTGGGATCGGTGAAATGCGCCGGCTCGCGGCGGCCCATGAGGATCGCGCCAACCCGAAGCTCTTCCAACGGAAGTGTGCCTGGCCGCGGTGTGAACACCGAACCAATCTCGAACAACCGAACGTTCCGCTGCATGCGCGCGAGGTTGTACTCCGCGCGGCGCGCGAGCGTATCGAGAACGTCCTGTCGAAGATAGGCTTCGTTTTCCGAGAGCGGATTGGACAGCCGGACGAATCCTTCGCCGCCTGCGACGAAAGGCATCGGACGCGCCTCGAACAGACCGGCCGCGACGAGCGCCTCGCGGACGCGCTTCGACGTTATCCACTGCGGATCGTCCGGCACGTTGCCCGGACGGAACGGTCGAATCTCGATTGGAAAACTGTCATAGCCCCGGAGACGCGCGACCTCTTCTATCAGATCGACTTCCGCCGTCACGTCGCCGCGCCAACTCGGCACGCTGACATTCAACTCGTCGCCAACGCGAACGACGCCGAACCCGACGCTCGCAACCAGCCCCGCAATTTCATCGGTGCCGAGTGTTTCGCCGAGCACCGTGGCAACCCGTCGCGGACGGAGTGTGATCGTCGGCGCAGGCTTCTGCTCGTACGCAAGATCGACCGGCGCACCGTCGATCGTTCCCCCGGCCAACAGGACGATGAGCTGCGCGACGCGTTCGAGCGCGCGCGGCGCAATCTCCAGATCCACACTGCGTTCGAAGCGATAGCTCGCGTCGGTCGACAATCCCAAAGCGCGACGCGCCGCGCGAATGCGGCCCGGGTTGAAGTTCGCGACCTCGAGGAAGACGTCGGTCGTGCCGTCGTCGACCTCGCTCTCCTTTCCACCCATTACGCCGGCGACCGCTTGCGGCCGCGTTGCGTCGGCAATGACGATCATATTGTCCTTCAACGATCGCTCGACACCATCGAGCGTCGTGATCTTCTCCCCTGTCGTCGCGCGCCGCACGATGATGCTCGAGCCGGCGAGCTTCGCGAGATCGAACGCGTGCGTCGGCTGACCGAGCTCGAAGAGCACGTAGTTGCTCGCGTCGACCACATTGTTGATGGAACGCGACCCAACCGACTCGAGCCGCTTCACCATCCAGTCGGGGCTCGGGCCGACCTTCACACCGCGAACCACGACGCCCATGAACCGGCGCACGAGATCCGGCTCGGCGACGCGAACGCTGATCCCGCCGGCGTTGCCGTCCGTCGCGCCGGACACCGGTGTCGGAATTGCGGCCGTGGCGCCGTCGATCGCGGGAAGCGCGAACGGATGCTTGGTGATCGCGGCGATCTCGCGCGCGACGCCGATATGCGAGAGCAGGTCTGGTCGGTTGGCGCCGATGTCGAGCACGAACTTCATGTCGCCGACGGGCAACGCGCGCAGGAACGGCGTTCCCGGGGCCACATCGATATCGAGCTCCATAATGCCGTCGTGCTCTTCGCCCAAGCCAAGCTCGCGCGCGGAACACAGCATGCCGTCTGAGGTCGCACCGCGAATTTTGCGTTTCTGAATCTTCAATCCGCCCGGCAGGACGGTTCCCGTCATCGCGAATGGATACATCTTGCCCGCTGTGACGTTAGGCGCAC
>JBDTAE010000361.1:0-2702 GCA_039924785.1 Gemmatimonadaceae bacterium | reverse complement strand
GCAAAGCAAGTAGAGATCTGGACGACGCTCAGACGCCGTCTCCTCGATCCACGGTGGGCATCGACCGAAATAGTGATTGCAGTACACCACCGTGCTCAACAGATCCGTATCTTGCACCACGAGGCCGGTGGCGCGCGCGATGCCTTCGTCTTCGAGCGCCATCTGTCCGCGCGCAATCGGACCATGGTCGCCGAAGTCAAGCGGAGCTCCTTTCTCCTCGGCATAGAGTCGCACGAATTCGTGCACGAACACGGCGTTGTAATGCTTGGCGAGCCGTTCGGCGAGAGTCGTCTTCCCCGTCGATTCCGATCCCGTCAACACAACGCGCGTCAAGCCGCGGCGGCGAGCGATCGTTTCCATGTGAAGTGTCCGAGAACGGCGAGCACGAGGTACACGGCGTAGTTCGCCGCGGTGAGATATAACCCTTTGAATATGAACATACAGATGTAGACGACGTCGACGGCAACCCAGACGGTCCAGTTCTCGAGCAGCTTGCGCGTCATCATCCATTGCGCGAGCAGGCTTACCGTGGTCGTGGCGGCATCGACGTACGGGAGCGCCACACCGTGCACGCGCGACGTGACCGCGCCGAGCGCGGCCCAAAGCACGACACCGATCGCGCCGAGGATTATCCAGACCCGCAAAGGCGTTCGTGAGACAACAAGCGCCGTTTTCCCTTTGCCGCCGTAGAGCCACTCGTACCAGCCGTACAGCGACAGGACGAAGTAGACGAGCTGGAGTCCCATGTCGGAATAGAGACCGGCGGTCGAGAACAGCGCGAAGTACAGCGCGACGTTCACGAGCGCGGTCGGCCAACTCCAGATGTTCTCACGCACGCTGAGCAGCACGCTCACAATACCGAAGACAACAGCGGTAAGTTCGAGACAACTCGATCCGTGCGCCGTCAACCAGGCGCAAAGCGCGTTCACCACGATTCTGCGCGTGAACGCGCAATTGCGAGCTTCACTTCGGAAGGGTCGCCAACCGCTGGTCGCCGGCGGACTTCACACGACTCGCCGCCGCGTCGATCGCCGCGAGCGTTTCCTTCGACGATCCACCAACTTCGATGTCGATCATCGTGTGGAGCGCCGACACGTAGTAGTCCGTCCACGTAGCGATGATGTCGCGCTGCTCGGCGGCGGGTTTGCCTGCGGCAATCGCGTCCTTGCTCAACGCCATCTCGACATCGAGACGCGACATCGCCGCCCGCTCGACTTCGCCGATCAGCGATCGCGCCGTGACACCGTCGGCGGAGGTCATCGTGAGAATCGCGGCGAGCGCCGCGTTGCCCACGTTCATCAGCTCGTCCTTCGACACCATGCCGATACGATCGCTGTCGGTGTGGTAGTAGACATCTGTAAAATGCCAGAACAGCGCGCCGGGCTTCTTGAATTGAAGGAATGGCGTGTGATCGCTGCCGCCTTCGAACGGATTGGTACGCACGACCCAGCCGGTTGCCGCCGCCTGATCGAGACATCTGCCGAGCAGATAGTCGTTGTAGTAGTTCGGGACCAGTTCCGCTTTCGTGATCGCGCGGCCGCCCCACTCCGTGTGATGCTCGTCGCCGCGCGTCCAGATGGCCGACGGATCGGGCATCTTCTCGATGAGGAACGTGCCGCCCGTTTTCTTCGTGTCTTCGCCGGTCATGTCGAGGCTCAGGCCCCAATGCACCCCGCGCGTGCGGACGGAATCGTCAGCGAGGAAATTCCGTGTCTGCGCGATCTCGAGGCCGAACAACATCGTGATGGTTCGTTTGGGGCTGATGGCGCCTTTCTTCTGCAACTCGGCGAGCACGCGGGCCATCTCGCTCAGGTCGCCGACGCCCGATGCGTTGTCATTGGCGCCCGGCTCCTGCACGTGCGCGCTCACGACGTACCGTTCCGTCGGGGCGAAGGTCCCCTGTACTTCGGCGACGAGCGTGATTTCGTCGGACGGATACATCTTCGACTTGGTTTTCACGCGCAGTTTCACCGGTCCCTTCGCGAGCGCGCCCCTGAGACGCTCGAGCGCGTCGTGCGAGATCGGCATGCCCCAACTCTTTTTCGTGCTGTCGTACGCGATCGAGCCGAATTGAATCGAGTGGGTGTGAACGGTCGGCTGCGTGTACGCCGGCATGTTGTACGCGAGCACTCCGATGGCGCCGCGTTTTTGCACCGCCTCGCCGAACACGCGTCCGACGTTTCCGTCCGCGAGCACGATTTTGCCGGCGACATTCGCTTTGTCATAGTCGGCGGCGGTTCCCTTGCCCACGTCGACGAGCGGCGCGAGCACGCCCGAGTCTGGCGTGGAGAACGACGCAATCGCGAGCATGTTGCGATTCGTCGCGAATTGCAGCACCGGCGTCGATTCGCCGACGATGACGACGCTCGCGTCGACCGGCTCCCACGCCGGCTGCTTGATCGGGCGATGCTCGATACGGTACGTGAACACGTCCGACGGCTTCGCCTTCGACTCTTCGACATAGCCGGCCGTTTTGAGAATATCCTCAACACGGTGAACGCTAGCGTTGAAACCCGTGTTCCCCGGCCAGCGAAAGTACTGGTCCATGAACGCGACTTGGTCGTAGGCACGCTGTGCCGAAAACAGCGGACGCGTGAGCTCGAGATAGTGCTCCGACGCGGGCAACACCTCGTGCTTCTGATTTTGAGCGCTCAGTGTCGCCGCACACATCAACGCCACCGCCGTCGATCCAACAATCCTCA
>JBDTAE010000360.1:0-5740 GCA_039924785.1 Gemmatimonadaceae bacterium | reverse complement strand
ACCACGTCACCATCCAGCTGGAATCGGAGGAGATGCGAGAGCGCGAGTTGCACGCGCATCCCTGACCGCGGTGTTGTCTACGAGCGAAGCTCGTCGCGTCGTTTGGTAGGGGAGGACTGCTGGGTTTCAGCGTCCGTGAGCTCTCCGCGGGCCTTGGCGTATTCGTCTCGTTGGGCGTATCCATAGCCGCCGAGCACTTCGCCGCCGCGCATGTAATCGTGGCCGTATCCGCGGCCGTGGGGGTAATTTTCCAGCGCCGCGTCTTCCGACTGATCCATGGGCCACCTCCCGTGTGGTCGTTAGGGCATGTCTGACCAACGTCCGGCGGTTCTGGCGTTCGAACCGCTTCCGAACATTGTGTGTGGCGAGCGACGGTGACGCAAGGGTTACTTCGGGATGACACAGCTATAACGCAGTGGCCGCTACTCTGCGATGGCCGAAAGTTTGGCCGATGTGCTATACTACAAGGCTATGCCAATCCGTAACATTGCCATCATCGCGCACGTCGACCACGGTAAGACGACCCTCGTCGACAAGATGCTCCGCCAGGCGGGCGCGTTCAGAGATAATCAGATCGTCCAGGAACGAGTCATGGACTCGAATCCCCTCGAGCGTGAGCGGGGAATCACCATCCTGGCCAAGAACACCGCCGTCCGCTGGCACGGGACCAAGATCAACATCGTCGACACGCCGGGGCACGCCGATTTCGGCGGCGAGGTGGAGCGAATTCTTCGCATGGTCGACGGCGTTCTTCTCGTCGTCGACGCGTTCGACGGTCCGATGCCGCAGACGCGCTTCGTGCTTCGCAAGGCGCTCGCACTGGGGCGCACGCCGATCATCGTCATCAACAAGATCGATCGGCCGGGTGCCGATCCGATGCGCGTGCACGACGAGGTGCTCGACCTGTTCATCGAACTCGAAGCCGACGAAGCGCAGCTCGACGCGCCGGTCGTCTACGCCTCGGCGCGCGATGGCACGTCGACGCTCGATCTCGACCAGCCGCTTCAGGATCTGGCGCCGCTGTTCGACACGATCATAAAGACTGTTCCTCCGCCGCCGCACGACGCGGACGGTCCGTTCCAGATGCTCATCTCGACGATCGACCACTCGCCGTACCTCGGACGCCTCGGCATTGGCCGCGTCGAGCGCGGCAAGGCGAAGCTCGGCGAGACCGTCCTGCTGTTGCCGCTCGATCCGAATCAGAAACCCGATCAGTCCAAGATCACGCGTTTGTTCACATTCGACGGGTTGGACCGCATCGAAGTGCAAGAAGCGTCTGCGGGTGAGATCGTTGCGCTGGCGGGGCTCGATGGCGTCGAAATCGGATTGACCATCACCGATCTCGAACATCCGGAGCGGCTGGAGGGAATCGCCGTCGAAGAGCCGACAATCTCCGTCGACTTCATCGTCAACAACTCGCCCTTCGCGGGCAAAGAGGGAAAGTTCGTCACGTCGCGCCAGGTACGTGAGCGTCTGTTTCGCGAGTTGGAGCGGAACGTCGCGCTTCGGGTCGACGACACGGATTCGACCGATACGTGGACGGTGTCCGGTCGCGGCGAGCTGCATCTCACCATCTTGATGGAGACGATGCGCCGCGAGGGGTATGAGTTCCAGGTGTCGCGTCCGCGGGTGATCACGCGCGAGGGACCGAACGGCGAGCGCATGGAGCCGTACGAGGAGCTCGCGATCGACGTGCCCGAAGCGTACCTCGGAAACGTGATCGAGAAGCTCGGACCGCGAAAAGGCGAAATGATCGAAATGAAGAACCCGGGCCAGGGTTTGGTGCGATTGTTGTATCGCATTCCGGCGCGAGGTCTCTTTGGTTATCGATCTGAGTTTTTGACCGATACTCGCGGCACCGGCATCATCCACCATCGCTTCCTCGACTACGGCGTGTGGGCTGGGCCGCTGGAGGGAAGGACTCGCGGATCGCTGGTGTCCATGGAGCACGGGACAATCGTCGCGTTCGCTCTGGCAACGTTGCAGGAACGGTCGACGTTATTCGTTCAACCCGGCGATTCGGTCTATCAAGGGATGATCGTTGGGGAGAATTCCAGGCCGGGCGATATGGATGTGAATCCGACCCGGGAAAAGAAGTTGTCGAACATGCGGAGCAAGTCGAGCGACGAGAACATCCAGCTCGAGCCGCCGCGGGAGTTGACTCTGGAAGCTGCTCTGGAGTATATCGAAGACGACGAACTGATCGAGATCACGCCGCAGGGAATCCGGCTGCGAAAACGCGCGTTGAGTGCGACGGATCGAAAGCGGTCGTCGCGGGAAGCGAAGCGGGAGCGCGTGTCTGGTTGACGAATTGCAGGGTGGGTGAGTTAGGAGATCGTTGTTCGTTGGTCAGTTCGTTCGCAGTTCGCTCGCCGCACGCATGTTTGTACGTGTTTGTACGTTCGCGCTCCTTTTCCCTCGTTGGATTTTACCCGTACGCTCTGCAAGGAGAACCGAGCAATGTCGGCCATGTTCGAGTCGTCCAAGTTTTCGCTGAGATCCGCGCGCGAAGATGACGACCTCGACGACGAGCCCCTCGACGAAGATCTCGACGACGACGAGGATGATGACCTCGACGAAGACGTCGACTTCGACGACGAGGATGATCTCGACGAAGATGATGAGGATGATGAGGATGAGGACGATGAGGACGACGACGATGAAGACGACGATGACGCCGCCGACTTCGACGACGAACTGGTCGACCTCGATGACGAGTACGACGACGCAGATACCGAGGACCGGCCGGGACGTCCGGGCCGGCACGATGAGTGAATTAGCATAAGCGGACCGTGACGGGACCGGCGCGCGCCATCGTTAGCCTGGCTCGGACCGGCCCAGTGGCAGCGGCCGCCGTTTTTCTCTCCTCGGCATGTGGCGTGGGAGCGTACCAGCCTCCGGAAGGACCCCCGCCGACACTGCCTGCGGCGCGTACGACCCAGCCGACGCGCGCAACCGGCTGCATCGCCGGAACCGTAGACATCTCAACAGCCCTCTTCGTCCGCCGCCCGCAGTTTCGGACCCATTCCGATCCCGGCGCCGCCTCGCTGCCGCCTGCGCCCCCGAAAGACCAGATCGCCGCCGAGTTGCGCAACGTCGTTGTCTATCTCAAGGGTGACTCTGCAAAGCTCGCGGGCGCCGGTGCCGATAATTCGGCGCAGCAGCACGGCAGTATTGCGGGGTGCGATCAACGTTTCACACCGCACGTCATACCCGTGCTCGTCGGCGGAACAGTGGATTTTCCGCACCTGTTAGTCCGATCGGGCGCGGCACGACCAGCGATTCTCGTGGATTTCTCCAATGACGACGACCTCTATCACAACGTGGTCTCGCTCCGCGCGGCCGGGATCTGGCGGGTTCGACCCCGGCCGGTTCTATCGCATTGTCGGCTCCCTGCGATCTGGCGCCGCGACGGAGAACTGCGCCGCGATGTTTGACCGAAAAGACGAACCGCGCAACCGGTGGTGGATTGCGCCCGCTCCGGGATCTCTTGGCCGAGGGGTGCACGCGATCGCACGGCGGGTATCGCAACAGTTCGATGTGTCGAATTGGTTCCAGCGGAAAGGTGGACCAGTCAACGCATGAAAGCGTGGAATCCCCAAACGCTCGTATCCAAGGTTCGCGCCCGGATCCGGCAAGCAATAGTTGGGCGCGCACGATTCGTCGCGGTTCGCACGGCTTACGTTGTCGTTATTCTGTTCGCGACATTGACTGGCCTCGAGCCATCGTCGGATCTCGCGGCCGCGTCGGTCCGCCTCTCCAATGCATTTCAGCTCTCGTTTGCCTGGGGCGACGCGTTTGACGACTTACGAAACATCGCACTGTTCGCCGGACTTGGCGTCGTGTGGGTGATGACGTCAGTCTCGAGCCGCGTGCGACAGGAAGTTTGGCGCGCGACGCTCACGGGCTGTGCAATTAGCGTGTTTGTCGAGGGCTTGCAGGTATTCTCGCCCATCCGAACGGCCAGTATCATCGACGTGTCGACCAACACGGCCGGCGCCTTTATCGGCGGCGCCGGAATCGCATTGGTGCTCGGAGCCATCCATCGCGCAAAAGGGGCGAAGTCGTACGTTGGCGTGCCGACGATACTGATCGCCGGTCCATACTTGGGTGCCGTACTGTGCGAGGCGCTGGCACCATTGTTCCATTCGGAACCACTGCCGCAACTCGAAGGTCCTCCGATCGCCCGGCTGGCTACGGCAATTTCACTTGCGCGCCCGCTCAGCTGGAATGAAGTGCCTTGGTCCGACGGTCCATTGTTTCTGGTCGCCGGTTTCCTTTTTATCGCTCTACTACGAGAGCTCGATCGATCGGAACGATCGTCGACGTTAGGAGGATCTGTCACTGCGACCATCGCTGCGAGCGCGATTTTGGTCGCCGCACATGTCGTTCATGCCGTAGCCGGCCTTTCTGTTCGATTTGAGGCGGCCGCAACCGACGCGCTGTTTTTTTCGCTCGGGGCAGGAGCTGCTCACGTTTGGCTTGGCGCTCTTACTCGGAAGTTCCGCGGCGCGGCGAGACCTCGCGCATTCCTCTTCTCGTACTCTGTCCTTCTGGTTCTGTGGGCGTGGCGACCGCTCATTCCGGAATTCAGCGCCCAGAAAATCGCTTCACAAGTAACCTTGATTGCCTTCGTGCCGCTTGGGTCGCTCGCGACGCGAGTAGACGTGTTCAGTGTGCTGCACGTTGCACAACAGTTTCTGCTTTACGTTCCAGTCGGCGCGCTGCTGGCCGTCTGGCCCCTCCGAGCGGCTGGGAAATCGGCCGGGCTTTGGCCCGTCGTATGGTTTGTGCTAGCGTTAGAAGTGGGTCACCTTTTCGTTGCTGAACGCCTCTTCGACATGACGAATGCGATGATCGCGGTCTCGGGTCTTGGGTTGGCTTGGCTTGGGGTCAGGCGATCCGGGTTTCGTCAGTACGGTACGCTGCTGCGCGAGAAGCGCCCCGTTTTGTAGTGGAGTGGAGGCGTTGAAACGCTCATGGAGATCCGCCGCGCCGAACGAGACGCGGCCACCCGTCTTGGGGAACCGACAACGTGCATTTAGAACTCTCTCAAGCTCGCTTGTGCACACTCCTGAGATTGGCGCACGTGGAGGGCACTGCCGAGAGTTTTGTGAATAAGGCTCCACACAGCACGGCACTGGCGATGAGCGGCGGCGCGGTCGCGCCGACCGAACATTCTTCTGGTTCGAGCTCACGCGGCCTTCCGATCGTACTGAGGGTGGTACCGGTATCGTTGCCAAAACCGCACCAGTACCGACCGCCAGGGTAGCGAACATCTGCCCCGCTACCGACGGCAGTGGTCAATTGACCGAAGGGTGGGGTCCGGTTAGCTTTGACGACTGGACATAAAAGCCCATAAGGGCCTGTAGCTCAGTTGGTTAGAGCGCACGCCTGATAAGCGTGAGGTCAGAGGTTCAACTCCTCTCAGGCCCATTTTTCACCTAACTCGGCGCCATGCCTGCACTTCTCATGCGGGATGGCGTTTCGAGCTTCTCAGCCTTGGACCGGCTGCTCTCCGTTCGTGCTCTCCACTCGCGTCTCCGCCGCCACAATCGGGCGCCGATTGAGCAGAGCCTTCCGCATCGTTTCCTCGTCCGACTCCTGGTAGCACGTGAGGATCGTCTGCGGTGACCGCCAGCCGCCAAGGTCGCACAGATCCTTGAGTGGAATGCCCTTGAGCTCCGTCGCGAACTTCCGCCGGAGTGAGTGCCACCCCCAACGGTCGTCGTGGTCGAGC
>JBDTAE010000359.1:0-4684 GCA_039924785.1 Gemmatimonadaceae bacterium | reverse complement strand
GTACGACGCGTTCTATTACTACGGTCCGTCGATCGCCACACGCGGCACGAACAACGGCCGCGGCAGCATGGGCGACTTCACCGACCTCACCGGCTACTCGACGGACGCCAGCGGGCAACCGCGCAGCTTCCTGTCGTCGGAGGAGAACTATCGAACGGTGAAGTCGCTCCATGAGAGAAATCTCATTGTGCCAATCACCGGCGACTTTGGTGGCCCGAAAGCCATTCGCGCCATCGCCGCATATCTCAACTCGAAGCACGCATTAGTGCGCGCGTTCTACGTATCCAACGTGGAGCAGTATCTCTTCCAGGACGGGCACGCTGGATTGTTCTACGGCAACGTCGCCACGTTGCCGGTCGACTCAGCCAGCGTATTCATTCGACCCTATTCGATGCGGTTGCGCGGCGGCGGTGGAACGCCGGGCACGACACAGTCGCTCTGCCCAATCGCGGCTCAGGTCAAGGCCGCAATGGCGGGGCGGGTGACGAACAACAACGTCGCACTGTCGTGCATACTGCAATAGGCTCGAATCGATCCGTTTGAGCCGGGTTGTTGATCGGACAAATCGCCTCTCCAGGCTGTTGCCGTCACCGTTTCGGCCTCTGAGGCTTGATCAGCCTGACGCCTCCTCGGCTTTCCACAACGCAAGAACCTCCGCTTCTCTCGACATCGCGAGGCCGCTGATCTCGCCATTCAATGTCGCCTCCTGCTCTTTTTGCGGACGTGTCTTTTGCCAGTCGAGCGTGTCCTTCGCCGTGACCGCGAGCGGCCGGAACGTCAGTCCTTTGGCGATCGCTTTCGCCGCGCTACGACGCTGATATCCGGCAGTGGCCCCGACCGGCGGCTCCCATACCGTCATGTGCCGCCATGGGCGAACGTTCTGTTCTTTCAAGAACTCCCACGGCACCCACGTGAAATGCGCGCCGGCCGTCGTCACCGCTTTGACCCCATACAGCATCTCGGCGATGGTCATCGGATGCGCCGGTCCCACGGCATTGAACAATCCTAACTCTCGCGTCTCCGCGACGCGAATCATCCATTCGGCAAGATCGCGCGAGTCGATGAACTGGCAGGGATCGTCCGGCGAATCGGGCGCGAGCACTTCACCGCCCTTGTCGATGCGCGCCGGCCAGTAGGTGAACCGGTCGGTGCGGTCGAGCGGCCCAACGATCAGGCACGGACGAATCACGGTATTGATACCCGGATAGATCTTTTCGACTTCCTGCTCGGCGCGGGTCTTGAGTGCGCCGTAATGCTTCGACGCGTCGGACGGGTTGATCGTATACGGATCGAGACCGTCGGGCATCGGCGTGGTCGGACTATGTTCGTCGATGCCAATCTGGCTCTGGTCGCGATAGACCGACGTCGTCGATACGAAGATGTAGTGTTTGACGTTCCCCGCGAGATACTTGCCCGCGTTGCGTACCCACGCGGGAAACGTTGTCGGGTTGTCGAGCACGACGTCGAACTTCTTTCCCTGAAGTGCGCTCGTGTCACCGTTCAAGTCGCCGACGAGTTCTTCGCCCACGCGTCCCTTGAAGAAATCCGGCCGCGTCTTGTTGCGATTGAACAACGTTATGCGGTGACCGCGCGCGATCGCATACTCGACTTGCTCGGGGCCGGTGAAGCCGGTGCCGCCGAGTATGAGAATGTTCAATGAGACGGCGGCGCGTTGGATGTCGCGGGGTTTCGCTCGCGGTTCAGACCGAACCGCGGCGGCGAGCGGAACTCCCGCCATCGGAGTGAGGCCGAGTGCGGCGCCGGCCGCCGCGGAGGATTTGAGAAAGTGTCTTCGGGTCGACATCGTCGAGGTCCGGTTTGGGTGGGATGGGTGCCGGAGAACATGGCACGACGCGCCCGTTTTGTTCAATCACTCCAGGTGTTTTACGTCCCACGCAGCGACGAGCGTTCGGGGGGCGACGAGTCGCCACGCGTCTTCGAGGACCTCGCGAAGTCTGTCCTTATCGATTTCAGCGAGCCGAACGAGGACCGCCGGATATTCGCGATAGTGGTCCGTGAGGTAAAAGATGTCGGGCTCCGCTTGGAGCACGTAGTCGCGACTCACGATGTCCATTCGGACGACGAGCGTTTTGCCGTCTTCCTTCAGCCGCGCGACCATGGCCTTTGCCGCTTTGATCGATCGCGTCCCGTACGACGTCGATTCCACGATTCCCGGGAGATGCTTCACCAGGGCCAGGGCGACGTCGAACGTGGCGCCCTTGGTCGCGGGCCGGTCGCGCCGAGGCAGGTTCGCGGTCTTCTTCGCCGTCTTCTTCGCGGTCTTCTTCGGCACCTTCGTGGTAGCTAAACGCTTAGTAGGCATCTTCTTATGTGCCATAGAACGGAACAGTCCGGCCAAGGGTTCATTAGCGGGCGTCGGCGAAGGGCGGTATATTTCACCGTAACGGAAGGATTGTGACGCTTGTTGTCGCCTTTCCGTCTTAATTGATAACAACCCCAAAATACTGTTTTGCCTCATCAGATTTACGATTCACCGTACGCCGACACTCCGTCGCCCGCAGTCGCGGTGATCCACCATCCGTCGGATCGCTCCGCACGGAAACCCCAACACGCTCCACGACGCGCCCCGGTTCGATCGGCGGCCGCGAGCTCGGCTGTCTCCCCGCCCGCCAGTCCCGCGAAGCGTTCCAAGCGTCGTCGCAGCCGCGGCGGTTCGTCGGCCCAGCCTACGTCTCTCACGTCCCACCCAACGAGCCGCAACGCGTACATCGAGACGCGCGCGTGGCTGCTCCAGCAGCACGGTCCCGTGTGCGCGTACTGCGGGGTCAAGTTCACCGACAAGGTGATGACGCTCGACCACGTTGCGCCGCGGAAAGGACAGACGGCGTTCGACCGCCGAGACAATCTCGTGTTGGCGTGTCCCGGCTGCAACATGATCAAGCGCGATCAAGCGCCGCTTTCGTTTCTCCTCGGCGCCCGGATTCGCGCGGCCAATATGTTGAGATACGGCCAGCACCTGAGCCCGATGCTCGTCGATCTTGCGCGTTCGCTTGCTCCGGCGACCCAGGAAATTGACGACGATTCGCCGTATCGCGACTAAAGATCCGTCGATCGTTGGCGTTTGCTTGATCACTGTGTCCCCGATCACGGTAGGGTAACGCCCGCGGGACGATCCTTCGCTAAGATCGGCGTCGTGGTCGGTGGATCCACGAGCTCACGTGACCTCGGCGGCTACGTCGCTCTTCAAAGATCACTTTTGAAGGCGTTGGAAGAGCCCTTGACCAAGATGCTTGAATTTCCACCGATCGACGACGATGCCGTAGCACAGATCTTCGTTTCGACGGGACCCTCCGTCGGCAACGCGCGGCACAAACGTGTATTCTTCACTCGCGATACCGTTGCGCGCTGATCCACGCGAAGCGACGGCCGATTGGCGAGTTGACTTCAACCGTTGCCGGCGGATTGCCTGAATAGCGCCAGTCGAGGTAGTGTCGCGGGCCGTTGCGGCATCGGGATCGAAAATCGGGTTCATAGTTTGCACGTCGCGGCAACGTTCGGGTTGCGGGCGTGTTGAAGAGCCGGTGGCGCAGTCGCGCTGCCGGCTTTTCTCTCTTCCGGCGAAGATTTTGCTAATCGTCAGATTCGCATACCAGCATTTCGGCCTCTCATCCGATCTAATAAGTAGGAACGGAGCAGGCACGATCATCCAATTGGCGTCGTCGGGACCGGACGCGGGCGGGGCTGAATGCAATGGATCATCATCGATCGAGCGATCGCACCACGAGACGAAGTCGTCGCGGCTCGGGTTCGCGAGATCACGACATCGCGACTGAACGCGGCAGCCGCGCATCGCGAGACGACAACAACATATGCTCACGCGACGGCGATCGGTCGACCGCCAGGTCCGATGAGCGCGCACTCGTGTGCTCGCGAGATCGTACAACCCCAACGCGACAGGGGGTCGATTCTTCGCGAGACGACAGGAATCGCTCGCGACAGGACACTGATCGCGTGCGACGCGACGGTGACCCTCCGGAAGACGACTGCGATCTCTCCCGACACGATGCCGACGCGGAGATGAAGTCGCACCGATGGAACGCGACGAGTTGGCGATTCGAGATCAGCTTGCAGCGATGGGAGATCAGGGAGCTCCAGTGAGAGATCAGGCAAGTCCAATGCGAGCTCAGATGGTTCTGGTGCGACGTCAGAGGACTCTGATGCGAGGTCAGGGAGCCCTGATGCGAGATCGGAGTGCTCCGATCCAAGGTCGGTCAACTCCGTTGCAAGCTCGGATCGCAGGGACGCCAGATCAGGGAGCTCTGATAGCAGCTCGCCCGACTTCGATCCGGCGTGACGGAGTATCGATGCGTGCCGGAGCGGTTCCAATCGATGCGAGCAGGACGTCGCGTCGATCTGAGACGAGAGGAATTCTCCGTGACGGTGCTTCGATCGACAGTCAGACGACATCGACGTCGATCCCTGCTGCTCCGAACGTGCCTGAGACGGCAATAATGGACCAGCGTGAGGTGTCGATAACCGCCGAAGCAGTTCCGACACACCGACGCGGCGCTGCGACACGTCGATCGTCAGCGTCGATGGGCTGAGAGTATGCGGCTACGAGGGTGCGCGTCCACGGAAATTCACGTGGGCCGTCAGGGTCGGTTCGCGGTTTTCGTGCTGACCGAGGCGAACCAGACCGATACGGTGCATTGAAAAAACGAAA
>JBDTAE010000358.1:0-3151 GCA_039924785.1 Gemmatimonadaceae bacterium | reverse complement strand
ACAAGGACGTCGCGGCGTTCGGCATGCTCGCCATCGCGCCGAGCGACACGAACATCGTGTGGGCGGGTACGGGTGAGCCGAACTCGCGCAACACGATCGAGCCGGGCAATGGCGTGTACAAGTCGGTCGACGGCGGCATGCACTGGACCCACATGGGTCTCGAGGCAACGCAGCACATTGGCCGCATCCAGATCGACCCGCGCAACGCGAACGTCGTGTACGTCGCGGCGCTCGGACCCGCTTGGAAAGCCGGCGGCGACCGCGGTCTCTACAAGACGACCGATGGCGGTGCGACGTGGAAGCTCATCAAAGCGGGCGCCAACAACAAAACCGGCGCCATCGACATCCAGATCGATCCGTCGAACCCCGACGTGCTCTATCTCTCGATGTGGGAGCGCTATCGCACGCCGTACTCGCTGTTTTCCGGCGGCGTCGGTTCCGGCCTATTCAAGTCCACTGATGCCGGTACGACGTGGACGGAGATCAAGGGTAGCGGATATCCCGAAGGCCCCAAGGGGCGCATCGGTCTCGCAATCTCGCGCAGCAATCCGCAGATCGTCTACGCGCTAACGGAAGCGTCGTCGGTCGCGCCGGGGCCCGTCACGCTTACGCGCGCGCCCGCTGCCAACGGCCTGTATCGCTCCACGGACGCGGGCAAGACGTGGCAGCAAATGAACAACATCGACACGCGTCCTTTCTACTATTCTCAAGTGCGCGTCGACCCGAAGAATCCGGATCGCGTCTACTTCTCGTCGACCGAATTGCAGGTCTCGAACGACGGCGGCAAGACGACGATGAACGCCGCGCAGAGCGTGCACGTCGACGACCACGGTCTGTGGATCGATCCGAACGACCCAGAGCGTTGGGTCATCGGCAACGACGGCGGCATCGCAATCACGTACGACCGCGGCGGCAACTTCTGGTACCCGCGCGTGCTGCCCATCGGGCAGTTCTACGACATCAGCTATGACTATGCGGTGCCGTACAACATCTGCTCCGGCGCGCAGGACAACGGCGCGTGGTGCGGACCGAGCAGGCGCCGCAACACGCCCACGAACAACACGCAGTGGTTCACGATCTCGGGCGGCGACGGTTTCTACACTGCGCAGGATCCGACGAACCCGGACATGGTGTGGGGTGAGTCGCAGGACGCGGGTATCCAGCAGACGAATCTCAAGACCGGCGAACGCGGCCGCGTCAACAAGCCGACGTGGAACGAGCGCTATCGCCAGTGGGAGGACTCCATCGCGATCCTGCGCGGCGATCCACTCAGGCCGGCCACGAAAGAGATGAACACGAAGATCGACGCGTTGCGCGTCGAGCAGAAAAGAGACTCGACCGATTTCCAGATCCGCTACAACTGGGAATCGCCGTACTTCCTCTCGCCGCACAATCCGCAGGTCCTTTACCTCGGCGGCAGCCGAGTTTTGAAATCTCTAAAGCGCGGCGAGGATCTGTTCCCGATCTCGCCCGACCTGTCCGTCAAGACCGATCCGGCACAGGCGAAGGCAATCGCCGCGCGTCTCGACACCGTCGAGAAGTACACGGGGGGCATCACGCTCGATCTCACCGGCGCCGAGGCGTACGGAACGGTCGTGGCGTTGCAGGAGTCGCCGATCAAGCCGGGCCTGCTTCTCGCGGGCACGGACGACGGCAACGTGTGGATGACGCACAACGACGGCGGAGCGTGGGAAAACCTCACGCCGAAGTTCGCTCCGCTCGGCGTGCCGTGGGATGCGTACGTCGTTCGCCTCGAGCCGTCGCACTTCGATACGCTCACGTTTTATGTGGCCTTCGAGTCGCATCGGTGGAATGACTTCAAGCCGTATCTGTTCGCGACGACCGACGGCGGACGCACGTTCCATTCGATCGTGAACAACCTCCCGACGTCGAGCCCGCAGGACTATCTCCACGTCATTCGTGAGGATCCTCATAATCGCGACCTGTTGTTCGTCGGCAGCTCGCGCTCGGCGTACGTGTCGATCGATCGCGGTGCGACGTGGAGCAAGTTCGCGGCGAATCTGCCGACCGTCCCGGTCTTCGATCTTCAGATTCATCCGCGCGATCACGAGTTGATGGCGGCAACCCACGGTCGCAGCTTGTGGGTCGTCGACATCGCGGCCCTCGAGCAGATGACGCCGAAGGTTATCGCGCAGAGCACATATCTCTTCGCGCCGAAGATCGCGTTCCAGTGGGGCGAAGCTCCGCAAACGAATCTGCCCGGCAACGGATACGGCCAGTCCGAAATCACGTTCGCGAATCCGCCGTACGGTGCGGATCTCGTGTACCGACTCGGCGCAGCGGCCGCGGGTGGCGCGAAGCTGATCGTGAGCGACGTTGCCGGCGACACGATCGCGAATCTCACCGGACCCGGCGCGGTCGGCGTGCATCACGTGAATTGGAATTTCCAAATTGCGCGACGCGCGACATCCGCGGAATTGTCGCCGTCGCAACATCGGGACAGCATTCTGTTGCACGTTCGCGCTCCGCAGGTGCTGGACTCGTTGCAGAAAGCGGGCTTTGACAGCGCGGCGGTTCGTCAGGTTCGCGCGCAGGTTGCGACGTTGATCAACCCGGCTCCGGCGAATCCGTTCGGTGGACGCGGCGGCGGTGGTGGTCGCGGCGGCGCGGGCGGGCAGGCGTGTGACCATCCGACCACGATGTGGGAAACGTTCTGCGCACGTCCGGCAGAGGTTGTAGGCGGTGGACGTCGTGGTGGTGGAGCGCCTGCGGACGCTACGCCGGCGGCGGCTCCGGCGGCCGGGCGCGGTGGACGCGCTGGTCGTGGTCAGGCCGCGATGCAGTCGCTCGATCCGGTTGCTCGCATCTGGTCGATCATCGGCATGAATCCGCCTGCTGCGCAGGGTGGTCGTGGCGGCGGTGGTGGTGGATTCGGTGGCGCGGCTGGCGGCTTGGCGAACACCGGCGACTATCTCGTCACGCTGATCGTGAACGGGCAGTCGTACAAGCAGTCGTTCCGGGTTGAACGAACGAGCGGCGGAGGAGATGCTGCATCCCCGTTTGGCGAGGATGAGAATCACGACCAGAGTGGTCGGTACGTGATCAAGACTCCGACGCCGACGCCGCGGGCGAAGCAGAAATAGGCAATTGGAGCTCCGTAACAAAGAAGAGTCGGCAGCGCGAATGCGCT
>JBDTAE010000357.1:0-16297 GCA_039924785.1 Gemmatimonadaceae bacterium | reverse complement strand
TTCGCCCGCGTCCTCGGCGAGGGAAATCTCGGGTTGGGCGAGGCGTTCATGGACGGCGACGTCACCGTCGAACGCGGCGAGATGTGGCAGTTCCTCACGACGCTGCTACGCGGCAAGATCGATCGTGCTGTGCGCGGCGATTGGCGCGCGTCGTTGGCGGTGTTGCGCGTGCAAGCGGCCAACCTGTTTCGCCGCCACCAATGGCGCCAAGTCCAGCAGCACTACGACCTCGGCGACGACCTGTTCGAGTCGTTTCTCGATTCGAGCATGACGTACTCCTGCGGCTACGCGAAAACGCCGACGGATACATTGGAAGAAATGCAATTCAACAAGCTCGATCGCATCTGCCGGAAGCTCGACATCAAGCCGGGCGATCGGGTGCTCGACATCGGCTGCGGATTTGGCGGGCTGCTCACGCATGCCGCGCGGCACTATGGCGCGACGGGCGTTGGGATCACGACGAGCAAACGACATTGCGAGGGTGGGAATGCGCGGATCGTGCGCGACGGTTTGTCGAACGCGATTCATCTGGAGCTGCGCGATCATCGTTCGCTCGAAGGCAAGGGCGGGTTCGACAAGGTCGTGAGCGTTGGCATGATGGAGCATCTTCCGCGCGTCGAATACAATCGGTATTTCCGCGGCATTTCCAACGCGCTCGAACCGCACGGAACGGCGCTGGTTCACGTCATCGGCTGCACGACGACGTCGAATGCGCACGATCCGTTCATTCAAAAATACATATTTCCGGGTTCGGGGCAGGTGCGGTTGTCGGAGCTCGCGATTCAGGTCGAGCGGCACGCCATGGCGGTGCGCGACGTGGAGAACATGCGCCCGCATTACGGCTACACCGCCAAGCATTGGCTCGAAGCCTTTCGCGCCAACTGGCCGACGCTCGACGCCAAGCGCTACGACGATCGGTTCGCGCGGATGTGGGAGTACTACCTGCACGCGTCGATCGCGGGCGGGTTCGCGTCCGACGGCGCGCTGTTTCAAGTGTTGTTCATGAAAGACTACACGTCCGACATGCCCCTCGTCCGGATCTGAGCGACATGACTGCAGCCGTGCAAGCTTCGCGTCCAAGGAACGCGTTATCGGAGTTGAATTCGCGGTTCCACGAGATGGGCTTTCACAAGAAGCTCACGGGGCGGATTCTTTTCGAAGGGGTGTTCATGATCACGCTGATGTGCGGCGGGATCGTGATCTTCTTCGAGTATCACAGCCTGTGGGTCAAGGCGTTCGCACTGTGGTTCAGCAGTATCGGGCTCCTTGCGATCACGACGAACACGCATACGTCCGCTCACTACGCCACGAGCGACAAGCGCTGGGTGAATTGGGCCCTGCAGCTCATCGGCTACAGCTTTTTCATCGGGTTGTCAGCGACGTACTGGCGGCATAAGCACGTCGTCGTGCATCACCCTACGCCGAACGTCGTCGGCCTCGACGACGACATCGATCTCTTGCCCTTCTTCGCGCTCGACGAGTGCGCAGTGCAGGCATCGACAGGTTTCCGCCGGTGGTGGTTCGACCACCAATGGCTGCTCGTTCCGATCATCATCAATCTCAACGCGCTCAGCCTGCTCAATTCGAGCTACAAGTTCCTGTGGCGCGCACTCCGAAATCCCGAGGAGCGGAAGCCGCTACACCTGATCGATCTCTCGCTGGTGCTGCTGCATTACGCGGTCTTCATGTTTCTGCCGATGTTGTGGTTTCCACCGCTCTACTGCATCGCGTTCTGGGTCGTCCGCTATTTCTGCGCGGGATGGGCGATCTTTATCGTCTTCGCGCCCGCACATTTTCCCGCCGAAGCGCTGTTCCTCTCGAAAGGCAACAAACAGCGCGCCGAGTATCTGCGAAATCGTGATTTCGTGCTGCTGCAGTGCGCCACGACGTGCAACATCAAGACGACGTGGTTCGGCAACCTGTTCTGCGGCGGTACCGACTATCAGATCGAGCACCATCTCTTCCCAGGCATCAGCCATCCGCACTATCCGAAAATGGCGCCGTACGTGAAAGCCTGGTGCGAAGAGCACGGGTATCCGTATCGCACGGTCACTTTCGTCGAAGGGTTCTGGAAATCGTGGATGAGCTTCCGCTATCCGAAGCCGGTGCGCGAAACGGAGGAAGTGGCCCGTCTGATGGTTGAGGAAGCACAACGGGACTTCATCGAACAGGAACATCTCGCCGCGGCGAAGCTGCTCGGCGGCAATCCGGCACGCGCACTGGCCGACTACACGTTGTGACGACGGTTGCACCACAGCCCCTCGGCGGCGGCGTGGATGATTTGGCGAACCGGTGCGCTGAAGCACTCGGCCGGCTCGAGCGCAGCGTTCGTGGAACCGTATCAGCAACATCGTCGTCGCGATCGAAGTTCTCGCGCGACGCGGGCCGCATTGTTCAAAAGACGCCGGCGATCGTCGTTCACTCAACCTGTGAGGACGATGTGGCTGCGACGTTGGCCGTCGCGCGCGCCCACGGAATTCCGGTCGCCGTGCGCGGAAACGGCCACAGCGTGAACGGCGGCGTATTGTGCGACGGCGGGATCGTCCTCGCGCCCGGCGCGGAGTTGCGACCGATTGCGCGGCAGGTCGGCGATGGAATGTTCGAGATTTCCGCGCGAGCGCGATGGCTCGACGTGGAGCGCGAGTTGAACCGAAGTGGGTGGACGGTGCCTGTGCACGCCGACTACCTCGGACTCTCGGTCGGCGGAACGCTGTCTGTTGGGTGCTACGGTGAGCGGTCGATCACGTCGGGCGGCCAGATCGATCACGTTCGCAAGATTCGTCTAGTGCTGGCAGACGGCAGCGCGCGTTGGTGTTCGCCGGAATCGTCGGGCGATCTGTTCCGGTTCTCGCTCGCCGGATTGGGAATGGTCGGCGTCATCGAGCGGGTTGTGATTCAGGCGGAGCCGCGGCGCCGCGCGGCGTCGATCGATACGTACAAGCACGCATCGCTCGGCGAGTTGATCGACGCGATCGAGTGGATGGACGAAGACCGGCAGGTGTGGCCCGATACCTTCATGGGGACTCGCTTTCAGGTCCTCGCCGGCAAGAAGTGGGACATTCGCTGGACCGTCGGCGCGTTGTCCTCGAACCGCCGCGCGGCGAAGAACGCGCCGCCGCCGAGGTTGAACAACAACACCCCGGATGGACGCGAGCTCTATCGATCATACTTCGAGAATCGAAGTCTTCACGTTGGTCTGTGGAGCTCGCTCACGTTCAACCAATCACGAGTCTGGACGGACTATGTGCTCGATTTCGACGGGGCGCGGCAGCTCACCGCGTTGATCGAGCGCCAGTATCGCGACGGAGCGTATGACGGCTGCGCGACGAGCACGTACGTTGTGGGCATTCGTCGTCCACGCAATGCGCTCGACCTGCCGCTCGCGCCCGCGAACCAGACCGATGGATCGACCCGCGTCGGGATCGGTGTGTTCAGCTTCGTTCCGCGCGGCGACGGTACGAGGCTCGCGCGCGCTCGGGCGAACGCCGCGGAGTGCTTGCAAGCGTGCGTGAATCTTGGCGGTCGCCCGTATCTCTACGGTTGGCATGAGCTTGACCAATCCCAGACTCGATGCGTTTACGGTGAATCGCTGAATAGACTTCAACAGCTACGATCGGAATTCGATCCAGCTGGTCTCCTCAACGCGGGACGGATTCCTGGGATCAAGTAGCGACATATTGACCGCGCCTGCGCCGGTCGAGAAATCGTGGTTGCGTCACAGGGTTGTCGATCCGGTGATCGCGCTACTCAAGCAGGGTGCGACGCCGCGTCAAATCGCGGCCAGCATTGCCGTCGGAGGGGTGATTGGGCTATTCCCGGTGCTCGGCACCACCACGATGATCTGCTTCGGCCTCGCCTGGGTGCTTCGGCTGAACATCGCAGCAATGCAGATCCCGAACTTGCTCGTGTATCCGGTCCAGCTCGCGTTGATCGTGCCGTTCATTCGATTCGGCGAGCGGCTTTTTCACGCACCGCCCGCGCCGCTGTCGCTAGCGAAGCTCGTTGAGATGTTTCGAGCCAGCACGTTGAACGCGATTGAGGTACTGTGGCGCTCGCTGATGTATGCGAGCGTCGCGTGGCTGATCGTTGCTCCCGTCGGCGCCTTGCTACTGTACGTCATTCTGCTGCCCATCGTCCGGCGGTTCGCCGCGGCGTACGCTGCTTCGCGCACGCGGGCGCCAGTCTTGTGACGGCCGAAACGGCGCGTTAACGTCTCGATCAAAATGCAGGAGTGAATTTCGTGCGCGACGGTGTTTCATCGATCCTGGCGGCCTCGCCTCTTTTTTCGACGCTTCAGTCCGATGCGCTCGACGAAATGAGCCGCGCGGTCGAGCATGTGCGGTTGTCGGGCGGCGCAACTCTGTTTCACCAGGGCGCGACCGCGGATTGTCTATACGTCGTAGCGAGTGGCCGGCTGCGTGTCAGCGTCTCGACCAACGACGGCGGTGAGCGCACGCTCGGCGAAGTCGGCGCGGGCGATGCCGTCGGGGAAATGTCGATTCTCACGGGTGAGCCGCGCTCGGCGACGGTGCGCGCGCTGCGCGACAGCGAGGTGCTGCGGCTCGACGCGAGCGCGTTCAACCACATGATCGCAAACCATCCGGCGATGATGATGCAAGTCTCCAAGTGCATCATCGATCGGTATCGGGCGGCGATCTCGCCTCGCGGCAGCGGTCACGGCAGCGTTCCGCGCACGATCGCGATCGTTCCAACGAATCACCGCGTGCCGCTGTCAGAGTTTACTAAACGTCTCCAGATGGCGTTCGCGTCGACGGGGTCCGTCGTGCGTCTCACCAGCGACTCGGTGAACCGCGACCTCGGCCCCGACATGGCGCAGACGCCACCCGATCACGCGCGCAGCGGAGAGCTCGCCGAGTGGTTGATGCGGCACGAGGAACAGAACGCGGTCGTATTGTATGAAGCCGACCTCGTTCACTCACAGTGGACGAACCGCTGCATTCGACAGGCCGATCGGGTGCTGATCGTCGGTCAAAGCGGAGATAGCGCCGAGCTTGGGCCGATCGAAGTCGCGATGCGACGCGAAGGGACGGAACACGGTGGCGTCGGTCGCGAGCTGGTGCTGCTACATCCGGAGCGAAAGAATCTCTATCTCGGGACCGATGAGTGGCTCAAGCTGCGCACGGTCGACCGACATCACCACGTGGTCCTGGGTGGTGCGTCGGACTACGCACGTCTGTCGCGAATGTACTCGGGAACAGCGACGGCGGTCGTTCTCGGCGGCGGCGGCGCGCGTTGTTTTGCGCAGATCGGCGCTCTGCGCGCGTTGGCGGAGGCAGGAATTCCGATCGATCTGATCGGCGGCACAAGCATGGGGGCGTATCTCGCAGCGCAGCAGGCGTACGGCATGGAGCCCGATCGCATGGAGGAGTTCAATACCTACGTGTGGTCGAAGCTCAAACCGCTGAGCGAGTACACGCTTCCTTTCGTGGGCCTCACATCCCCGATGAAGTTCTTCAAGGCGACGCGAGAACTCTTCGGCGAAGCGAACATCGAGGATTTTGGCATTCCGTTCTTTTGCTGCTCGAGCAACATCACCAAGGCCAAGCTGATGGTGTTCGACCGCGGCACTATCTGGTTCTCCCTGTGCGCCAGCATCGCCGTGCCGGGAATCGGTCCGCCGCTTCTGCTTCAGGGCGACCTGCTCGTGGATGGCGCTGTGCTGGACAATCTGCCGGTCGACGTCATGCGCCAACGGTTCGACGGCAACATCGTAGCTGTCGACGTGAGCCCGGTCGAGGACGTGCGCGCGGATCCGGTGTACAAGATCTGTCCGTCGAGCTGGCAGTTTCTCGGCAATCGCATGAATCCGTTCGCCGAGCGAATCAAGATTCCAGGGATATTTGAGATTCTTGGTCGGTGCGCGACGTTGACGAGTGTCCAACAGACGGATGCGTTGCGGCGCCAAGCGGATTTGTACGTGCATCCGCCGACCGAGCCGTTCAGCATGTTTGACTGGGGGAAAGTCAGCGAATTGTCGCGCGTTGGCTACAGCACCGCGGTGGCCGCGCTTCAGCAGTGGCGAGCCGGCGGGGCAGCGAAAGACCGCAATGTCGATCAGTTGCTGCGGGTCAGCTCCACCGTGGAGCTGTCGGGCTTGACGTTGTAGTGTATGAAAGCCGACCCGATCGACAAGTATAAATACAAATATCCAATCGCGATCGCGGTCACGCTCGCCGCGGTGCTGGAGTTGATCGACACATCGATCGTCAACGTGGCGATTCCTCACATGATGGGGAATCTCGGCGTGACGCTCGACGAGATCTCGTGGGTGTCCACGGGATACATCATCGCCAACGTCATCGTCATTCCGATGTCCGGTTGGCTGTCTGCCTACTTTGGCAGAAAGCGATATCTCACCGGTTCCATCATGCTGTTCGTGACGGCGTCGTTCTTTTGCGGCGCCGCGAGGTCGCTCGTCGGCCTGGTGGTGTGGCGGGTCATACAGGGGATTGGCGGCGGTGCGCTGCTGTCGACCGCCCAATCAACGTTGTTTGAAGCGTTCCCGCCGGAGGAAGTCGGGATCGGTCAAGCGATGTTCGGCGTCGGCGTGATGGTTGGACCAACCATCGGTCCAACGCTCGGCGGCTGGATCGTCGACAACTACAACTGGCCGTGGATCTTCTACATCAACGTGCCGCTCGGCATTATCGCGGCGTTGATGACGATGGCGTACGTCGAGAATGCGGCGCATCAGGAGCGCGCCGAGCACATTGATATTCTTGGGTTTCTGCTGCTGGCGACGGGCGTCGGATCGCTGCAGTGGATGCTCGAGAAAGGAGACCGGTACGATTGGTTCGATTCGCGGTTCATCACCACGCTCGCGGTGGTGTCGTTCGTCTCGTTCGTGCTTCTGGTGTGGCGTGAGCTGACGATCGACGAACCCATCATCGACTTTAGAGTATTGAAAAGTCGTCAGCTCACCGCGGGCGTGAGCATCGCGGCCGTGCTGGGGCTGGCGTTGTATGCGTCGATCTTCGTCCTTCCATTGTTCCTTCAGAGTTTGCACGGGCTCACGGCGAATCAAGCGGGTCTCGTCATTTTACCGGGCGCGCTTGCGTCAGCAGTCACGATGGCGGTGGTCGGCAAGAATGTCACTCGACTCGACGCGCGGCTGACGGTGACCGTCGGCGCGCTTCTGTTCTTTGGAGCGATGTGGAAGCTTGCCGCCATGACGCTTGCGAGCGGTCCTGACGAAACATTCTGGCCCCTCATTATGCGAGGTGTCGGACTTGGACTGATCTTCGTGCCGCTGACGAGTGCGTCCATGGCGGAGTTGTCAGGCAGCGAGCTTGCACAGGGCACGGGCATGTTCAACTTGACGCGACAACTTGGTGGATCGCTGGGAATCGCGATCATGGCAACACTTCTCGGTCGCTTCACTACGCAGACGCGCGCCGTTCTCGTGGAGCGAGTGACCAACTTCGACGCGCTCTCGCTCGCGCGCACTCAGGGCATCACGCGCGCACTCATCGCGCGCGGCGTCAATCCGTTCGTCGCAAAACAGCAAGCGCTGCTCGTGCTCGACAAGCAGATCACCGCGCAGGCGAGCGTGCTGGCATTTGGGAAGATCTACGTCCTGAGCGGAGCCATTCTCCTCACCGGGCTGCCGTTACTGCTGCTGTTCAAGACGGGCAAGGGCCGTGCGTCCACCGGCATGGCGCATTAGCTACGCGAGCTCTCGACGCCGACGCAGCCACCACTCCGCCGACAGCGCAAACGCGAACGGAACGATCCACCACGCCGACCGCATCGGATACCACTTCTCTAAATGATTTGGCGGCAGTATCGTGGATGCCAGCGCGGATGACAGCCCGTCGATGTTGGAGGCGGTGAACGCCCGGCCTCCCCGCGCGCGGACCCATGCACCGAGGAGGTCGCGCGACGACACGTGAGCGCGATGCACGTCGGTGCTGACGATGAACGTCGCGTCGGCGGCAGATGTCCCTGACGTCACATCGACGCTATAAACGCCGGGACGGTCTGGTGCGCGAACGGTAGCGACAAACTGGCCGATATCCGCGTCCGGCGTGAACGCCACCTCACGAGAGACCGCTGTCGCCGTTCCGGTTTCTCCAATGCTCGTCAGCAGTGCGGAGAGTGTTGCTCTCACGGGCCGCGCACCCGGTCGATCGTTGCGGAACTCCGTGAGCGACGCCGCTCGGACGGTTGCGTGGAGCGTGACCTGCTCGCCCGGGGAAAGGATGGCGGGCGACGCGGCGACAGTTACGGGCGGTGGAGATGCCGCCGCGGCGTCAGCCAACGTTTGGCGCCAGAACAGTTCGAATCCCGACGTTGAAGGATCTCTAAATTGCCACGCGTCGAGCGCTCCGCTCACGATCAACCGCCCAGCCCCGACCGGCGTTTGCCACACGACTGGCTGTGCCCCACCGGCAATGATCGTCGCTCCGATCGGCAACGCGGATGGAAACACGACTTCGGCGGCCCGTAGCGATATCGAATCGCGACGGAACGACGCCAGACTGGTCGACGTGGTCGTTCGCGAAGTCCAGGTCGCGACACCGGTAAGACGATCGTACGGCGCGGCGACTCGCTGGTCGAGCAAGAGCACAACCGATCCGCCGCGCCGCCGCATGAAGGTATCGAGACCCGTGACATCGTCCGCGGAGAGTCCTTCGGGCGCACCAATGACGACGACATCCCACGTCGAGAGTGCGGACAGATCGTTGAGGTAGGCAGGGGGTTTTCCGGCGTCGGTGCTCACTCCACGAGACGTTTCGACGCGACTTGTAACAACGAAACGCGGGTCGCGTTCGAGTGCACGACGAACGAAAGTCGAGGTCCACGACGGGCGCGGATCGTAAAAAAGAACGGGCCAGCGTCGATCGCGCGCATCGATTTCGCCGTTGGCGACCGACGTGCTCTTCGCTCCGCTCAAAGTTGCCGTGACGCGAACAGCCGCAGCGCCGGGCGCGGTTGGAACGAACGAGAGGGGAATATCGATCGTTGTATCCGTCGCCGCGATGCGACGCGCAACGTGATCTACCGTCGACGCGCCGGCGCTCAACGAAACGTCGAGCGAGCGGCCGCGCGCTCCATGAAGTGTCATTCGCGCCACGACGGGCACGCGCGACTCCGAAGGCGGCGTCGGCGGAACGACGAGTCGTTCAATGGAAACGCTGGGCGCGGTCGTGTCGGACAGTAGGGCGAACGCAGGCGCGGTCACGTCCGTATCCGGCGGACGACCGCCAACGACGACGGTCGCGCTCGCCGCCGCCACCGGCGTGCGCACGACATCAAACTTTCTGTTGAGCGTTTTTGCAACGTCGCTCGCGAGCGACGCATCGGTTTCGGGATTCAAGACCGTCACGACGACCGTCGGACGCTGCGCCCGATTACTCGTGACGCCTGGATCAATGAGAGCGGCGGTGGCGATCGTCACGGCGATAGAGCGAAGGGCAAGCCGAACAAGCGCGTCGTTCATTCCGGTCTCGACCGAAGCGCGTCGACGAGGGCGCCGCTCAACCGCGCGTCGTTAGCGCCGGCAACGTTTGTCGGTGCGTCGAGCAGGTCGGTGCGAAGGGCCGCGACGATGGCTGATGACGCGCGGTCGAGCCGCTCGCGGGCATCACGCTCATGCTTGCCTGCGATTGCGTCTGCTGCCGCCGCCAACAGGGATGACGCTTCCTGTAGCGTCTTCGAGGAAGGATCGACGCGAAGCGCGCGTTCTGCGATTGCCGACGCGGCTGATGCGTTGGACGACGTGAGAGTTTTCGTTCCGGCGATCGTCGCGACCTCGGAAAGCACACGCCGCAGCGCGACGACGCGAGAGCTCGCGGCCGGTTCGGCGCTCGACTCGATGTCGCGGGCGGCATCCGTGAGCGACCCGGTCAATCTACGCGACAGGTCGAGTCGTTCACGCGTCGACAATGCCCGCAAGAGAATTCTCGAACGCGCGAACGCGCTCTCGAGTTGCGTCAGCGCGGTTCGCTCGTACGGCAGGGCGGTCGTCGGTTCGCTCACCGTCAGCGACGCGGCGGCGCGGCTCATCGCGCGAATGGCGCGAAGGAGCGCGATGTGCCCGGCGTTCGCATTCCGGCCCGCGAGAATGTCGGCCTCGCCCTCGGCCTCCTGTTCCTCGTTGAGATCGGTCATGCTCGCTGTGACGTCGGGAGCATCGGCCAACTCGCCACCGAGCATGAACACGAACTCCGCGCGAACCTTTCGTTGCTCAGCGGCAATTTCCTGCGACGCGCTTTGCAGACTGTCGGCCGACAGCGTTGACAGGCGCGCGAGAAGGCGTTCCGTCTTCAGAATCACCATCTGTTGACTCACCGCGTAGCGGTCCTGCTCGGGATCAGTCTCGAAGCCGGACGCGGCGATGCCTCCGGGCGCGAGAATCTCCGCAATGTACGAATCCGACTCCGCCGTACCGCCGGTGGGTCGCTTGTCCGCGGCCACCGCCCGATACACGACCATATCTCCCGGCTCGAGCGCGAGCGAGTCGAGATTCAACGTGCCGTGCGCGGTCCAAGTTCGCTCGTCGCGCCTGGTGATCGAGAGCGGCGTTTCGCTTTCGGCAAAGGTGAATCGCTCGCCCGATCCTGAGACTTTTGTAAAACGCAGCTTGAGCGAGGCCAGTGCGATGTCGTCGCTCGCGTCGACCGTAAGTTCGAGCTGGCGATGTCCGTCGTCGAAACGCTGGTCGTGGCCAGGTGTAACGATGCGAACACGGGGCGGTAAGTCTGGCAAGACCGTGAGGCCGATCAGTCGCCGTGCGCCGCCATGGTCCGCGGTTGTCGGCTGAAGCGCGATGTATCCGTCGGCGTCGGCAACGACGTTGCCAACGAAGATCGATCCGCGCTTTGTGAGCGAATCGTGAGCAGAAATCGTTTCCAGCGAGACTCGCTCAGCGCGCGCGCGGACGTTGATCGTGATGCGGCTTCCAGCGAGCGCTTCGACGCGTGATGGATCTCTTAACGAGGTCTTGCCCTGGCCGGTGTAGGCCGGCGGCTGAATAACGACGTCAATAGCATCGATGCTCGGAAGCCCATTCGCGCCGGCAGTTGCCCCAGGACCACCGAGCGAAGCGGGTAGAGGCAACACGGGTCGGGCGAGCACGAGGAGCCAGAGAACGAGTGCCGTGACGAATGCAGATACGGGAATGCGAGCTGGAAACAGCGTTCGCGCATCGAGGCGCCGAACCAGTCTGGCCGCTCGGGCGAAAACCAACTCGTGCACATAATCGTAGGCCGGCGGAACGAGCAGCTCGTCGGCGGTGACGAGGAGATTTCGGCTTTCCGGGGCGCGAGCTTCGACAGACTGTGCAATCTTGAGCCGCCGCCCCGATGATACAAAAACACTAATCAGCGCCCCGGCGATCGCCGCGACGACGCCGACCACGGCTCCGGTCCCCATCGAGCCGCGGCGTGGCCAGCCGGCCAGAGCGAGAGCGAGGGCGACCGTCAGCCCGACCGCCGCGCCATTCGCGGCCGACAGCACCGCCAGACGTCGCGCGCCGCGCGCGAGGAAATCGCGAACGACCGCCGCGTCAGCCCGCATGCGGCTGCTCGGAGATGACAGACGAGGTCACACCGTTCTCGGAGCCGCGCTTTCGCGATCGCACCACAGCTTCGACGCCGAGTAGCACGAGCACCGCAACCCAAATCCAGCGCCCGTCGGAGGGGCCATTATTGTCGGCTGGATTGTGCTGCGTCGGGATGTCGCCTGACGCAACGCGCCGAATCGCTGCAAGCGTCGCGTCGGAGATCGTCACGGGGTCGAGCTCACCCGCCGACGGTGCTGTCGACGTCGCTCGATTTGTCGCCACCACCAACCGCGCCGCACCGAACGAGCTCGGTGCATCCTCCGTGAACAACATGAGTCGTGGGCGCCCTTCGACGTTCGCCACGCCAGCCATGGAAAGCGGGATCGAATCGACGCGCAGCGTTCCGAGAAGGTCTACCATCCAACTCGCGAACGACGACGTCACTTGCGACTTGAGCCGCGCGTTGTCGAAATACTTCGCGAAGATGATCGCAATTTTACGGGTCGTATCGATCGGCAACGGCAATGCGATCGTTCCAGCGGCATCACCCAGCGCGCGCATCGCGTCCCGATCAGCATCGGCGCCAAGGAGAACGACTGCATTATTGGTTGCCGCCGGGCCGGTTACCGTCCATTCCGCATCCGTACGATCGCCAACGACCGTCGAGTGCGCCTCGATGCTCGCGCCGTCGATCATCGCACGCGTATCGAGCGGCGAAATAGTCGGTATGCGATGCAGTGTGATGCCAATGAACTTCGCCACGGGCGCAAAGTCGCCTGAGTCGATCGAGCTCCGCTGAAAATCGGAGATCACGACCAGCTCTGCCCGTCGCCCCTGTCTGATGAGCCACTGATTTGCTTCGTTCACCGCGCGCGACGGATGCGCCGATTCAATAATCACGCTCGCGGCAGCATCTGTAGCCAGCGCGTGCGCATCACGCCGCGCCGAATCGAGCGCAGTCGACGACGCTGACGCGAGTCGCGTCATGCTCGCGCTCGTGTCGACAACGATCGCACGCGCCAGACCGCGATCGAAGGACTGTTTTCGTTGGCGGATGAGAATCAGGGGCCGAGCAAGCGCGGCGGTCGCGAGAAGAATCGCCGCGCACCGCACGGCCAGCAGCACCCGGTCATGAATTCGCGTTCGTCGAGTCGGCAGCAATCGCGACGCCGCGAGAAACCGAAGCGTCGGAAACCGAAATGCGCGCGCGTGCCCGCGGCCAAGCAGGTGAATGAGAATCGGCAGCACGATCGTCGCCGCACCGACCCAAGCCCACGGATTGAGCCAGATCATTTTCGAGCCGGAGACGCCGTTGCGCGAGGCGACGGACGCTTCGCCCGTTTTAGCAAATACTCGCGGAGCGCCGTTTCCGGCGGCGTATCGGTCGTGATCAAACTATAATCGATTCCGTCACGGAACGCCGATCCGCGGCAGCGCTCGAGAAACGCCGTGATCGCGACCCTGTAAGCAGATGCGACGGCGGCGCCATCGATCAGACGAATGTCGCCACTCTCGAGATCCTGCACCTCGACGTGCTCGGCGAACGGCAGGGCGAGCTCGTCGCGCGACAACAGTTGGAGCATCGCCACGTCATGGCCACGCCCGGCCACGCGGCGAATCGCCCGGCGCGTCTCATCTTCCGCGTCATAAAAGTCCGATAGCACGATGACGATGCCGCGCCGCTCGAGCAATTGTGCGCCGCGCGCGAGCACACGCGGAGCGTCCCAGACGCCCGCCGGCGCAAGCCGGTCGATGCGCGCGATGAGCGACCGCAGATGCACGCGACCGCCGCGTGCGGGTACATAGGAAAGCTTCTCGCCGTCCATCGTCATCAAGCCGACGGCGTGCCCCTGTTCTGATACGAGATACGCCAGCGCCGCCGCGGCAATTTGGGCATACCGGAATTTCGTAACGCCGTTTTCCGGATAGGCCATCGACGCACTCGTGTCGAGTACGAGCAGAACCGAAAGATTCGTGGTCTCGCGAAACTGACGCGTATAAAGCCGGTCGCTGCGCGCGTACAACTTCCAGTCGAGATATTTGAGATCGTCGCCGAGGCGATAGGGACGATGCTGGCGAAACTCGGTGCTGAAGCCGTGAAACGGGCTGCGATGCCCGCCGGTGCGCAGGCCCTCGACGACGATTCGCGCCGCCAGTTCCAGGTCGTCGATCGCCGCGACGACGGTTGGCGACAGCGATGACATATCTCTAATACCTGAGAATCACGGGCGGACCGACAGGAGCAGCTTGTCGATGACATCGTCCGGGGTGACGCCGTCGGCTTCCGCCTGGAAGTTCACCAGCATACGATGGCGCAACACCGGCAGCGCGATGCGCGTGACATCGTCGGGTGACGGAACCGTGCGTCCGTCGAGCAGCGCGGCCGCCTTTGCGCCCAGGATGAGCGCTTGCCCGGCGCGCGGACCCACGCCCCAGCGAATCCATTCCTTCACCGGAGTCGGCGCGGTCGAATCCTCAGGTCGCGTGGCGCGAATAAGTCGCAACGCGTAGTCCACAACGTTCGAGGCCGCCGGAAGCTCACGCACGAGCATGCGTGCGCCTTCGAGCGTCTCACCCGTCGTCACATGCGAAACGGTCGCATCATTTCGCGTCGTCGTCTCGGCGAGAATGCGACGCTCGTCGTCGAGGTCCGGATACTCGATCACGACGTTGAACATGAAGCGGTCGAGCTGCGCTTCGGGCAGCGGATAGGTGCCTTCCTGCTCGATCGGGTTTTCCGTCGCGAGCACGAAGAGCGGTCGATGCAACGGATAACGCACGCCCCCGACGGTGACCTGGTACTCCTGCATCGCCTCGAGCAGCGCTGCCTGAGTTCGCGGCGGCGTCCGATTGATTTCGTCCGCGAGAATGATGTTCGCGAAAACCGGGCCCGGAATGAAACGCACGTGCCGCTTTCCGCCCGACGCGTCGTCCTCGATGACCTCCGTGCCAAGAATATCCGATGGCATGAGATCGGGCGTGAACTGGATGCGGTTGAATTTGAGATTCACCGCGTCGGCGAGCGTCTTGATCAGCAGCGTCTTTGCGAGACCGGGCACCCCACGCAGCAGACAATGCCCGCCGGCGAGCAGGCACGTGAGAATCTCGCGGCGTACGTTCTGTTGGCCGATGATGACGCGTCCGATTTCGGCGTCGAGTCGTTTGACGAGTGTTGCGGCTTCCTCGAACGGAAGAATCGGCGCGGCGGGCGCGGCTTCAGCGATAATGGAGGTCACGCACAATATTACGACTTGGCGACACACCTCGCTGAAACGCGCGCTCGCCGCCGGGCTACCGCCGGGTTTGCATCTGAATCAACGCCGCCACGGCTTCGTCGGTCCCCGCCGCCGCGGCCGGACCGCCCTGGTTCGACACGGCCAGCACCGCGAAGTCACGGGCGGGCGCGATCCACACAACGCAAAAGTTCATCGTGTTGCTCCCCGCGTGAGTGAACACGGTTCCACCCGCCCAGGGGCGCGTTGCGACGAGCCAGCCAAAGGCGTAGTCGCCGCCGAACTTCGGCGAATGCAGAATCTTGTACGACGGTTGCGTCAGCAACCGCCCCTGACCGCTTTCACCGACAAGCTGATCGACGATGAACTTCGACCAGTCAGCGATCGAGCAGTGCACGGTGCCCGCCGGACCCATCACCTCGGGATTGTCGACGAGCGGGCCATTCGACGCCATCGGACTTCCGTTGTCCGAATGGGGCCACGGCTGATCGATCTTGCCGACGGTGCCGGTACCGCCGAACCCGCAACTCGACATCCCGAGCGGCTTGAACACCGCGTTCTGAATCAGCGTTTCCCACGGCGTATTCGAGACACGCTCGGCCATGGTCGCCGCGATGACGTATCCGAGATTCGAGTATTCGAACTTCGTCCCCGACGGCGACGACAAGGGATTCGATCCGGCAATTTCGAGCGCGGTGATCCGCTGCTCGTGCAGCGGCTTGTTTCCTCGCGCGATGAAGCTCCAGTCGACGTTCGGCGGAACGCCGGCGTGGTGCGACAGCAGCTGCGTCAGCGTGATGGCGCGAAACTGCGGCGACAACTTCGATTCCAATTCCGGAAAGACACCTCCGATCGTCGACTCCCACGTCAGCATGCGTCGCTCGACCAGCGACGCGATCACCGTCGCGGTCATCGCTTTCGTGTCGGAGCCGAGGTGCCAGAGGTCGTCGACCGTCGCGGCGATCTGTGTGTCGCGCTTGCGAACGCCGGTCACTCCGCTGGTGACAACGCCTTTGCTCGTGATGAGCGCGGCGCCAAGCGCGGGTAGCTTATGCGACTGGCGAATCGGCTCGAGCAGCTTCACGACGGCCGAGTCGCCGGACTGCGCAAGTGCGGTGGTGGACAGGAGCGCCATAGGAAGCAGCGCATGAAGCAATCTTGGCATGAAGAGGAAACTATGCCCTTTCGCCCTGGGCACCATACGAATTTCGGCCTGACGGTGTGCAGCGAATGACACGCTGGTTTGCGCGACTCTAGCGCAGCGGCGACAGCGCGTTCGCCGCCGATTTCACACTCTCCCAGAGCCACTCCGCGTAGATCGCCGTGCCGACCCACGGAAAATCGGCGCGCCACTGGTCGGACGGCTGATGGTAGTGATCGAACCGCCGCATCGCGTCGTCGTGCTGTTCCTTCGTGTAGCCGCGCCACGTCGCACCCGGAATCGGAAACACGATCGGAACACCGTGTTGAGAGAACACATATACATCGTTGATCCCGCGCGGCGGCGTTGCGTTGGTCGTCCACCCGCGGACCCGCG
>JBDTAE010000356.1:0-3707 GCA_039924785.1 Gemmatimonadaceae bacterium | reverse complement strand
CCGATCGTGCTGAGCGACGTTGCCGTACCGACCCTCGATACGGTGCGTGTGCTTGGCGACCGCCGGCTCGTCGGACTTCGCCGGAACGACGAGTTCGACCAACGCCGCATTCACGGCGAGGCGACGCAAAGCATCACGCGCGACGAAATTGTCAAACGCAATCCGCTCTACTTGTGGCAAATGCTCACGGGCATTCCGTCGATCAAGGTCGTTGACAATGACACCATGGTCATGGCCGTGTCGGCGCGGGTGCAACTCACGAGCATTCTCGACAACCGGCCGTGCCCAATGGCGATCGCCATCAACGGTCAGTTAGTCGAACCGCGGTCGGATCAGACGGGCGTCGATCTGCGCTTCCTGCCGGCGCCGGAAGTAGTTTACGGAATCGAGGTGTTCGCCGGAGCGTCAACGATCCCGGTGCAGTACGGTGGAATCGGCAAGAACAAATGGTGTGGCATGGTCGCGATCTGGACGCGGTGACGGCTCGATCTTGGCATTGTGTACAAAACATCCGAGCGTTAGCATATCGCTCGCCCGATACCGCCGGTCGCACTTTCAATCACGCACGGATTGTTGAATGCGTAGTCTCGCAAGCCGCAGTGCGTTTGTCGCTCTGATCGCGCTCCCCGCGCTCGCGGCGGCGCAGATCGTTCAAGGGCGGATCATCGAATCGACGGCGGGAACGCCGGTGGCTGGCGCTGTCATTTCGCTGGTGGATTCCGCCGGTGCGAGCCTTGCGCGAACGGTGAGCGGCGCGGACGGTCGCTATCGATTGAATGCCGCCGGAGCGACGTGGGCGGTGCGCGCGATCCACATCGGTTTCCGTCCGCTCGCCCAATCCATTCGTCGCCCGGTATCCGGCGCGACAACGACGGTCGACCTGTCGCTCGCTCGACTACCGGCGTTGTTAGAGTCCGTGAATGTGCTCGACCAGCCGCGCTGTCCGGCCGCCGGAGACGGAGCGGCGACGTTTGCGCTCTGGGAGCAGGCTCGCGCTGCGTTGCTCGCGACTGTCGTCGCGCGCGAGGCCAATCCGGCGACGGTCCGAATGGTGTCGTACGATCGCCTGCTCAGTTCGACCGATGGAAGGATTCAGCGGCAGACAGTTTCAGAGAGTACTTTCGTTGCGTCGCAACCGGTCGTGTCCCGACGAAACGCGAACGAGTACGAGACACTCGGCTACCGCGACACCACCGCCGAGCGTGGAACCGATCGCTTCTATGCGCCGGATGCCGACGTGCTGCTGGATCCCGCGTTCGCGCGCGGCCACTGCCTGTCGCTGCACCCGAGTGACGCGGCACACGCCGGCGAGATCGGGTTGCAGTTCTCTCCGGTCGCCGGAGCTGATTCGATCGTCGATGTCGCGGGCGTGATTTGGATCGGCGAAGCGTTGCGCTCGCTGCGATCCGTGGAGTTTCGTTTCGCGAGCGGTAGGCGTGTCGCGCTGGGGCCGGACAGCACGTCTGGCGGTGGGTTGTGGTATCATGAAATGCCGAATGGACTGGTGTTGCCGACGCGCTGGGATCTTCACGTTCGCCTCGCGGTTCGCCAAGGACTGCGCTTGCGAAACGGCGTCCTGGTTGCGCGAACCGCCGAAGATGTTGGCGTGCATGATGCCGGTGGCGAACTCGCGGAGGCACGCTGGAGCGACGGCGTGCAATGGGAGTCGGATCTTCCTCGAGTTCACGGTCACGTGATTGCCGGAAAGTCGGAAGCTCCGGTGGCGAACGCGCTCGTCTCGATGCGCGGAACTCCACTGCGGACAACATCGGATTCCTCGGGCGCGTTTTCATTCCCGAGCGTCGTGCCGGGGCCATACGCGTTGGAGGCGGTCGACTTGAGCCTCAGTGAGTTCAGCCTGACGCTGTTCTCGAGCGAGGAGATTCTCGTCGATCGCGCACGCCCCGATACGGCGACGCTCGTGCTGCCGTCGCGCGCCCATCTGGTGGATTCGATCTGCGCCGAAAGCCGAAACGCGAACGTTGGCGTTCCGATGGGATCATCGCTCCTCGTCGGCCACGTGTCGCTCGCCTCCGGCGAACCGGCCGTCAACGCCTCCGGCCGCGCGCGGTGGAGTCGATCGTCGAATGCAGAGGACGTCATACGCTTGGGCGGCCGCTCCGATTCGACCGGCACTTTCGAGATCTGTGGAATGCCAGGGGACGTGCCCGTCAGTTTGAGCGCGACCAACGATTCACTCATGAGCGGTTCGCGGACGGTGACGATGCGCGGCGCCGGCGACGTCACGCGAATCGACCTGCGACTTGGGCGCTTCGACGCAGCGGTGTTGCCCGCGTTCCGCCGCCGGTCGATTCACGTGGAGGACGACGCGTCGTCCACGCCGATCGTCGACGCTGAGGTGATCGATGCGACCGAGAACCGGCTGATTGGCCGTACATCCGAGACTGGAGCACTCAATCTCGCCACGCTGCCCGAAGGCGGGACGTTGCTACGCGTGCGAAAGCCAGGCTACGAGCTCCGCGCGCTCATGGTCAACGTATCGCCAAACGACTCGACGCCCATCGAGCTCAAGCTGCGAACGGTCACGCAACTCGCGGCGGTGAAAGTAACGGCAACGGCAATCAGCAAACGCGCGCTCATGTCGGGGTTCGAGGATCGCGCCAAAATGCACATCGGACACTTTCTCAGGCCCGCCGATTTTGACAAGCGGAGCAACGAGCAGCTGTACAATGTGCTGCGGAACATCGGCGTGAAAACGTACATCACCAACACCACGCACGAAGTGATATTGCTTGGCGGCCATGGTTCTGGCGGGTGTCCCACCACCATATACATCGATGGGGTTCTCTACTACTCCGGGGTACTGCACGTCGCGCCGCCGGATGCACAACGCCTTCCGACGTGGGATTATTCGGCGGCGGAATTCTACAATGACAGCGCGGAGCTGCCCGCGCAGTTTTCCGGAACGGACACCGGCTGCGGAGTACTGCTGCTCTGGACGAAAACCTGAGTGTTCACGCTCGGCCTGGGTTCTACGGACGCTTGTACACCGTTCCGCCCTTCATCACCATATCGACCTCGCTCAGCGCCATGATGTCCTTCGTCGGATCGCCCTTCACTGCGACGAGATCCGCGAAGAGTCCCACCTTGACCGTGCCGAGTCGGTCGTCCCAATGCATCATCTTCGCATCGTTCACGGTTGCCGCGCGCAGAGCCTGCACCGGCGTCATCCCGTTCGTGACGAGCCCTTCGACTTCCTTCGCATTGTCGCCGTGGGGCGCCGGTCCGGAGTCCATGCCGTTGCAGATCGTCACGCCGGCGTCCATCGCCATCTTGAGCACCGCGGACTTGTTCCGGCCGCCAACCGACACTGTCGGGACATAGCAGACTTTCTTTTCCGCCATGAGCTTGAAGACCTCGGGTGTTCCGTTGTCGCCATGCTCGATCGTCTCGACACCGGCCAGCGCCGCCCGCCTCATACCTTCGGCAGTCGTTGAATGCGCCGCGACTGCTCGGCCTGAGCTCTTCGCGATTGACACGACGAGGTTGAGTTCATCCTGCGTGAAACCGGGCATCGCCTCGCCGTTCGGGCCCCAGCGATAGTCCGCGTAGACCTTGATCCAGTCGGCGCCGTGCTTGATCTGGTCGCGTACGACTTTGCTAATCTTGTCCGGACCGTCGGCTTCTTCCGCGCCCTGCGGGATGTCGTCCACGTATTCGCTCGCGAAGTTTCTCGGCGCGTACTC
>JBDTAE010000355.1:0-13131 GCA_039924785.1 Gemmatimonadaceae bacterium | reverse complement strand
GGGGTCGTTGAGATCCCTCTCGCGTGAGGTCCAACGATTCATTCAAGCCGACGCCGCTTCGCGGCGCGGCTTAACTGAGGTGTTAGCCTAGGTTGGCGCGTCGTGAAAGTTTCATCGGTGAGTGCTTCGTAATACTTTCCGTGGGCGCTGAGTGTAATTCCCTTCGGTGACCCTTCTTGCGCGACCGGCCAAGCATCCTGCGAGCACCGCAACGCGCGGATGGTGCGGTGTTCGAGGAGCCGAGCCGCAGGTTCGCCGAACTGGACAACGAGACCGCTCGAGAGCACTTCACCGACGCAGCGTCGAGTTCACGACGAGCTTCGGCAACAGCGATGTGAGCGGCGGGCCTGGTAGCAGGAACGGCGCCCGCGGCGCCTGAGTGAAATCGAAGTCCATCGACAGATCGCCGAGCATGGATGCGGACTCGCGCACGGAAATCCGCGGGTCGGGACGACCGTCGGTTGCCGGATCGAGACGCTGCCCCCTGAGGAACACATCTTCGATGAACTTGTTGTACGCGTCGAAACTGAGTGTTTGGTGATCGATGAATCCGCGCTTGGCGTACGGGCTGATCACCATCGCGGGTACGCGCAACCCGTACCCGTTGGCGTCCACGGTCGGCGGCGTGACGCGGTCATAGAATCCCCCCCAATCGTCCCACGCCAGGAAGATCGCCGTGCTGCTCCAGGCCGAGCTTTGCATGATCGCGTTGATCACGCTCGTCACGTACGCTTGCCCGGTGCTGACGAGCGCGGCCGGATGCTCGCTCACTTCCTGGTTCGGAATGATCCAGGACACGGCCGGAAGCGTGCCGGCGGTGACGTCTGCGAGGAAACTGTCGATCGTTTGAATTTTTCCCAGCTCGTTGTCCTGCCGTACCGTCGTGAAGAAGGGGAGCGGATTCCAGATATTCGGCGTCGTCGTGGTCTGCGGCACGGGCCCGCACTGAGCCGCGTCGTCGTCGCAGTCCGGCTCGCTGCCCTCGGCAACGTAGTACTTCCAGCTCACACCCGCCTTGTGGAGGAGATATGTGATGTCCGTCCACGCGTACGACCCCGATGTCCCCGTTCCGACCAGCGGGGTTTGAAGAGCGTTCACGCAGCTCGCCGCGACGTCGATCGCCGTACAATGGGCAGACCACTCACTCACCATATACAGATGCTGCGGCTCGCTCCACGACGCGTTCGCCTCAAACATCGCGTCCTGCAGGACGAAGTTTTTCGCGTATGACCAGTAGTTCGGAATCTCGCGATCATCGTGGTAGCCCATGACGTCGACGAGCCCTTTGGTCACGCAGGCCGGATCGTTCGGATCGGCGCAGCCGGTCTTCGCCGTCTCCGCCCGGCCGATGAATCCATCCATTTTGCCGCCGTCAATGTCGCTCGCCGCATCCACCTGGCCGTGCGGCCCACCGCTGTTCTTGTCATTGGCGTCGTGGTACGGTCGCACGCATGTGTTGCTCACCGGATCCTGGACGCACACTGAAGGCACGCCGTTCTGCATCGGAATGCCGTTCGCCCCCGGGAACGTGCCAAAATAGTGGTCGAACGACCGATTCTCCTGCATGACAATCACGATGTGTTGGATCTTTCCGAGTTCCGTCCTCACAGGACCGGCGAGCGGACTGGTCGGCGTCGACGGAAGCTGCGCACCCGAGGAGCCGTCTGAGCAACCGGCAATTGCGCTCGCGAGAGCAAGGCTGATCAATGCGCCCGCGCGGTTCATGCCACGTTTTGTCATCGTGAAGCCTCGGCAGAGAATCGATTGTCAGACGGTCCCTGCGACGCCCACGTTAATCCGGGTCGCTGCTTCTATACCAACAGGCCCGCACGTTACTAAGATTTTCGCGCGACGCGCGGTCGACGCGCAGGCCGTGATACAGTTTGCCTGGGGCTGTCTTCTGGGGGCGAGGCAGTCAGCCGCAATGGGCGTCGACGTCCCGCTGCACGGTCGGTTTTTTATGGGCGGCAGCGCTCCGCCAAACACGCGGCGCTCACAGTTGGTTCCGTTTGCGGCCTGATCCCGACTCGGTCGCTCGTCGATCGTCACGCGTTGACGAGGGTGGCGTGCGGGCGTCTGAACCGGACGATCGCATGACGGCGGTGCGCGGTAGCGTCGGACGCAGACGACCGCCGCCGCCTTAGATCGATCTTCGGCCGAGAGTTTCCGCGGGGCCCGGTTTCCCTTTCTTTCAGGACGCGGTCCTGGAAACAGCGTCCCATCCTCGAGATCGCGTTTGGATCAACGTTCTAAGCAAGAAAACGCCGCTTGTCGTCAAGCGGCGTTGTTACGGGGCAGTCGCCGATGCTACACGCGGGCTCGACTACCGGTGACCATTCTCGCGATCCACACCAGGAGTACCGCGCCGAGCGTGGAAATGACGATCCCCCAGAGCAATCCTCCTCCACCCAGACCGAGCGAGTTGGCGATGAAACCGCCGATTAGCCCCCCTACGAGTCCAAGAACCAGATCCATGAGAATTCCGTAACCCGATCCTTTCATAATCTTCCCGGCAAGAAAGCCGGCGAGGATACCAACGACGATGGAGACGATCAGGCCATTGCCCATGGGTTTCTCCTGTTAGAGTGACTGAAAGTAGCCCATCCGCCGGGCAGCAGTGCAACTCCCAAGCCTACATCGCGCCTCGCTGCCAGGATATAAGTTCCCGCCCGCGCCAACGAAGGCAACGACCGCCGCGCGGAATCTGACGGGTATGTGGACCACCTCTCCCATTCAACTCGCCGGAACTGTATAAGCTCCTCTTCGTCGAGCGGGATCAGTGCGCCGGCCAGCCCGTACGCGCGGCGCGGCGTGCGTCGGTGAGCAGCATCAGCGCGCGGTAGGGAGGCGAGCACTTTCATCATCCTGCAACGGTTCATACGACCACCGCGACGCGTTGCTTCTAGAGCTTCGCGAGAGCTTGCGCAAACTCTGATAGGGCGGCAGCCACCGAAAGGACCGCAATTGCGATCGACGGCCTCATGCAAACACGATTTCCGAATTCCTATCTCGCAGTGGTATTGTGTGCGATGCTCTATCCGCCGTGGCGAGCGCACCATTACCTGCACTTGCCACCCGACAGGATTCCACCAGCTTGCGCGCAACATTGTATTGGTGTGGAGCACTTCGGCTTCGACGGTGGGTCGGGGTAGTAAACCATCAACGAGAGTTCGCTGGCGCCCACCGTCGTATCGGTGAAGCCGCTGCCCATGTCGAAGCTGAACCCCATGCCCGATGCCGCAGTCGCAGCAGGAGAGCAGAGGTTGGCGCCGGTGCCGATGATCGGATTGGGGTTGGCAGCAGTGCACGCCCAGTAGAGAGTCGGCTGTACGTTGAGGAACGGCTGGACTTCGGGAATATCGGGCGGCTCGGCGACCGCATCGCCGGGCTTCAGCTTGAACACCTCGTAATAGAGATGTCCCATGGTGCTGACGGTGCAGTCGTAGCCATCGTTGGTGCCGGTCTTGCCGTTGACGGTGCAGTTGGTGGAGCTAGAGAGCGGCAGCGCCCAGTCGTCGCGTCCCAAATACTTGTTCTGTTGCATGAGCTTGACGAGTTGCTGTGCCGTGCCCTGCTCCATGCTGCCGTCTTTACGGATGTGGAGGCTGCCCGCTTTGACGGTCTGCAAGAAACCGGGATCGCTGGCGACATTGGCATCGGCAAGCCAGCTGATGCCGGTCTTGCCCGGTACGCCGGATTCAGCGGTGGGATCCCAGATGGTCGCCTTCGCGGCAGGCGAGCCAGCCGGCAGCGGGCCGGGGATCACGGGCAGGATGTACATCACGTGATGATTTACGTTGGCGCCCTGCCACCCATTGCTGAAGGAAAAACTGTTGTAGCCGTTGTTGGAGTTCTTCTTTTTGCCGCCGGACTGTTGGCTCAAGCTGTTGCCGAACCAATAGATGGTTGGCTGCAAATTGCTGAAGCCGCCCTTCGTGGGACCGACCTGCAGCGCAACCGTCTCACCGAAGTGGCGCTGGAACGCCTCATAGAACAGCGATCCGAGGGCGCTCCCGGCGCAGTTTTCGGCGAAGGAATTGCCCTGCAGGCCCGTTGACTTGCAGCTGGGGTCGACCATGGGCGTGGCGGGCATTTGCCAGTTGGTGTGCCCAAGGGAACCCTTGCCGCTGTTCAGCTGCCCGATGCACGCCCACGCGGTATTCCAATCCATGCCGCCGCCACGACCGACGTTTGGCACGTTCTTGCATTCGCTCTTGCCGACGTTCGCGTCGAGCAGCCACGTGACACTTAGAAGACTGTCATGGACAGTCCTGCCGCCGTCGGCGGCCCTGAACCGATGGCCATTGGAGGTCTGCGTGTGTCCTTCCGTTTTACTGCTGGTGGACTGATCGACCGTCGCAGCCCGCCGAACCGTCCGATTGGGGTCCCCACGCTGCGCAGATGCGAGCGGAACGGCGGTCAGCAGCAGGAGGAGAGTCAGGAAGTACGGCGGAACTCGAATGGCGCGCGGGTGGCTGGTCACGGCGTTTCTCCTTGGCGGGCGCCCGTCTTCGGCGTCTCGGGCTTGGCAAAACCAGTGAGAGCAAGTTGCGAGGCTTCGAAGACGGACACAAGCGGCGCTTTGGTGATCAGAACTTCATGGGCCGTGGAGGAATTCTAAAAACGGCGACGGGAGGTCCGCCGCGGGGCGTGCGATGAAACCAAGCAATCATCGCTCCTGGTCGCCCCGCCGTAGATCCAAACGTGGTTGGCGATCGCCAGGCACCCCCGCTGAGACGGACGCGCGGCGCCGGCCTCAGTCCGTAGAACGGGCTGCCTTCGTGAGAAGATAGTTTCGTTCCGCGACGCTGGACGTTTTTGAGGCGGCCGTCCGATACAATTCCGCCGCGGCAGCACGCTGGCCGTCGCGTTCCAACAGATGCGCGCGCACCGCATCGATCCGATGCGTCGCGCGCAGCCGTTCGTCGTTCTGCAAGGGCGCGAGTAAGGCGAGTCCTGCGCTCGCGCCGTACACCATCGCTACGGCAATCGCGTGATTGAGCGCAACGACCGGACTGTCCGTCATGCGCATGAGGACTTCATAAAGCGCCAGAATCTGCGGCCAATCGGTGTCCGCCGCGCGCGCCGCCTCATCATGGACAGCGGCGATCGCGGCCTGGACCTGGTACTCGGCCAGCGCGCCCATCGAAAGTGCCGCGCTCGCGAGCGCGAGCCCCTCCGCAATCGCCTGCCCGTCCCACAGCGTGCGATCCTGTTCGTCGAGCGGGATCAGTTCGCCGGCCAGCCCCGTGCGCGCGGCGCGGCGTGCGTCGGTGAGCAGCATCAGCGCGAGGAGGCCAGCGACGGCACCGTTGCCCGGCAGTAGCGCATGGACCTGTCGAACGAGGCGAATCGCTTCGTTCGACAGGTCGGCGCGCCATAGCTCCGGACCGGAACTTGTCGTATAGCCCTCATTAAAGATCAGGTACAAGATGTGGAGCACCGACCCGAGTCGCTCGGCGCGCTCGCCTGCGTTGGGCATGCTGAACCGTACGCCGGAGAGCCTGATGCTCTCCTTCGCCCGGCTGATCCTCCGTCCGACGGTCAATTCGGGAACGAGAAACGATTTTGCGATTTGTGCCGTCGTCAGACCGCCCACAGCCCGCAACGTCAAAGCGATCGCCGACGCGGGCGATAGCACCGGATGGCAGCACATGAATAGCAGCGAGAGCGTATCCTGCGGATCCATGCCGGACTCATTTTCATCGTCCGTCACAGACGCCAACGCCATAACAGAGGTCTCCGCGGTCGCGGCCATTTCTCTGTTCCGGCGAGACGCTTCGCTGCGCAGATGATCGACCATTCGCCGCCGCGCGACCTGCACCAACCAACCGTCGGGATTGTCCGGAACACCATCGCGCGGCCATTGATCAGCCGCTGCGATGAGCGCCTCCTGCACGGCATCTTCGGACGCGGAGAAGTCACGGAATCGTCGGGCGACCGCGCCGAGCACCTGCGGCGCCAAGCGGCGCAACAGGCGTTCGACGTTCAGATCCGGTGTTCGCGCTCTGTCACTCAAGGTCCGCGTGGCCGCCGAGAATCTCGCGCACCTCCACCCAGAGGTGGTCGATCGTGGTTCCGTCCGATGCTTTGATCGGCGCGCCTGGCGCCGCCGACATTTCAGCGGCGATGGCGATCGCGCGCTCCGGACTCTCGACGTCAACGATGAAATAGCCAGCGAGGAATTCCTTGGACTCCGCGAATACGCCGTCGGTGATCGGCTTCCCGTCCGTTCCAGCGCGCACGAGCTTCGCCCGCTGAGGCGCCGCCAGTCCCTCGGCGGCAACGAACTCGCCCGCGTCCACGAGCTTCTTCGTGAAGCTTTGCATGAATGCGGCGTTCGCCTCGATAATTTTCTTTGGCCACTTCATGTACTGGTCGTACCCGTCGCGCGGGGTGGTCATGATCAACATGTATTTCATGGCTCTCCTCCTCTCTTGGCGCCCGGAATGGGTCGCCTTGCACGTATGTCGGATACGTAGCCCGGATTGCGACATGCGAATTTAAGCGGATCAAGCCTCGCGCGCGTTGCAAGTTTGGGCGGCCTGACGGTTACCATCATTGGCATGAGGACTGCGGCGGCTGAAGTAATATCCGAGGGGCAACAGCCGACGGGAACGGCGTTAATCTGCGGGGTCGCGGGGGATTCCGGCCCACGTCCGTGACCGCGCCGTACCCGAACACGCTCGTGCTCATAGCGACCGGACTCGGCGGCGTTGTTGGCGTAGCACGCCTGCGGAGGCGACGGAATTAAAGGCTCCGCAGCAATGCGGATGCCTTTTTGAGACATAGTATTTCTTAACAAAACGGCAGACCAACTGTCTGCTCTTCGCGCATAACCCGGAGTTGCAATCGCAGGAGAAGCGTGCCGAAACTTCTCCTTTGTGAGGTGACGGCCACGACTGTTTCCCCGGCGAGCGCTCGTTCGGCGGCCGACCACGATCAGGCACGCTACTGATGTGATGCCGCATGCGGCGCCTACCCTCGCTCCTGCGTCGCGCGGCTGGCCGCCCTGCCGCTGCGCAGCCCGAGGTAGCTGAACACCAGCGTTGCAAGCGGAAACACGGCCCCACCGATATACATCCCCGGCTCGCGGCGCGACGCTGGCACTAAGCCTGCCGCGTTAATGTAGATCAGGCGTGTCGTGTAGTAGCCGAAAAAGACGGCCGCGACTGTGCTGAGCACAGCGGCAAGCGCCCATCCAAGCACGCGGCCTGTCGAGCGCCTGTCGGTCCGACGATCAGCGATCACGACATCACGACGGCGAGAGAGGTCAAGCATTAGATGCCTCCATTGCCCATTCACTCACGACGGCACCGGCATGACAGCGCGTCGCATAGCCATGCCGAGGTACGCGCCCATGAAGGGGAAGGCCAGGACGACGAGCATCGCGAGCGCACCGAACGACGGGTTGTGTACCAGAGCCGCGGCCGGAATCCAGATGCCTACGCCCAGCGCCCATGCCCAGGGCTTTCGAGGTCCAATCAGCCCGAACGCCCCCGCGGCGAGCGCCATCGCTCCCGCCGAAATGCCGGCGTCGTCCCATCCCGGCGACGCATCGATATGAGCGATTGCCACGCCGACGACGATGGCGGCGACGAGCAGACCACGATACAGCAGGCCAGAGCGATCCGCCGCCGCCGCGGCCGCGACGATTTCAGGCGCCCCGAAACGCGCGATTGCCTTTTCGCAAGCAACGTCGAGCGAGTGCCCCCGGGCCTGCCCCTGCTGGATCAAGTCGGCCAGGTGTTCGCGGGTTCCTTCGAGCATCCTTGCATCAATCACAAAACGCTTTCGCAGCTCGCGATCAAGGCGCTGTACGTACAGCTCCACGATGGGCGTCTTCATCGCGGCGCCCCCACCACGGCGTACACGGCGCTGACGAACCCCGTCCACTCGCCCCGACGCCTCGCCAGCGCCCGTCGTCCCTTGACGGTGAGGTGGTAGACACGCCGACGCCGGCCGCTGTCTTCCGACCAACGACTGGTCAGCATTCCGGCTCGCTCGAGGCGATGGAGCGCAGGATAGAGCGTTCCCTCCGGCAAGTCGAAAGCCTCCTCGGAGTACGCTCATGAGAATTGAGGAAATTCACGCGCGCCACTCTGCGGGTTCTTGCAGCATAGCGGAATGTCTGATGGCGGAACGTTGCGAGGCCGGCCTTGTTTGCCAGTCCTTTGGCGGTGCATGATGACGCGGTAGGATGACCACCCAATTGGCGTGAGCGCTCGGGGTAGGCGTCCGCGTGATCTTGAGCGAGCAAGTTCATGCAGCCGCCGACGCGCGCACCGCCGCGACCAGCGCGAGAAGCTCGTCTAGTTCGGATGAGGTGAAAAGCGCATCCGGTCCGCGCGGCGTCAGATCCGTGAACGGAGACTCGTAGAGCCGCGCCGGTTCCATCACTCCGTGTTCGGTGAGATGGTTCACGATCAAGTTCACGAACTCGATCTGATTCGCTCCGAGCGTCTTTCCGCTGAGGAAACCGGCGAGCGCCTCCTTCGCAGCTTCGCGGTCCAGGCCGACAAGCGATCGCACGACGAGTCCCAAGCCATGCGATTCAGTCCTCGCGCGCGCGATGTCGTCGGATGTTCCCACGCCACTCTCGGCGAGCATGCGTTCCAGTTCCGCGATGTCCGTCGCCGTGAGAGTTTTGTTCATCCGAAGTTTTTGGATTGCGACGTGATCTTGATGCGCGCGCAAATACGCTTGCGCCTTGGCGCGGAATTTTGCGGAGCTTGCGCCCTCGCCCAAACCCGGTAGCACAATATTGGTCGCCGTACCAGTCTCGTCCTCGAAGTTGGTGTAGATCGGCTTGCGCTTTACTTTCTCGATCAGCCGGACGAGATCGCGCAGGCGTCGACGCACCAACTCGAGCATCGGCACGGTCACATCCTGCCACCCCTCGTCAGTTTGCACTTCCTGGATCAGCACCATCTGATCGCGAACCATCGGAATCGCCGACTTCTCCTCCAACAGGCCGGCGATCTCCTTGACCTGATCGCGGCGGCGCTCAAACCCGGGCTCATGTCGGAGCAGCGTCAACTTTCTTCTATTGTAGTTTCATTGCCGCACACCTAGCTGCGGCCGAAGCCTCAGCGGGAACACGGCCATCATTGTCGCCCGATTCCCGGCGACGGCGCTACGTCTTCTTCTTGGCCGCACGCCGGGCGCGCGTGGCCGAGTTGCCGGCCACCGCGGCCTTGATCAATCTCTTAAACGCGGCGGCGTTGAGCGTCTCGCCTTCACGAATGTCGATTGCCCGGCGCGTGTTCCCCTCGAGGCTCGAGTTGAACAGCTTCTTTGGGTCATCGAGCGACGCGCCCTGGGCGAAGGTCAGTTTTACAACTTGCTTATACGACTCACCTGTGCAGATGATGCCATCGTGCGACCACACGGGAGTGCCCATCCATTTCCATTCCTCCTCGACGTCGGGGTCCGCGTCGTGGATGAGCTGTCGAACGGCGGCGAGCGCCTGGCCCCGCCAATCGCCCAACTCTTCGATCCTCTTCGTAATGTTCTCGGAGGCGCTGTCGCTATTTGCGCGTTTTGCCGGCATCATGTCTCCCGCGCGAGCACACACCGCTCGCGCATACATTGATTGAGTTCGCCTGAGCTTAGAACCGAAGAATGGCAGCGTCAACGTGCAAAGACGTCACATTGAAACGGGTTCATGAGCCCGAGCCTCTTAATTCGCACGCGGCTCGCGTTCATCGCTCTCGCGTTGGGCACCATCGCGGCCGGCTTGGCGGTGCACTGGCGCCGCCAGCTGCTTCCTCCCGCGCTCCAGGACATACTCGGAGATGCGCTCTGGGCGATGATGATTGCTTGGTGGTTCGGCGCCCTTCTTCCCAACACGCGGCCGGCGCCGCGCGCGCTGCTTGCCCTCGTGGTGTGTTGGTGCGTGGAGCTCAGCCAGCTCTATCACACACCGGCGCTCGATGCGTTGCGACGCACAACCTTGGGCCACCTCGTCCTCGGCAGCGATTTCGACGTGCGTGATCTCGCGGCGTACGTCGTTGGGATCGCTGTCGCGTTTTCACTCGAGGCGATTCAACGACGCCCCTCGCGTGCAAAGAGAACTTGCTGATACGACCATCGCGCTGCTGCCATTGTCATCTGCGTGTCAGCTTCGGGCAATCCGCGGGCACGATCTTCACGAAAGATTAGAGATTTATTAATCCGAGCAATCGGTTCTGGTCCGCGGCGTACGAATTGCGATTACGTGTGGTGCGATCAGTCGAGGGGCCAACACGACGACTGACCGAATGCCACCTCGATCGGCGGCCGCCACGATGAGGACGGCATTTCAAGCGATTCGTCGCGACGGGCGGCACAACCCACAAGCAGGACACATGACACCGTTGCTGCGCGTGATGTTTGGGATAGCCTTCGTGGTCGCGCTTGTGGTCGTGGATCGGATCGACCGGCGTCGTCGATCAGCGCCGATGCCGGAACCGTGACCTACACCGCGCGACGTCGGCGCCGGTCGCTCAGAATCTTTACGCGAGCGGAGCGACCGGGCGGACTTGGCAATCCATCGTCTACTTCCGCTTACGCCGGCGAGCGACCACGACCGCGGCGACAAGCCCAGTTGCCACGAGGCCAATCGTCGCCGGCTCGGGTGAGCCCAACGCTCGAGACGAGGGCCGGAACGAAGTGATGCGACCCGCCTCGACGACCGCGCCGATTCTCGTTACCGTGTTCCTCTGAGGTGTCGGGGAGATGGTATTTTGTCCGGCGAGCGTCGTGTACGACGCGGAGGCAAGCGCGAATGCGGGGTAGCGTGGTGAGCTTTCGAGTTCCGTGAAGACGACCATCGTCAACGTCGGCTACCGGTCGACGAATTATTGGGTGGTGAGCGCGGGTCGCTCGCGCGTACTCGTCGACCTCGGCTGGCCGGGAACGTTCGCTACGTTGCGCGCGACATTGGGTAGAATGGGCGTGCCGCTCGAAGAGCTTCGATACGGACTGGCGACCCACTACCACATCGATCACGCGGGACTAGCGCAGGAACTGTCGCTCGCGGGCGTCTCGTTGCTCGTCGTCGATTTGCAACTGCCCGCGATTCCCGCGCTCGCGGCGCTCACGAAAGCATCGGAGGGATTCATTCCAATCGACGTGCGAAAGGCGACGGTGATCACGCTCGAGCAAAGTAGAATGACGCTCGCGAAGATTGGCATCGATGGAGAGATCGTACACACGCCGGGACACTCGGACGACAGCGTTTCGCTTCTGCTCGACGATGGAAGTGTCTTCACGGGCGATCTGACGAACCCCGCCTTGGCCGGCGAAGGCGACGCCGAGAGTGAGAAAGTCGCCGCGAGCTGGAACATGCTGCGGGAGCGAGGAGCGCGAACGGTGTATCCGGGTCACGGTCCCCCGCGGCCGATTTGAGGAGCAGCAGCTTCGCGAGTGCTCGTGGCGACACAACTCAACGGAAGGCTGGGTCCGCGCGCCAATCGTCATCTTGCCTTTGCCGGCCGAAGCGAGAATGTTTGCCGCTGATTGCGGATTGCATCGCGAAAGCCAATCGACCTCCGGACACGACGCGCAGATGAAGAATCTCTTTGAGAAGGAACGCATCACCGAGGTGACGGAACGTCTCGGTCGCCTGCAGCCGAGTAGCGAGCGGCTTTGGGGGAAGATGACTCCTCCGCAGGCGATGGCACATTGCGCCCTCTCGTTGGAGTGGGCGCTCGGGGACGAACATCCGCCACGAATGTTCCTCGGCCGGCTTTTCGGAGGTTTCGTCAAAGGGCGAGTAATGCGCGACGACAAGCCGATTCAGCGCAATGCGCCAACCGCGCCCGGCCTCGTGATTTCCGACGAGCGTGACTTGACGCGGGAGCGGGACAGGCTTCGCGGGTTGATCTTGCGATTCGGTACCGAAGGCCCGCGCGGATGCTCAACGCATCCGCACGTGTTCTTCGGACGAATGACGCCTGACGAGTGGGCGATCCTGATGTACAAGCACCTCGATCACCACCTTCGGCAGTTCGGCGTCTAGCCGGTGATTATAGAATGCTAAGGAGCGCGCTCCGACGAAATCACGAGCTTGAAGCCGTCGGGATCGAGCACGCGAAATACGCGTGCCCCCCGCGCGTCGGCCGGTTCTGACGCCAACGTGAATCCGGCCGCTTTGATCCGCGCGGCAATCGCGTCGACGTTCTGGGAGGTCGTGAGCTGAAGCGAAATGCCTTCCCCCTTGGTGCGGCCGGTGCCTTTCGCGCCGTCATCCTGAGTAATGAGGATGGGCACACTCCCGGCCCGCAGCGACACGGCGAACATTTTGCCGTCGCGTTCGAACTCGCGCGCCACGGTAAAGCCGAGTACGTCGCGGTACCACGCGAGGCTCTTGGGGATGTCGTTGACCGTCAACGACGCGGACAACGTGTTGGCAACGAAATGTTCGGGCTCGGCGCCATCGCCGGCGTTGCCGGGGACTGCGGGATCGGGGCTCATTAGATATCATGTATAGATGAGAAACGGTCCGGGATATCCAACGTGGCCCGGAACACTCTTACGACCAAAGCTTAACGGTGCCGTCGCTCTCGGTCTTGAAGAAACCCGCCAACTCGCTGCCGCGCCATGTTGGTCAACGCCGGAACCCTTCCAAAGCCTAATGTCGCTGTGTCTCATATCGCCGTCGGATAAGATCGCCTCACGCGCCGGCGCGCCGGGCCGTTCGCCGGGAGCGTACGTCAAACGCTGTCCGTCGAACTCGCTCGCGGCTGTCGTGGACCACTATTGGATAGCGCGTTGGGACCGTCGCGATACGGTGGCGCGTGACGCAGGCGCATTGCTCGATCCGTGCGTGCACATGCAGATCATCGCGGGAGCGGCGCGGGTCCATGGAGTCATGCGCGGTGCATTTCGAATTCGCATCGACGGCGCTGGGTGCGTCGTCGGTGTCAAGTTTCGCCCCGGCGGTTTCTATCCATTCGTGCGCGCGTCCGTGTCACGCTGGACGGATCGCACCGTACCGGCGGACGCGATATTCGCGGCGACGACGATGGCGGTTCAGGCGTGGGGCAGCGATCTCTGGAACGCCGCCGCGTCCTGCACGGGCGATAGAGTCGAGAACGCAACTCTGATCGCGACGCAACTCGATGGCTTCCTCGAGCAACGGTTGCC
>JBDTAE010000354.1:0-6068 GCA_039924785.1 Gemmatimonadaceae bacterium | reverse complement strand
CCCCGAGCGTCGGTGCAATCGTAACGAGCGCGGCGTGAAACTTCAGCAGTGCGCGCCAGTCCGTCACGCCAGAGGTCGCGCTCGCGCAGTGTACCGACTGGATCGCCGCTTCGATCTGGAAGCGTCCGATCCGATCAAAACCCTGTGCACGATGCAGATACTTCTCGCCGAGTGTGATTGGACTCTTGGGACCGGTCTCGGCAAATGATGTTGGATGCCAGAGAATCCTCATCCACGTGTCAACTGAATGCCACCAGACCATTCCCGAGTGTCGCGACGTCGCTGGCGTCGTCGAGGCGCTAGAAAGTACTCATGTCGCCGAGTCGAGCGAGCTGATTCGAGCACGCGCCGAGCGAAGCAGTAAGGGTCGGCGGCGGGACTACAAGCGCTGCCCGTATCTCGAAAAACGCCAGTCTATCTGGGCGATGGCCGCTGTGACTGCCGCGATGAAGTCGCTTTGCGCTCTCAGCGCGCGGCTGGCATCCCGCACGCGTGACTGTGGGATCGATCGCGATGACAACGGATTTCCCGCCAATGAGGAAAATCCGTCCGCGGCCGTCCGCCCGGATCGCGCTGAATGATTCCGCTGGGAGACTGTAGCTGCCCAGTCGGCGACCGCGGCGATCATAGATTTCTAAATGCCGCCCAGTCGCTTGCCACGAACCCTGGAGCGCGAAGACGAGATCCCGCCCGTCTTGCCACGCGGCATCAGTGTTCCGAATTGCATAGAGCTTTCCATCCGGCCCGAACGCCCCGATGTCGATCTGCGGAACGTCGACGAACTTGTGCAGGTCGCCGATCTGTATCCAGGGCAAGCGTCGCACCTCTTCCGCGGTGGCCGGTGGCTCGAAGTAACGCGGCAGCGCGACCTGCCAAAGCGGCTCGCGCGCGTCGCTCGATGTATCGCCGCGATACGCCGTGAGCGTACCATCCGCCATGTTCGCCGTGAGAATCGTGTCGCCGACGGTGCCAAGTGTGATGCGCGACGCGAGCCACGACAGAACTGTCCGCGGTGGTCGCTGATCCGTCCACGCTCTGCACGCGGGCGGCCGAGCGAATCCAGGACGTACACGAGTGGCTCACTCCCTCGCAGGCGGCGCCGCCGTGGCGACGCGGTCGCGCCAATCGGAGCGACGACAAATCCTCCAGAGCCGAGTCGCGACGCCGGGCCGACCCAACGTCCTCCCTTCAACCCCACCCACGGACTGACATTATTCTGGTACAGCGTTGGGGGTCACGTCGTGTGGTCATGGGCGAGCACTGCGTGGCTTGTCCTCGCAGTGCCTGCTGAGCGCAAGTAGTGAGATCAAACTGTGCCGTCGGCGATTGATCAAATGGTGAATGAGTCTGACGGCCCCAAGGTGAGGCAGTTGCGCACACCCGGACTTGCGGACAACTGGAACCGGCGGAAACACGGCAATATCACGTCGCTACAGCCGTGCTTGCCATTGGTAACTATAGCGCGAAAGTGGCCAAAAAAACGCGTACTCGCCGGAAGCATTCCCGATAGTAACTTCCTCATCGTGACAGCGGACAACAACGGTGGCACCGTGAGTTTGTTCTTTCGGCAGCGTGTCGTACTGAACGTGCTTTGCCGAACGAGCAGTCGCGTTGGGGCTAGTGTCAGGATGCTCTGGCATAACAAAAGACTTTGCCTGCTACGAACAAGAAATCTGACCATCAGTATTTTAGTGATCACTGACTCGCCAACGGTCTGAGCAATCGGGGCCGGTAACCAGCCACCACTCTTGAACCATGTCTCGTTTGTCAATTGCCACCGCAGTGTTTGCCTCAGCCGCCTTGGCCGGTTGCAGTGGTCCCACTCAGTCGGTGTGTACGCTTGAGTTACGGCGCGCGTTCTTCATACACATTGCCGACTCCGTTACTAACGCATATGCGGCGGTTGGCGCGCACGTGACCGCTCAGCATGGCGGAATCATCGACAGTGTAGTTGTTCAATCGTCGCAGCTAGGCGATTCGACCGCAGTCCCGCTCGGCGACACGCCGGGGACGTACGCCCTCACGATTACCAAGCCTGGGTATCGCGATTGGAAACGAACGAACATTGATGTCGGCTCCAGCAGCTGCGGACAGGCCGAAACACAGATCTTTACGGCATTCCTTCAGCGTCTATAGCGGCGCTCACGGTCGCGGGCCATTTAAGCAGTCTCTGCCGCGACGTCTACTCACTCACCGTCAAATCAACATGCCTTCTATTTTCCGCGCATCGCGCGCGGTCGCCCTTGGCGCGTTCTGTGCCGTCGCCTTCGCCTGTGAGCGCGAACTGCCTACGACGACGTCCACGGCACCGTCAACTGCATCGCACACAACAACCGGACCCACTCGGAACGCTGCGGCTGTCGTTGAGGACAACAGAGCGATCGCGTCTACCCACCGACTCGTCGCCGATGCGTGGTGCGATTAGGGCGTAGCGTACACGCGGGTCTCGATGATCATCTGCGCGCCAGAGACCAGAACGTGGTGGCGAACTGTCAGGCCATTGCCGGTGAGCGTCGCCGTGTCCGGAAGAATTCCTGCGGAATAAGAGCGGAGGACAAGTGTCGCTCCGTTGCGATCCACATGAACCCGATCGAGACGAATTACGGAACCGTTGCCCTGCGACGTTTCTCGTACTTCTGCGCTATCGCCAGAAACGAGTGCAATTGATCCATTGATGATGTTACTACCGGGACTCAGCCTGTCACTCACCGGTAGATTCGCACCGTCTGACCGTTGCAAGCGAATAGTCCGTCGTGGTTCCCGGAGAAGTCGTACTACTACAGGCAGCGGCGAACGCAACAAGGAAATTGATTACCGAAGCCCGCACTCTGACGTGAGAGAAATCTAAACTCATGTTAATCCCTCCTTTGATGATCAGTTGGCACGAGTAGTTGCAACGATCGCGCGACCACCCCTCAGCGCAGAAACGCGAATCCAACGTCAATCGCGTTCCATCTATGCGGAGTGACATAAAAACCGACACCGGTGCCGACAACCGTGCCTACGCCGGCGCCGATCAGTCCACCGTACGTGCTCCCCAATGCACCGCCCAGGTCATTTCGGTTGCGGCGACCGAGTTGCTCTCCGGCGACGAGCCCAAGGATCGCCGTCAACGCGGCGATTTGCGCAATTTCTGCCCGATCTTTCCCTTGGCGCACCTCCAGATAGACAATGCTATCGCGCGGGATGAACCGACCGGCTAAGCTAAGCCGCAGGACGAGTCCCGTATCGGCGATCGCCACCACAATTCCAGTGTCCCAAGGTGAACTCTCAGAATGTCGCGCTCGAACATCTGCGCCAAGGATAGACGCGGAATTTCGCTGAGCGACGGATTGATTCGATAAGAAAATGAGCAGCGCCAACGGGGCAATTCTCTTAAGAATCCGCTGGCGCGCGAGAGTTTGTTTCCGCTCAGGTGGTACGCGCGTCTGGTTCAGCACGAACCTCCGCAGGAGTCAACTTCAACGTAAAACGTCGTCGTGAAATGCCGCTGCGCTGCGTCTACCACATCAAGATACAGGTACCCGCTACTGCTAATTGGCCCACCGATAGAGAACCCTGATCCAGAAGTCTCGCGACCGTCGTTTTGCCGGTGCCCGGATTTCCCGAGAAAACGAGGTGGCTCGACGTCGCCGGCACAGGCAGCCCGCGCGCCTTTCGCATATGCCGAATCCGTATCCCGTTCGACATCGTCGTGACCTCCTGCTTCACCGCCGCGAGTCCCACGAGGCTCGTCAACTGTGCCATCAATTCCGGAAGTGTCGCCTCCGGCGCATCAGACTTCTTCGCGTTCTCTAAAGGCGCCTCACCCGCGTCGTCGTAGCGCGCCGCGCGGGACCAGGTGGATGCGTCCGTCGACAGCAGGTCGCGCTCCGATGCCGCTCTCATGCCCGCATCCACGACGTCGCTTTCGGACGCGAGACCCGCTTCCATGAGATGCCGGCCGAGCACACTGATGTGCGTCGTGAGGAAGTCCGCTTCGTCGCCGGTGAATTCGTCTTCGGCCGTCGCCGCGGTGAAGATCATCGCGCGAATGAGCTGGAGCGCTCGCAATCCGTATTGCGTCCGCCGCGCCTTGTCCATCGCGGCAATGCCGAGGAAGAACGGCGGGATCTCGAGCGCGAACTTGGCGCCTCGACGCGTGAAGCTGCGGCGCGAGAGGGCGAAGTTATCTTCGAACGATTTGTCGGAGTGAACGACCTCGTTGACGAATGCGTGGTCGCTCTCGGAGAACTCGTTGTCGACCGTGAAGAGCGAGGTGAGGATGACGACGCTGTAGAAGCCGACGCCGTGCGTTGGGTCGGCGTCTCGCCAATGCCCAGAGGAGCGCGCGAGATCCGCAATTGCCGAGAGTTGGCCGCTGAGCGCGCGAAACGTGTTGGCGGGAGTGAGGATCATGGGCCTGGAGGCGGTCGGGACTCGGCAAAGCTACTACTTGACGACCCGCGCCGTCGCCGGGCCAGGGCAACGGTTTTCACGTGGCTCCCTTTGGCGATATCTTGAGCAATGGTGATGACCCCCGCCACATACGACCCCGAGCAACTGGTCCGCGACGTGGAGCTGGCGCGCGGCCGCCTTGGAGATGAGGTTGCCGACATCGATCCACATGACGTCGTCCTGATTCTTCAAAGCTTGCTGAGACCTCTGGGGACTGGGCGACGATACTTCCTGCGCGAAATTCGGCCGGGAGTTTATGTCGCCTGACGAGGCGTTCCTAATTCGCCTGCTCACCGCCCTCGATACGGTGCGCCTGGATTACGTCGTCGTTGGGATGGCCGCGGCGGCATTGCAAGGCGCCCCGGTCATGACGCAGGACGTCGACCTTCTGGTGCGCGATACACCGCTGACCAGAAGCCGAATCGATGAACTCGCGAAACACATCGGGGCGGGACGTCCGCTGCCGGTTTCTGAGCTCTCGACGACCCTCACCCTAATCGGTGGCGAAGTCGCTGTGGACGTGCTCTTCGACCGCTTGCCAGGCGGCCACAGCTTCGAGGGAATTCGCGCTCGTGCCGTGACCATCGCACTCGGTGGCCACGCTGCATTGGTTGCATCGCTCGACGATGTCATTGCATCGAAGGAAGCGATCGGCCGCCCCAAGGATTTGGCGAGTCTCCCGATTCTGCGTGACACCCAGCGAATTCGTTCTTCACTCGCTCGAGAAGACCGAGTGCGAGAGGAGGGGAATCCATAAGCGAAGAATGCTCGCAAACGGCTTTGCCCTTTCTGTCGCCCATTCCCGTTCGCTTTTCCCGTTCGCTGGTCCGGTTCGTAGCGGGCGGAGCGCGCACCTCTCCCCCATATTGATGGAATGCGACACCACAACGTCCGCTCCGCCATCTGCGCCGCGATCGCCGTTGTCCTGATCGGCACCGGCTGCGCGTCCGCCACGAAGCGATACGAGCAGGGAAAAGAGCTCGAGGGCCAGGGCCGGCCCGCCGACGCCGCGCAACGCTATATAAGTACGCTCAAGAAAGACCCCTCATACACCGAAGCCCGCGACCGCCTCGTCGAGAGCGGCCGAATCGCGATTGCCGAGTACGCGCGGCAAGCCGATGCGCTCGCGACGACCGGTGCGTACACCGACGCCGCCGACGTCCTCTGGGCCGCGGACGAGCTGCTGCACGACGCATCCGTCGTCGGCGTCACCCTTCAGACCTCGCCGGGCTACGCCGAGCGGCACGGGACCGTCCTCTCCGGCGCCGTCGACGAGGCAACTTTCCAACGCAATGTCGGCATCATCGCGCGGCGACTGAATGGAACGGCTGGACTCACGGGTTGGCAGTGGCTGTATCTGGTCGAGGGAATTCCGTCGATCATCCTTGGCGTTGCAGTGTTTTTCTCGTTTACTGATCGCCCGGAAGACGCCTCATGGCTGACGTCCGCCGAGCGAACGTGGCTCACGGAGCGACTCACGTCCGAGCGCGCGGCGCGCGCGAGCGTGAGCGAGAAGAGCGCGGTGAAGGCGCTGATCAGCCCGACGGTGTGGTGGTTCGCGATTCTGTATTTCTTTACGATCTCCGCCTACCTGGGCGTCATTTTCTTCGGCCCAGCGATTGTCGCCGAGG
>JBDTAE010000353.1:0-4855 GCA_039924785.1 Gemmatimonadaceae bacterium | reverse complement strand
AAAGCATTATATTGCGCGAGCGTTTTGAACGTCCGACAGTCCCGCTACGATGCGGGCTGCATGTCCTTCCTTGCAGTCTCCGACTCCATCACTCCGAAGTAACGGACCGTTCTCAATGATCTTCGAGTTCGAAGAGAGCGCGACCCAGAACGCCCGCATGAAAGTGGTGGGCGTTGGCGGTGGCGGCGGCAATGCCGTCAACCGCATGATCGACGAACGCCTCGAGGGCGTTGAATTCATCTCGATCAACACCGACTCGCAGGCGCTGCTGACGTCGAAGTCGGACCTCAAGGTGCAAATCGGCAAGAAGCTGACGCGCGGCCTTGGAGCCGGCGCGCGCCCTGAGATTGGGCGTCAAGCGATTGACGAAAACCGCGACGAAGTCGGCCGCGCGCTCGTCAACGCCGATCTCGTCTTCATCACATGCGGCATGGGCGGCGGAACCGGAACCGGTGCCGCGCCCGTCATCGCCGAATTGGCGCGCGAAGCGGGTGCGCTGACCGTCGGCATCGTCACCAAGCCGTTCCTCTTCGAGGGGCGGAAGCGCATGCGTCAGGCCGAGCAGGGCATCCAGGACATGCGCAAGCATGTCGACACCATGATCGTGGTCCCGAACGAGCGACTCCTGGCCGTGGTCGGCAAGGGGATTCCGTTCCAGGACGCGCTCAAGAAGGCCGACGAAGTTCTGCTGCACGCCACGCAGGGCATTTCTTCGCTCATTAGCGTCACGGGTTTGGTCAACGTCGACTTCGCTGACGTTCGCACGGTAATGCAGGCCGGGGGTTCCGCGCTTATGGGCACGGGCGTTGGCCGCGGCGAGAATCGCGCAATGGAGGCAGCGCAGCAGGCAATCGCGTCGCCGTTGCTCGACAACGTCAGCATCGCGGGCGCCAGCGGCGTTCTCGTCAACATCACGGGCGGCGCGGACCTCACGCTCGGCGAAGTGCATCAGATCAACGAGATCATTCACGACGCCGTCGGCGACGACGCTGAAATCATCTTCGGTGCCGTGCACGAGCCGGCCATGCAGGGCGAAATTCGCGTCACGGTCATCGCCACCGGCTTCGATCGCCAGCTGTCGACGCAGGCGCCGAGCACCACGACGCATGCCGCGCCGCCCGCGCATGCTCCGGTCTCAATTCCCAAGGGATCGCCGGTCATTCCGTTCCCGACGAGCCGTCCTGCGCGCGTCACGGGTACCATGCCGCGCACCACCGACCAATCTCCCGCTCGCACCACCGACCAGTCTCCTCCGCGCACCACGCGACCGGACAAGGGATCGCAAGACGTCAGCGACATGGAGATCCCGACGTTTATTCGGAGACAGATGGATTGAAGCCGGGACTCGTCCGTCTCGGAACGTACGCCTTAGTCGCGCTAGCCCTGGCTGGCGCGCTTCGGTTTACTCCAGAGCTTCCCGATCCGCAGCGCCGCGCTGCAGAAGTTCTCACAACCCAAGCGGCGGTTCCCACCTGGAAGCTCAGTTTCGACACGCTGGGACGTGGAGAGTCGCTGCGTTCGTTGCTCAAGCGCGGCGGACTCACCGACAGCGCCGCGCAGCAGGCGTTGCTCGCTGCGAAGTCCCTCGACCCGCGTCGAATTCCTGCGGGCATGCCGGTGACGATCAAATCGGAGTCGGCCGACTCCACCCCGACGGAAGTCACACTGCAGCTCTCGATCGACCGACTGCTGCACTTGCAACGTTCCGGCGCTGCGTGGACCGGCACCGAAGAACACCTCCCGTGGACGGTCGACACAATCGTCGTCGGGGGGAAAATCGCGTCGAACTTGTATGACGCGATGAACTCCAGTGCGAAGAACGACCTTCCTGCCGCCGCACGCCAGCAACTCGCGTGGTCGCTGGCCGATGTGTACGAGTACCGCGTCGACATGAGCCGCGACCTCCAACCCGGCGATGAGTTCAAGGTCGTTGCCGAGCGGTCCGTTGCGCCTACCGGCGCGACGCGCATTGGAAAAGTGCTCGCGGCGACGTTCAAACTGTCCGGCAACATGCTCGACGTCGTGCGCTTCGCGAGCGAGTCCGTTACGGGCGAATATTTCGATCAAAACGGAAAGTCGATGCGCGCGGCGTTCCTTCGCGCGCCATTAGAGTTTCGTCGAATCTCCAGCGTCTTCGGACTGCGGGAGCATCCAATCCTCGGCGGCGTTCGGCAGCATCAGGGAACTGATTACGCTGCGGCGCTCGGGACGTCGGTCCGCGCGATCGGTGACGGTGTCGTGACGCGCCAGGGTTGGGGAAACGGCTACGGCAACGTCCTCGAAATTCGTCATCGCAACGGGTACGTGACGCGCTACGGTCACCTGAGCCGCTTCGCGTCGGGCGTGCACGTCGGGTCGCACGTCAGCATCGGGCAAACCGTCGCCTTCGTTGGCAGCACCGGCCTGAGCACCGGTCCGCACCTCCATTTCGAGGTCCTGGTGAACGGACAGCAGCGCGATCCCCGCACCGCGCTCAAGGCGAGCGGCGGTGAGCCGGTGCCCGACGCGGAGCGCGGCGCCTTCACCGAGGTTCGCGATCGCCTCCTTGCTTCGCTCGATGCGCCGGCAATTGGCGTGGCGAAGCTCGCGCCGCACTAAGCACCGCTTAGCTTTCCGGGCATGTCGCCCTGGACACTCGCGGTCGTCGCGGGAATCGTCGTCGCGCTCATCCAATACGGGTGGCGCGATTTGCGCGCTAGCGGGGTCGTTCTCCCCGCCATGCTGCTGCGTGTCGGCGCGGTTGCGCTGCTCGTCGCGCTCCTGCTCGACGCGCCGGCTGCGCGCGCCAAGCCCGTGGCGACGTGGGCGGCGCTCGACGCGTCGGCAAGCATGATGCGCGGCGACAGCACGGTTTGGCGAGCGGCACGCGATACGGTTCAGCATGTCTCCGCCGAGTCGGTGTTCGTGTTCGGCGATTCCGTTCGCCGGTTCAATGACAAGAGCTCAGCGACCGATCTTGCATCACTCGTTCGTCCTGTCGCCGAACGCGCACTCGGCGCGGGCCATCCGGTTGTCGTCGTGACGGACGGCGAGCTCGATGATCCCGACGCGAGTCGCGGGCTGCCGGCTGGATCGCGCGTCGTCGTGCTGCCGCATCCGCCGCACCGAGATCTGGCCGTCGTGTCGATGGACGTGCCGCGCGCGGTCGTATCTGGCGATACCGTCGAGACGCGCGTCGGGGTGATCGCCGGCAGCGCGGGAGCTCGCGCCGGATCGCTCACGCTGTCGCTCGGGGGAAAGACTGTGGCGACGGTGCCCGTCGATTCACTTGCACCATTTGGCGAGCGGACGATCTCGATCAAGTCACGCCTGGAAGGTGAGGCGGGGCCGACGTTTCTGCGCGCGATCGTGGCATCGCCGGACGATGCCGAGAAGCGCAACGATACGCTCACGACGGCGATCGATCTGTCGCGCGCGGCAAGCGCGGTGTTCGTGTCGACGTCGCCCGACTTCGACGCGCGCTATGCACTTGCCGTGTTGCGCGGCGCGCTCGGCATTCCGACGCGTGGCTTTCTACGCGTCGCGCCCGGAGAGTGGCGTGTTGAGGGTTCTTTAACGCCGGTTCGCGAAGAGGACGTTCGCAAGGCGCTGCGCGAGGCCCCGGTTGCCATCATTCACGGCGACACCGCGGCATTCGGTCCGCCTCGTTCGGTGACGCTCGGCCCGTTGGCGTTGATCGTCACCGCGCCGACCGACGGCGAGTGGTACGCCTCCGCGGCCCCGACGTCGCCGTTGTCACCCGCGTTGTCGGGAATGGTGTGGGATAGTTTGCCTCCGGTTAGCATCACCGCGAACACGCCGAAGGGAACGTGGGAAGGCTTGATCGCTCGGCGCGGACGAGGCGAAGAGCACAAACCAATTTTGGTGGGAACGGATGAGCCGCGACGCGTGATCATCGTTGCTGCCTCTGGATTGTGGCGGTGGCGCTTTCGTGGCGGAGTATCATCCGACGCGTTCACCGCGCTGTGGGGCAGCATCTTCGACTGGCTAGCGGCGGAACGCGCGGATCGGCGCGGCGCTGTGCCCGACGAGCGTCTCGTTCGAGCGGGCGATCCCATTCGTTGGCGGAGAGGATCGTCGGCCGACACGATCGTACCGATGACGTTGCGGGAACGTGGTGGCGCTCGCGTTGATTCGATGACGCTCCGGTTTACCTCCGGTGCGACTGTAGTGGAGACGAGTCCGCTCGCCCCTGGTCTCTACGACGCAACGACGCGCGGCGGATCGTCGACGCTCGCCGTGAATCCGTCGCGAGAATGGTTGCCGCGCGCTCCGCGGGTCGCGAGCGGTGCGGTTCGCGGCGCGGTGTCTGCCGACACTGCGCCGCGTCTTCGCGGCATGGGGTGGGCGTACGTGCTGGCGACGTTGATGTTGTGCGCCGAATGGACGTTGCGTCGGCGCAAAGGATTGCGATGATGAGAATCGAGGGGCATGCGCATACTTCGTAAAGCGGGTGACGTTCCAAAGCGGTCGCTCTGGCAAAGAATCAAGGACGTGGCGCTCACCGACGTCGTCGTGCTCGCGCGCGGCGGCGTCTCGGCAGGGTCGCTCGAGCAGCTGGAGCAGCTGCTGCTCGAGGCGGATTTCGGTGTGCCGGTTACCCTGCGCCTTGTCGAGGAAGTGGAGCGGCGCGCAACGCGGGGATTAGTAAAGACTCAAGACGAGTTCCATGAAGCGCTCGCTGACGGGATCGACACGGCGCTGCGCGGCGGTAAGAGCGATCCTCGATTGACGTTCGCACAGGCCTCGCCGACGGTCATTCTCGTTGTCGGCATCAACGGTGCCGGAAAGACGACGTTCATCGGCAAGCTGAGTGCACGGCTGAAAGGGCAAGGGAAACGCGTGATGGTCGCGG
>JBDTAE010000352.1:0-4449 GCA_039924785.1 Gemmatimonadaceae bacterium | reverse complement strand
TGTTTTCGTGCACAATTTGTCGATGCTTGAGAGCCACGGCCTGCTCAGAACCGCGGGAAGCCAAAGCGCTCAGTTTTGACAAAATGTGAGTTTCAGGACGGACACTAGCTGGCATCGTGTCAATAGCCTTCGAAGCGTTGAGGATTCTCGTGCTGGCGTCCTGCATCCCTCCCAATACTTAGAGCGGCGCGTCACGGGCGGTCAGCGAATCCACGCGCACGACTGATTCAGCGTACGCTCTGCTGTCTCGTACAACGCGAAACGTGTCGATAGCAATGACCCCGTGACAGTGCTCGTGTTGCAACATTCTATTTATGAAGTTGTCATAGTTTCCTATTCCTACGTATTGCCAGCAGTCTACATTGACGCGCGCTACTCGCGCCGAGAGCGTATCCGTAATCCCATGTGATTGACATTTCGCCCGTGTTGAGTCAGCCGATGAGGTCGCGCTAACGGTATACGAAGCCCCATCGGACCGGAAATCTTTTAGGATTTGATATTGGAAATACAACGCTGACGTGAGCGACGTGAAGTAGAACAGATCGCTGTTTGGCCCACCGATCGGCCTGACATCGAGCGCTTTACGGCGACGCTCCGCGACAACCTACAAGCGCCGCCATTGCAGGGGTTGTACCACTCAATTCGCTCTCGCACGAAAGATCCGGATCACTTGCGCGACAAATTGCGGCGAAAGATCGCGACAGGAGTTGAGAGCGGGCAGCCGTTTGATGTCTCTGTCGCCAGCCTGTACGGCCGAGTGAATGACCTCTCAGGAGTGCGTTTGCTGCATCTTCGAACGGACGAATTTCCCTTGATCAATGCCAAGCTTCGCGAAGTTCTGGATGACCACTTGTAACGAAAAACTCGCGTGCGGCCCCGCAGCCAGCAACATTAGGTGAGAGGACGAGGGAAACGCCGGCGGCATCGTGCCTGAAGGAAACAAGCGCCCGCGCCCTCGGCCTTGTTTGCCGCCGCCCCCCGCACCAAAATGAACCACATCATAACCCCAATTCGGGAAACGCCAATGTCCCACCGTCCGCTCCGCGCTTTCGCGCCGGTCGCACTCGCCGCATCCACTCTGCTCATCCCGACCGTCGCCGCGCACGCGCAGCAGCGCGCCGGCCGCGCATTTACTCTCGACGACGCCCTCGCCGTGCGAACCTCGCGCATCGACGACGTCTCAAAGGACGGCCGGTGGATCGCGCTCAGCATCCGCGTGCGGCGCGACGGACTCGGCATCGACAACGCACGCTATGGCGACGCGACGTACGTCGCGCCGTCGCTCGCCGAATTCCAGTTGATCGACGCGACGACCGGGAAATCGCAGGCGATCCTTCCCGGCAAGGTGGACGTCCGCGGTGCAAAGTTCTCTAAAGATGGAAAGTCGCTCGCCTTCTTCCTTAGAAAAGGCGACGACTACGCGCTCGAGATCGACGATATCGCGTCGAATCACACGCGCGCCGTCGCATTGCACACGACGAAGCAAGTTGCATCGAGTTCGGAGCTCGTCTGGGCGCCGGACAGTAAATCGGTGTTGATCGCGCTTCGGCCCGATGGATGGGCGACCAGCGCACACGCGGCGTTCGTGCATCTCACCACGGGCGAGATCGTGGTGCAGGATGCAAAGGATCCGTTCCTGGCCTGGGATGCCGTTCGCAATATGGGCAATCGCCAAGTGACCGCGGCGGTAACCATCGCCGATGGCACCGTCCGCGAGCTTTTGCCGACGGTCGACATGCGCGGACCGCAGTTCGCCGGCGACGCAAGCTACATCGTCTATTCGACCAACACGCAGAAGAAGACGTCGTACGACAACACGGGCGGCACCGACTACGGCGTTTTTCGATTGACGCTTTCGAGCGGGAAGGTCGACACGTTGGTCAAGCCAACTGAGCGACGAATCACGCCGCGGTGGAACGACGACGCGACCGCGTTCGCGTACGCCGATCGCGGCAATGTTTTCGTTCGCCGGCTCGACGGTGATAGCGCGCGCAATCTCACCGCGAAGTATCGCAAGCCTGAGTCGAAGACGGACACGACGCGCACGGCATTTACGCTCGTCGATTGGCGACCCGACGGCGGCGCGCTGTTGGTGAGCACGAAGGACGGCTACCACATGCTCGACCCGCGCACGGATTCGATGTCGCTCGTCTATCAGTTCGAGGCCGACACGGCGGCGCGCCCGTCGCGCACGATTCAGGCATGGAGCCACGACGGACGCTATCTCTTCCTCGGCACGTCGGCCAAGGAGCAATGGGCTCGCGGTATCGAGCGCTACGACATCGCGGCACGAAAGGGCACGGCGCTGGCGAGCGACGTGAACGTCTACGCAGCGATGCACGTGTCGGATGACGGATCACGCTTCGTGTTCGAGCGCTCCGACGGCGATCGTCCCAACGAGGTGTACACGGCGGGGCGCGATTTCTCCGACGCGCACGCGCTCACCAATCTCAACCCGCAGCTCGCCGGCGTGTCGCTGTCCCACTCGGAACTCGTGAGCTATCTCGACGTCGACGGCAAGACGCTCAAAGGAGTTCTCTACTATCCGTACGGGTACCAGCCCGGGAAGAAGTATCCACTGGTCGCGGAAATCTACGAGACATTCTTCGACAATGGCTTCAACGAAAATATGAATTTGCTCGCGGCGCGCGGATGGTTCGTGTTTCATCCCAGCGTCGACCTGCAGATCGGATATCCCGGCGAAGCGTGGGTGAAGGGCGTGACGGACGGGATCAACAGTCTCGAACAGCGCGGTCTCGTGGACGGCACGAAGCTCGGCGTCGAAGGACAGAGCTACGGCGGCTACGCTACGAACTTGCTCATCACGCAGACCGATCGCTTCAAGGCGGCGGTGAACATCTCGGGCAAGGTGGACGTCATCTCCTTCCTCGGTGACAGCCCAAAGATCGGAACGCGCAACTACAACGCGGCCGAGAAGGGGCAGGATCGCATTGGTGAGTCGTTGTGGCAGGCGCCGATGAAGTACATCGCGCATTCCGCGATCTTCTACGCCGACCGGATCAAGACTCCGCTCCTCATGCTCACCGGCAAGGAAGACTGGAACGTGCCGTCGACGAACGAGCGCGAGATGTATTACGCGCTGCGCCGATTGGGAAGAGAGGCGGTGTGGGTGGAGTACGCCGGCGCGGGACACGGCGCGGGCCGGGCCGGCAATGAGAACCAATTCAAAGATCACTGGAATAGAATCTTCGAATGGTTCGGCGGACACTTCGACAAGCCATCGCCGGCGACAGTTCCGGTCGGCCAGACGCGCAACCCGGCGCCGAGGTAGTCGCGACGCGACCGGACGAGCCGCCCAAAGCGTCAACCGGCGAATGACGCCACGATGCCAGGCGGTGCCGTCACTTTAGAGTTCTACTACCCCTTGCGCACCGGGTAGCGCAGGTGTGTCACCCCTACGCCCGGAATCATGGTCGGATTGCCGGCTGCCGCCGCTTTTGCCTGGCTCACCGCGCTCTCGATGCCGTCGGTCACGAAGTGCACCGTCGAATTGGCGCGCGGCCAGCCCTCGGGCACACTGTGGGTCAGCACGAACGCCGGGCCCCAAGCATGGTTTCCGCCCCAGCCATGCTTTCGACGTCGCCCGAGTTCATGTACCAGTCGAACACTTCACCCACGCCGTCGTTGACGTCGGCAACGTACCCGTCGAGGGACATCGACATGATGGCAATCACCTTCGACATCGCGTGCTCCTCCATCAACGTGGTCGAGGTACCTCAGGCGCGGAAAGCAGCTTCACCGTTCGCTCGGCGAGCGCTTCCATCTGCGCCTCGCGTTCGCGAGCCCACCGCGCCAACCAAATCCGGTTCGTGACGAACGCCGCCAACGAGATCCCACCGAAAATGCCGAGAAGCACCATCGCCTTCACGGGCTTGCCGTCGGCCGCGTTGACGGCACTCGAAAGGAGCCCAATTCCGCCCAGCACGCTACTGGCGGCGTTGACCAACACGCCTTCTTCTTTGAGCGCGCCGAGGCGGAGTTGCTCGCCACGCTCGGTTGGCTCGACACTGATGTGGATGTCGCCATGAGTCCACTGCCGAAGCCCACCGGAGGTCGCCTCGCGCCCGAGCCCTTCGAATGTCGTTCTGAATTCAGAGATCAGTTGCTCCCATTCGCGATCCGTTGGGGCGCGCGGCAGATCGACGATGCGCGACAGCCCGACCGGCACGCCGAAGGATCGCCGGACTGGAGCCACCCGTCCGCGAGCTTCGAGCGCTTGCGCTGCTCCCGCGATTCGTGCGGGCTCGATGCCGACCTCCTGACCGATGCGCTGAATCTCCGTGAGCGTCAGCGCGCCCGATTCGGCACGCGGCGTCGTGTCGCGCACATCGCCGGTCGTCGCGAGACTGAAGATCTCGCGGACCTCATCTTCCTCATATCGACGGTTCGTCATCGCTATCGATTGTGTCGGAATACCGCCACACACAC
>JBDTAE010000351.1:0-2935 GCA_039924785.1 Gemmatimonadaceae bacterium | reverse complement strand
CGCTTGTGGCTCTCGTCGGTCCCGTCGCCGAGCGTGATGACCCACTGCGCGGCGTGCCGGACATGGTAGCGCGCTTCCTTGACGATCTTCGATGCGATCCCGGCGAGCGTCTCATTGCTGCTTTTCTGCAACGCCTCCATCTGCAGCAATGAGAATACGCTAAACAGGAAGAGCCGCGCGACCGTCACGCCGAAATCGCCGTTCGGCAGCTCTGCGAAAAGTATGTTGCGATAGTCGACGCCGTCACGAAGGTACGCGAGCGTGTCGGCGGTGCGTCCGTCGCCTTCCGTCTCGCCGGCCAGCGCAAGCAGCAACGTGGCGCCGCCGATCAGGTCGAGCGCGATGTTGGTAAGCGCGATGTCTTCTTCGAGAATCGGCCCGTGCCCGCACCACTCCGACAACCGGTGGCCGAGCACAAGACGGTCGTCGCCAAGACGAAGATAGTACTGCACCAGGCTCGGAGACGTCATTGAAGAATCAGCGGACATTACACTCGTACGCCGCGCGGAACTTTGTAGAACTGCGGATGGCGGTACGGCTTGTCGTTGCCGGGATCGAAGAACGGTCCCATGTCGTCCGGCGTAGACGACGTGATCGCCATGCTCGGCACGACCCAGATGCTCACAGCCTCGCCGCGACGCGCATAGACGTCGCGCGCGTTCTCCAATGCCTGTTCGGCGGTTGCGGCGTGAACGCTGCCCGCGTGCTCGTGCGCCTCACCCTTCGGCGGCTGAAGAAACACCTCCCACAACGGCCACTGCGAATCGGGTGACGTGCTGTCGTTCGCCATCGCTTACGCCGCCTCCGACGCCGATGCGGATTGCTTGGCCGCGTAGGCTGACGCAGCCGCGCGGACCCACTCGCCGTCGTCGTGCGCTTTCCGTCGCGCCGCAAGACGTTCGTGGTTGCACGGACCGTCACCCTTCACGACGCGCCAGAACTCGTCCCAATCGATTGGGCCGAAGTCCCAGTTCTCCGTCTCTTCGTTGTACTTGAGATCGGGATCGGGCAACGTGAGGTTGATCGCCTTTGCTTGGGCGACGGTCATGTTCACGAAACGCTGGCGAAGCTCGTCGTTGCTCTTCTTTTTCACACCCCAGCGCGTGAGCTCGGCACTGTTCGGCGAATTGGCGTCGGACGGGCCGAACATCATGAGCGACGGCCACCACCAGCGATTGAGCGCTTCCTGCGCCATTTCTCGCTGCGCCGGCGTGCCGCCGGCAAGCACCGTCATGATCTCGAAGCCCTGGCGCTTGTGGAAGTTCTCCTCCTTGCAGATGCGAACCATCGCGCGCGCGTACGGCCCGTACGACGCATGCGCCAGCATCGTCTGATTGACGATCGCCGCGCCGTCGACGAGCCATCCAATGCATCCCATATCCGCCCACGTGAGCGTTGGATAGTTGAAGATGCTTGAATACTTCGCGGTGCCGTTCAAAAGCTGCTGAATGAGGTCGTGGCGGTCGACGCCGAGCGTCTCCGTGCCGCAATAGATGTAGAGTCCGTGGCCGGCCTCATCCTGAACCTTGGCAAGCAACGACAGCTTGCGGCGCAGGCTAGGGGCCCGGGTGATCCAATTGCCTTCGGGAAGCATCCCGACGACCTCGGAGTGCGCGTGTTGCGACATCATGCGCACGAGTTGCTTGCGGTACCGCGCCGGCATCCAGTCTTTGGGCTCGATGCTTTCGCCGCGGGCGATCCGCGCCTCGAACTCCGCGATTTTCGCGGGATCTTCAGGCGGAACAACGGGTTGAAGAGGAGTCTCAGCCATGCGTGAAATCTAGTGCCGGTGCGCGTCACGCGGGTAGATTCCCGGTCGGCCAACAACCCTGACAGGTTTCCATGCGATTACGTTCTCTGGCGCTTTCTTCGCTGCTTCCGCTTGCCGTCGCCGCCGCGTCCGGACGCGCACAAGCCCCGAATGCCGACGGTCTCGTGCCCGGTGAGTATCTCCGCGTCAGCGGCGGAGTTCTGTCGCCGATCAACGCGCAGGGCAGCCTCCGCGAGTGGGATCGCGGCCCAACGGTAGACATCGCGTGGGAGAACTGGCCGCCGGGTTCGAACGGCGTGGGCGCGATCGGCTTTGCGTTCGCGTTGGACTACAGCCGGCTGCCTTTCAAGGAAGCGACCTTCCTGAGCGATTTCCAAACGCTCGCCGGAAACAAAGCGACAAGCGCCACCGCCGGAGACGGCCAGATGTTCCAATTGTCCACGATGATTCGCGGACGGATTCCAACGCCGTTCATCATGCCGACGCTTCAGCTCGGATTCGGCATTCTGAACTTTCAACCGGGCAATATCAGCTACCACACGTCCGCGGGCGCGGGCACTGCGTCGCAGCGTCACCGCACGGGCGGCGCAATCAGCTTCGGCGGTGGCCTCGACAAGCAGGTGTACGATCGGTTCGCGATCTTTGGCGACGCGCTCTACACGTATTCGTTTACGAGCCTTGCGGGCCAGGCCATCGCGACCGCGAACAGCGTCTGCTCGTCGTGCGACGCGCTCAAGAACACGGCGGTTGGAGTAATCCGCGGCGGCATTCGCGTGCGGTTTAGCCGATGACCGAGCACGCCCCGCTTGCCGCGACGGGTTCCGTTTCGTCGTTCGTTGAGAACGGCGTGGCCGACGTGTGCTTCGGTCATCCTAAGAGCAACTCGCTCCCCGCGTCGGTGCTGCGATCCCTCGCGAACGAAATCACGGCGGTCGGCGCGCTCGCGGACGTTCGCGTCATCCTGCTGCGGAGCTATGGAACGGGCGCATTCTGCGCGGGCGCGTCTTTCGACGAGCTCGTCGCGATCAAGGACGCCGCCGCAGGGACAGAATTCTTCATGGGGTTTGCGCGGGTGATTCTCGCGATGACGCAGTGCGCAAAGCCGATTGTCGCGCGGGCTCACGGCAAGGTCGTCGGAGGCGGCGTAGGCATCATCGCGGCGGC
>JBDTAE010000350.1:0-41376 GCA_039924785.1 Gemmatimonadaceae bacterium | reverse complement strand
TGGAGCGGATCGGCGAGTCTCGACGTTGTAGAGATCGACGCGGCGTCGAACCGCGGCGTCGACGATGCGCGCGACCTCCGCGAGCGCGCGATGTACGAGCCGTCAGGCGACGACTCGTACAAGGTGTACATCGTGGACGAAGCGCACATGCTCACGCGTGAAGCATGGAATGCGCTGCTCAAAATTCTCGAAGAGCCACCTCCGCGCGTCGTGTTCGTCTTTGCGACCACCGAGCCGCAAAAAATCGCGCAGGCGGCCGCGCCGGTGCTGAGCCGGTTGCAGCGCTTCGATTTCAAGCGCATTGGCCCCGCCGAAATTCGCGATCGTCTCGCGCACGTGTTGCGCGAAGAGAAAATCGACTCCGAGCCAGAAGCCCTCGCCGCCATCGCGCGCGCGGCCGACGGGTCGATGCGCGACGCACTCAGCCTCGCCGACCAGGTATTGTCGATGGGCGACGGAACCGTCACCGCCGACCGTGTGCGCGACGCGCTTGGTCTCGTGCCTGAAGACGAGTTCATCGCGATGCTCGACCTCATCGCCGATCATCGTGCGGCCGACGTATTTCCCGCGGTCGCGCGGCTCTCGGAGGCAGGCGTCGACTTTGGCGGATTCCTCACCGGGCTCGCCGACATGCTTCGCTCGATGCTGGCTGTTGTTCTCGGCGGCGTGGCGACGGAAATGTCGGAGCGGGGCCGCGAGGCACTCGTCGCGCGCAAAGAACGATTCACCGCGGCAGACCTGCTGCGAATGCTGCAAGCGCTCGGGGAGCTCGAGCCGCGCTTCAAGAAGAGCGGGCAGCAGCAGATGCTCGTTGAGACATTGCTCGTCCGCTTCGCACTGCTCGACCACGCGGTCGACCTCGAGGATGTGCTTCGATCACTCGGCGGCGACTCATCGGGTGGCGGCGCGGCACCGTCGCGTCGTGATTCAAGCGGAGGCAGTTCCGACGGCGGCGCTCAGTCTCGCAATAGGTCGGGCACGTCGACGCAGAGCGAAACGCGCGGCCCCCGCGCCGAGTTCAACCAACGCAATGAGCCGCAAGCGCAGGTCGAGCCGCGCAATGCGCCGCAGTCCATCGCGCGATCGGCGCCGCAACTGGTGACGACGGATGCGCCACAGGCTGCCGCCGCCGCGCCAAAGCTCGCGCCCGTTGCGGCGCCGCAACGATCACCCGACGCGGCGCGCCGACCCTTCGCCGTATTAGAGATCAATAAAGTCGCCGAGTCGTGGGACGAACTGGTCGAGAAGATGCGCGTCAGCGGCAAGCCGATGTTGGCGACGGCGCTCGAGCATGCATCGCCCGTAGCGGTATCGGCCAGCGGACTGGTGACGATCGCACTCGATGAGCCGAACGACATTTACGCGCACGCAATCACGACGGGCCGGTCCGAGATCGTGGCCGCGCTCGCCGAGCGATTCGCGCGAGTCGACCGTGTGGAACTTCGGCGCGACGAGTCCGCCGCGCCGTCCGCACCGCCCAAACGTCTCACGGACGAAATGGTTCGCGCCGAGCGCATTGCCGCGCTTCGCAAACGCGATCCGGTTCTTCGCGCGGCGATCGATGCGCTCGATCTGGATGTCGTCGATTGATCGTGATCTCGGGTCGCACTGAATGCAATCGCCGTGGTTCGCCGGTCGCCTTTTGCCATTAGTCATTAGCCATTAGTAATCTCTCATGCCAGACTTCATGAAGATCCTGCAGCAAGCGCAGGAAATGCAGGGCAAGTTCAAGCAGATGCAGGACGATCTGCAGCACGTGACCGCGACCGGCTCCGCCGGCGGCGGGATGGTCACCGTCGAGGTGACCGGCACGGGCACGATCAAGAAGATCAAGCTTGAGCCAGGCGTGGTGAATCCGGCCGACGTCGAGATGCTCGAAGACCTCATCGTCGTCGCGATTTCGGACGCGCAGCAGAAGGCCCAGCAGCTCGCGCAGGACGAGATGGGGAAATTGACCGGCGGATTGAATCTGCCGTTCAAGCTTCCGTTCGGGTGATCTTCCGGCATGTCGGCGATCGATGATCTTGCGACGGAACTCTCCCGTCTTCCCGGCATCGGCCGGAAGACCGCGCTGCGTCTCATCTATCATCTGCTTCGACAGCCCCCTGACCAAACGCGCCGCCTGGCGAGTGCACTCGTCACGCTCGGTGAGCGGATCCATCCGTGCGTTCGATGCCTCAACCTGACGGAGGACGAGACGTGCGCAATCTGCCGAGACCCGAGGCGTGATGCCGGGGTCATATGCGTGGTGGAGCAAGCGTCCGACATCAGCGCGATCGAACGGGCCGGCGAATTTCGCGGGCACTATCACGTGCTCGGCGGACGTCTCTCGCCGCTCGACGGTGTCGGACCGGATGATCTCAGCGTGAGCGACCTTCTCCGGCGCGTGAGTGAGGGTGATGCGGGTGTAACTCCGATTCGCGAGATCATTCTGGCGACGAACCCAAGTCTCGAGGGAGAGGCAACTGCGCTGTACGTCCAAGGCCAGTTGGCTGAACTTGGGATGACGGTGTCGCGAATCGCTCGCGGACTTCCAATGGGCGGCGACCTTGAGTACGCTGACGGGGTGACGATTGCACAGGCCCTATCGGCGCGGAGGGTGATGTGAGTCCGAATTCGCGAGGACACAAGCGAACCGAAGCGGTGGCGGGAGGGTTCCTCGCCGGTCTACTATTAGGGGCAGTTGTCTGGAGCGCACAGATCCATCGGTCGCGTCGCGAGTTGTTTAGCCGGAATGCCGGGAAACGGCTCGCCGCGTTGGGTTATTTGCGGGGGTGTCCGGGGATCAACAGCGCGCGAATTCTGACCGAGTATGTCGCATGGGAGCGTCATCCCGCGCTCCGAGCGCGCGGCCGTCGTTTGCTTCGCGACATGCAGGTCCACCTCGACTAGAACGGGACACGCGATGCCGGTTGCTGCTGCAAGCTGGTCATTCACCGAGGACGATTCCAGCGCGATCACGCACGCGCTCGAGCGTTTCCTTACGGATTGCAATGCGCGCAGTGCGCTGCTCGTTGACCGCACTGGACAGCTTGTTGCCATGGTAGGAGAGAAACCGACCTTTGATCCTACGGCATTTGCAACGCTTACAGCTGCAGACTTCAGCGCGAACGATCAACTGGCGAAGCTCATCGGGGAGAATGACTTCAATTCGCTGTTCCATCAGGGCGAAAAGGAATCGATGTATCTCTCCGACATCGCGCACCGCGTCATTCTCGTGGTGCTGTTCGACAACCGGACCACACTCGGTCTCGTTCGTCTCAAAATGCGCCAAACCGTCGCCGAACTGTCCCTCCTTTTTGTGCACATCTTTTCGCGCGGCGCGACGCCGTCGGCCACACCGCATTTGCTCGCCGGTGCCGACGATGAAATCGACAAGCTGTTCCAATAGGAGAGACCAGCCATGTCGATGATCAACTATGCGTCGCGCGAGATCAACTGCAAGATTGTCTACTACGGTCCCGGGCTCGGCGGAAAGACGACGAACCTGGAGATCATTTACAGTAAAGTGCAGCCGGACACGCGCGGCAAGCTGATTTCCCTCGCGACGGAAACCGAACGCACGCTGTTCTTCGATTTTCTACCGGTCGATCTCGGATCGATTCGCGGGTTCAAGACGCGCTTTCATCTCTACACCGTGCCCGGCCAGGTGTACTACAACGCCAGCCGCAAGCTGATCCTGAAAGGTGTGGACGGCATCGTATTCGTGGGCGATTCGCAGATCGAACGTATGGAAGCGAATCAGGAAGCGATGCAGAACTTGTACGACAACATGGCGGAGTACGGGTACGATTTGACGAAGATGCCGTTCGTCATTCAGTACAACAAACGCGATTTGCCGAACGGATCTCCGATCCGAGACTTGCAGGCGGCGCTGAATCCTGGGTGGGAGGTGGCCGAGCCCGCGAAGATGCGGCAGACGCCCGATCCCTATCACGCCGGCGAGAATCTTGTCGAGCAGCTTCCGTCGGGAGAATGGATCGAGCACGCCCCGTATTTCGAGGCTGTCGCCGTGACCGGAGAAGGTGTGTTCGATACACTGAAGGCGGTCAGCAAGCTGGTGTTGAAGTCGCTCGCGTGAAGCGCTTCTGGCTACTGGCTTCTGGCTCTTTAGAGACTTCGTGAATTCTGCGGCACGAATCCGCCGTGTCGTCTCGGCGATGAACAACCACACGCCAGAAGTCAGTAGCATGCAGCCTGCACCCAGCTCATGAATCTTCCCAACGCCCTCACCGTCGGCCGAATCGCGGCGACTCCGCTCATCGCGGTGTTGCCGTTCGCCAACTCGTGGGCAGTGCGATTCGTCGCGTTCCTGCTGTTCACGGTTGCTGCGGTCACCGATTACGTCGACGGGCGCCTCGCGCGCTCGCGAAAAGAAGAGACGGACCTCGGGAGAATCCTCGATCCGCTCGCCGATAAGCTTTTGCTCATTGGCACTTTCGTCCCGATGTACCTCCTTGCGTCCAAGCTTCCGTTTCACACGCCGGTGGGGCCCGTGGGTCTGTCCGGGTGGGTGGTGGCGATCGTCCTCGGCCGCGAACTCTTCATGATCGGGTTCAGGGAGGCGGCGAAGCGGCGCGGCGTCATCATCTCGGCAATTGGCCCCGCGAAATGGAAGACCGGATTCCAGTTGATCTGGCAGGGTTCCGCGTACTGCTGGTTTTTCGCGGCCACGCTCGCCGCGACGCGCGGATGGAACAATGACGCATGGAATGGCTTTGCGTTGTTCAACGGAACGGTCGCCACCATCATGATGACGCTCGCCGTCGTGCTCACGATGTACTCGCTCGTGCTTTACCTGCGCAGCTTCGGCGGCATCTTCACAGTTAATCCAGCGAAGTGACAGAAGCAAGAACCGGATCGCACACGGCGATCGAGGTCGTGACGATCGGCGACGAGTTGCTGCTCGGATTTACGATCGACACGAATGCCGCGCGTCTCGCTCGAGCGCTGGCGTCCATCGGAATGCACATCGTTCGGCGAAGCACGTCTGGCGACGATCCCGATCAGATCGCGGCCGTCGTGGGTGAGGCGCTCGCGCGAACCGGCGCCGTGATCACGACCGGCGGGCTCGGACCAACGTCCGATGATCGCACCAAGGAATCGATCGCGGCGTTGTTCGGAAGAGGCATGCATCTCGACGAAGAGCACCTGGCGTGGATGACCGAACGCTGGACCACGCGGTTCAACCGTCCGCTTCCTGTCACGAACCGGCAGCAGGCGATGATTCCCGACGGCGCTGTGAAATTAGAGAATCGTCACGGCTCCGCGCCAGGAATCTGGCTCGAGGACGAAACCGGCCGCTGGGTCGCCATGTTGCCGGGCGTTCCGCGCGAAATGACGGGAATGCTCGCCGACACCCTTGTGCCGCGCCTTGAAGCACTTCTCGCCGCTCGCGGCGGCGCCGGCACCGTGGTGCGCTCGTTGACGCTGCGCACGACCGGCGTCGCGGAATCCATGCTCGCCGACCGCATCGAAGCGATGCAAGGCGGCGAGCTCGGCGTCTCGCTCGCGTACCTGCCGTCGATTGCCGGCGTCGACCTGCGTCTCACCGTCCGCGACGTGTCGTCTGCTGACTCGGATACCGCGCTCGGTGCGGCGGCAACGCGTTTACGCGACGAGCTGGGCGAGTGGATCTACGGCCAGGATACGGATGATCTTGCCGACGTCGTTCTAAGGCTCTGCCGAGAACGGCATTTCACGATCGGGACGGCGGAGAGTTGCACCGGTGGCCTACTCGGTGCGCGGCTGACGGCGATCCCGGGCTCGAGCGACGTTGTTCGCGGCGGAGTGGTCTCGTATCACAATGATCTAAAGCGCGAGTTGCTCGGCGTAGGCGCCGCGGCGCTCGACCAGTACGGCGCCGTGAGCGAAGAGGTGGTGCGCCAAATGGCGGCGGGCAGCCGCCGAGTCGCTGGGTCGGATATCGGACTCGCCATTACCGGCGTTGCCGGCCCCGGAGGCGGCAGCGAGGAGAAGCCGGTCGGCACGGTCTGGATCGCGACCGACGTCCAGGGAGACGTTCAGGCGCGTCTCCTGCGTCTGTGGGGTGATCGGGAGGAGATTCGGCAGCGATCCGCTCAGTGGACAATGGAAATGCTCAGACAGCGGTTGATGCCTAACCGTCAAGAGGAAGGCACATAGGCGCGTTCCCCAGTTGCCCCCCGTTCATCGCCCAGCGAACATTCCAATACGCGCAAAACGCGGGTTTCATCCGCGGGCGCAACCACCCACTCGCACGATACGAAAGCACATGCGGCATAGCGAAGAAAACGACATGAATTCTGCCGCCGATCCAACCGGCGACGGTGCATCCGCCGAGCCGCTTGAGGATGGTGCGGAGTACGGTGAAGCAAACGCGACGAGTCCCGACGCCACCGGTGCCGCGGACGTCGACGGAAATGACCTCGCGCGAAAGATCGCGGACCAGCAGGAGAAGTATCTCCGCCTCGCCGCGGAGTACGACAACTACCGCAAGCGCACCACGCGCGAACGGGCAGAGTCGTACGGCCGCGCTCAGGGTGACGTGGTGAAGCAACTCCTCGATGGTTTCGACGACCTTGCCCGCTTCGCGCATGTCGATCCCGACACCGTGGACTCAAAGACGGTGGTGCAGGGCGCAGAGATGGTCGAGAAAAAGCTCTTCAAGGCGCTTGCAACCGCCGGACTCGAGATCGTCGACCCGACCAACCAATCCTTCGACCCCACGCTCCACGAAGCCGTCTTGACCGAACCAGCGCTGTCGCCCGAAGACGATCACGTGGTCTCTCGCGTGTTTCAGGTGGGCTACGTGTTCAAGGGCCAGTTGCTGCGGCCAGCCAGGGTTGTTGTGAAGCAATGGAACGGCTGAGCACGTAGTAACACATATGGCTCAGACGAAGGACTACTATCAGGTACTTGGCGTACCTGCTTCGTCGGCGCAGGCCGACATCAAGAAGCAGTACCGCAAGCTGGCCGCCAAGCATCACCCGGACAAGAATCCGACCGACCCCAAAGCCGCCGAGCGATTCAAGGAAATCTCTGAGGCGTATACGGTTGTCGGGGATGAAGAAAAGCGAAAGCAATACGACCAAATGCGTCAGTTGGGCGCGTTTGGCGGTTTCGGCGGCGGACCGCGGCGGAGTGGAGCGCCGGGCGGATCCCCGTTCTCCGGCGCGGGCGCGCCCGGTGGCGGGGCCAACTCGTTCCGGTTCGAGGATCTCGGCGACGTTGGCATCGGCGGCATTGGAGATCTCTTCAGCTCGATGTTCGGTGCGGCGAACGCGCGTCAGGGCAACGCCGGCGGCGCTCGGTCCCGTGCGCCGGAGCGCGGCGAAGACGTCGAAATGGCGCTTCAGATCCCGTTTAGGGTTGCCGCCCTTGGCGGAAAGATTCCGATCGAGCTCGAGGTCAACGAGGAGTGTGCCACGTGCCACGGCGGCGGTGCTGCGCCAGGCGCGAAAATCTCCACGTGTCCCGAGTGCCAAGGTCGCGGAACCATCTCGTTCGGCCAAGGTGGGTTTGCGGTGCAGCGGCCGTGCCCGATGTGCCTGGGCCGCGGAACGGTGCCAAGCGAACGGTGTCCGACGTGCGGCGGATCGGGCGAGGTGCGCATTCAGAAAAAACTCAATATCAATGTTCCAACGGGCACGGACAACGGAACGAAGATTCGAGTGAAGGGGCAAGGCGGGCGTGGCGCTCGCAACGGACCGGCGGGCGATCTTCTCATCATGTTCCAAGTGGAAACCGATCGCTTCTATAAACGCGAAGGGCTCGACCTCGTGGCGCCGGTGACGATCAACATCGCACAGGCAACGCTGGGTTCGAAGATCAGCGTGACGACGCTGTCTGGGGCGAAGGTCAACATCCGCATCCCGCCCGGCAGCGCGAGCGGCAAGCGCCTTCGCGTGCCAGCGCAAGGCATCAAGAAAGACGAACGCACGGGCGATCTGATTGTGCTCGTCGAAGTCGCGGTGCCCGAGAAGCTGACGGAAGAACAGGAGAAGGCGATGAAGAGCTTTGCCGAAGCGAGCGGACTGAAATACTAGCGCAGGGCCGTTCGCGAATCACGAATGGCCGACGACGGCACTCCCTGGTAGTCCTTTCACGCCGCCATGACGGGCAGTCCGATTCTCCGGCCGCGCTCGATCAACCCGCCGCCAAGAACACGCTCGCCGTCGTACATCACGAGCGACTGGCCCGGTGTGATCGCCGCGACCGGCTCGTCGAGCGCAAGCTCGATCTCGCCACCGTCGAGGCGCACGATTTCAGCGATGGCGGGCGTGGCGCGATGGCGAACCTGAATACCTACGCGTGTTCCCACCGACGGTGCATCGACAAGCCAGTTTAACGAACGCGCGACCACGCCGCGGCCGAGCAACTCTTCGCGAGGGCCGATGACGACGGCGCGATCCTTTGGCCGAATGTCGACGACGAACATGGGCACGCGAAATCCACCCGGTAGTCCGCGGCGCTGCCCGATCGTGAATCGCGCGAAGCCACTGTGCGCTCCGACCGTCTTTCCATTCGAGAGTACGATTGGTCCCTCAGCGAGCGACGGCGCGTCGTTCCCGAGCTTCTGGCGAATAATTTTCGTGTGATCGCCGTCGGGGACGAAGCAGATGTCCTGGCTCTCCGCCTTCTCCGCAATGACCTCGAGCCCCAGCTTGTGCGCGACTGACCGCGTCTCTGCCTTCGTTTGGAATCCGACGGGCAGCAACATGCGGCTCAACACGGCGCGATCGATTCCCCAGAGAAAATAGGACTGGTCCTTCGAGTGATCCGCGCCGCGGTTCAACTCGCCGTCGACCACGCGAGCGTAGTGGCCGGTCGCGATCCACCGCGCGTCGATGCCGTCAGCCTTGACGACAAGGTCGCGGAACTTGGTGAATGTGTTGCAGCGCACGCACGGAATCGGCGTTCGACCGTTCGCGTACTCGTTCACGAAATCATCAACGACGTCGTGGCCGAACGCGCTCTCGAGATTGAGCACGTAGTGTGGGACGCCGAGCGACTGACAGACGCGACGCGCGTCGTTCACGGAATCGAGCGAGCAGCACGGACGGTCAGGAAGGTCGCCGTCGTGACAGAACAGCTTCATGGTAGCGCCGACGACGTCGTAGCCCTGCTCGACGAGCATCGCCGCGGCGACCGACGAATCCACGCCTCCTGACATCGCGACCAACACGCGCTCCTTCATTGTGCGACTAGCCCGCGTGCGCAGCCGCGTTTCCGCGCGCCTTCGCGACGAGGGCCGGAAACACCTCGGCGACGCGATCGATGCATGCATCGGTCGTCAAACAGCCAACGCTCATTCGAATCGCCGACGCGGCGAGATCGGGCGCAACGCCAATCGCGGACAACACATGCGATGGCGAGACGCTTCCGCTTTGGCACGCCGAACCCGCCGAACAGCCGATGCCGCGAAGGTCGAGCGCCATCAGCATCGACTCGCTGTCGACGCCCGGAACGGAAATGTTCGTGATGTGAGGCGCGCGATGCGGTGCGCCGCGACCGTGAATCACGGCGTCGGGAACCTGTGCCAGAATTGCCTGCTCGAGGCGGTCACGATACTTCTCTAATCGCGACCACTCTTCCTCACGCTCGGCGACCGCCAGTTCGGCTGCACGCGCGAAGCCGATCACCGACGCAACGTTCTCCGTACCGGGTCGGCGCCCGCGATCCTGCGCGCCTCCGTGAAACAACGGCGCGATCGTAGTGCCGCGACGAATGTACACCGCGCCAATGCCCTTAGGGGCGCCAATCTTGTGGCCGGACACCGTCAGGATGTCGAACGACGCGGTCTTTGCGTCGATCGCGATCTTCCCAAAGGCCTGAACGGCATCGGTGTGAAACAGCGCGCCGCGTGCCTTCGCCGCTTGCGACAGCGCGGCGATTGGCTGAACGGTGCCGATCTCGTTGTTGATCCACATGACCGATGCAATTGCCGTGTCGTCGCCGACCGCGGCGATAAAAAAATCCTCATCCACGACGCCGTTCGCGTCCATCCTGCAAAGGCGCTCGTCCGCTCCCTCGCGCGACGCTTGGTGCACGGCTTCGAGAACCGCCTTGTGCTCGATCGGTGTCGTGACGACGCCGATGCGCCCTTCAGCGCGGCGCGCGCGCCAAGCGCCAAGCACTGCGATATTGTCGGCCTCGGTGCCCCCAGACGTAAAACAGATTTCGTCCGGGCTTGCGCCGAGCGCCTTTCCCACGCGCTCGCGGGCCTCGTCGAGCGCGGTGCGCGCATCGCGGCCCCAGCGGTGAACGCTCGAGGGATTCCCGAAACGCGGGCCGAAGAACGGCATCATCGCCTCGAGAACCTCGGGCCTCACCGGCGTTGTGGCGGCGTGGTCGAGGTAGATTGGATCCGGCATTTGAGAAATATACCGAGAATTGTCCGGGTTTGCCCGGGAAGAGTCGGATACAAAATGACGGCGAGTGACCGGAGCGCCTGAGAACGGATATCAGCGAGAAGTCGCCGCCGGCGGCCAGCGGCACGCCGGCGCTAGGACTTCTTCGCGCCGAAAAATTGAGCGCGCGCTGCCCAAAGCGCGGGGAAGAATCGTTTGTCGATCGAGCGCATCAAATACTGCGCGCCGAGCGTACCGCCGGAGCCACCGGTCATTGGGCCGATCACCCGTTCCACGAGCTGCACGTGCTTGAACCGCCACTGAGCGAACTGCTGCTCGTACTCCAGCAGCGCCTCCGCGAGAAAGAACAGCACGGTGGGCGCGGGGCCGAGATAGAGATCTTTAATCGTGACGCTGTCGGCATCGAGCAGCGCAAGAAACAGGTCTTGGAACGGCGGGCGCGATAGCGCCTTCTCGACGAGCGGCGGAACGCCACCGCGTTCCTCGAGCGCCCGCATGAACGCTTCGTCGCGCAGCCCGGAGGCGGCTTCGATCGCGCGAAACTGCGCGCTCTGCGAGCCGCTCGACGTACCGAGGTATGCGCGGAACTGCGCGAAGTGCTGCGGCGGAAGCGTCTCGAGCGACGATAGCTGCGCCGACACGATTCGCATCAGCGCGTTGATACGCTGCACGTGCCAGAGCGCGAGACCGGCGTCGTGCGTGCCGAACGCGGCGATCAATCCATCGACGTCGTGCAGGATCGCCTTGAACCAGAGTTCGCTCGCCTGGTGAACGACGATGAACAACAATTCATCGGGATGCTCAGGCTTCGACTGCGGGCGCTGGAGCCCGAGCAACTCGTCGAGCGCGAGATACGATGGGTAGTTGATGCTTTCGCTCAAAATGTCGATACCCCGAGCGAGACGACGTCGTCGACCATGACCATTTCCGTCGTGTAGAATGGCTCACCATACGGGCGACGAATGAGAGTTCCGTAATACGCTGCGTATTGTCGCACCACGGCTTCGAGCGGCTCCCCGTTCGGATAGACTTCGCCCGCTTGAATCTCACCGGAGAACTGCGATTCGAAACACCGGATCGCCTCCATTTTCGTCTCGAAGGTGTCGGACACGTCGACGACGAAACTGGGCTTCACGAAATCCTGACGGTACGCGAGACAGTGAAGGATCTTGTACGGGCGATGCTTCGGGGCGTCCGGCGCGACCTTCGCCAGCCCGGCCACGAAGCATGCGTCGCGCACGAGTTGCGCGGCAATGCGATGATCCGGATGTCGCCCTTCGAGCGCGGGCGCGATCACGATTCTCGGTCGGAACTTTCTGATGACGCGAGCCAGCTGTTCGCGCGTGCCGGGCTCGTTCACGATGCCGGCATCGGGAAGACCGAGTGATTCGCGTGCCGCGACTCCCAGCACTTCGGCCGCGCGCGTCGCTTCTTGTTCGCGCAATTCCGCCGATCCGCGCGTCCCCATCTCGCCGCGCGTCAGATCGAGGATCGCGGTGCGCTGTCCCGCCTTGGCCGCTTTGGCGAGCGTTCCGCCGCACGTGAGCTCTACATCATCTCGGTGTGCGGCGATCGCGAGAATATCAATCGGTGGTGATTCTGCCATGGCGGAATATACCGAACCTATCCGCGGCTCTGACAATCCCGCCGTTCGGGGAATCCTTTATCCAGTTACTCGTACCGAAGGGCGTCGACTGGATCGAGGCGCGATGCGCGCAGTGCCGGCAGCATGCCGAAGACAATGCCCGTCACCGCGCTAGCGCCGAGCGCAGCCACGATCGCCAGAGGCGGAATTGACGCTTCAATCGGTGTGGCACTCTTTACGATCGCCGACACGATGCCTCCGGCGATCAACCCGCAGATGGCGCCGATTGCCGTGAGAGTGACGGCCTCGACGAGGAACTGCCAGAGAATTGTTCCTCGCGTTGCGCCGAGCGCCTTCCGGACGCCGATCTCGCGAGTCCGTTCGGTGACTGAAATCATCATGATGGCCACCACGCCGACGCCGCCCACGAGCAGGCCGATCGCCGAGAGCACGATCATCACGAGGAAGAACATGCCAAAAATCTTATTGTACGTCTCGAACAACTGGTCTTGCGTGATGATCGCAAAGTTGTTGTCCTGCGCCGGACGCAGTGCGTGGCGCGCGCGCATCATCGCGATTGTTTCGTCCTGCGCCTCTTCGCGAGTGGCGTCCGCGCGCGGGACCACCGAAATACGCACGTCATTGTTCGCCGCCTGCAGCGACCGATACGCCGTTTCGAACGGAATGATTGCGCGAGGACGATTCCCGCCCGTCAAAAAGCTCGCTTCGTAGTGATACACGCCGATCACCGTGAACGGCGTGTTGCTGATCGAGATCACCTTGTCGAGCGGGTCGGAGTCGCCGAACAGTCGAGTCGCCATCTCGTCGTTGATGATGACGACGCGCGCGCCAGCCGTCTCTTCCGATTCGGTGAACGAGCGGCCGGGATAGAGATCTCCCGCATGATCGACCACAGTCCAATTGGCTGTGTAGCCAATCACCTGGGTGCTGGTGAGATCCTTGTCCTTATACCGCACTTCGCGGCCCAACGTCATCTGCGCCGACGCCGCTTCCACCGTCGACATAGTGTTCAGCGCCTTTGCGTCGGCGAACGTCAACCGCGGATTATGGCGCCACTTGCATGTGTCTTCGGTGCCGTCGCACGCTTCGAACGTGATCGGAAAGCGGCTCAGGGTAAACGTCGTCGGTCCCGCCTTCTCGAAATCGCGCGCGACGCTGGCGTTGATGCCGTGAATTGCCGCGGAGATCACGACCACGACGAACACGCCGACCGCGACGCCGAGAATGGTGAGCGCCGCACGCACGCGATTCTGGCGAAGCGAATCGAGCGCGATGGTGACGCCCTCGAAAAGGCTGAAGATGCGAACGCCGAGGCCAGCCATCAGGTTTCCTGCCGCATCGCGGCGATCGGGTCGAGCAACGACGCGCGGCTCGCCGGATAAATACCCGAAATGATTCCCACGCCGGCGCCGACGCCGACGCCAACGAAGATCGACCATACTTCGACGGCCGCGGGCAGCGGCGACAGTGCAGCGATGATCTTCGCGAACGCGATGCCGAGCACCACGCCAACCGCGGCGCCAAGCGTGGAGAGCGTCGTGGACTCAATCAGGAATTGATTGAGAATGTCGCGGCGTCGCGCACCGAGCGACTTTCTGATGCCGATCTCGCGCGTACGTTCGGCCACGGCCACGAGCATGATGTTCATGATGACGATCGAGCCGACGACGAGTCCGACGGTGGGCAACGCAATGCCGGCGATCTCGAGATAGCCTTTGAGCTTATCCCAGAACTCCAATGCGGAGTCCGGCGTTTCGAGCGCGAAGTTATCGGGTTGCGACGGGTGCAGGTGGTGCCGCGATCGCATGACGCCGCGCGCCTGCTCCATTGCTTCCCGCATGCCGGCTTCATCCTGGCCCTGAATGATCATCGCGTCGATGACGCCGTGCGGATTCACCCAGCGATTGAGCGGCGAGCGCTCCGGCGCCATGAGAAATTTGTCGAGCGACATTCCGAACACGCTGCCTTGCTTGTCGGCGACGCCGACGACCGTGTAGGGAATGCTTTGAATTCGCAGCTCGCGTCCGATCGGACTGAGATTCGGAAAGAAGTGGTCGGCGACGTCCTGTCCAATCACGACGACGGGAACGCCGAGCGTGTATTCCTGCGTCGTGATGAGACGTCCCTGCGTGACGCCCATCTTCTTGATCGTGAACCAGTCCTGCGAGATCGTGGAGCACTGAGTGCGACGCGGCGACGCGTACACCGATTCGACGAGAAGATTGTCGCTACTCTCTACCGCCCACAGCACGTTTGGCCCTAGGGACGCCGCCACGGGGGGAACGTCCGACACGAGGATTCGCGGACGGCGACGCATCTCGTTGCGCTGCGCCTGCGTCATGTCCCCGGTTTGAATGTCGGGGCGGTTGCGCAGGTTGAACGAGTTCACGGCGAACAGCTTCCCGACGAGATCGTTCTCCATGTAGCGGCTCATGCCGCCCACGATCGACACGACCGCGATGAGGAACGTGACGCCGATGGTCACGCCGATGACGGTGAAAAAGCTCTTGAGCTTCTGTACGCGGATCGTCTCGAACGCGACGACGATGGCTTGAAAGAAGGACATTGTGGGGCGCGGGGTGGAAAGGGGGGGCGCTCCACCATACGTGGCGGGACCCTGCTGGGTTACAAGCTAAACCGAGACTTTACACGACGACGGAGTGAGCTTCGCCGGGCTCAGCCCGCGTCACTCGTACCGGAGGGCGTCGACGGGGTCGAGGCGGGACGCACGCAGCGCCGGAAGCATGCCGAACATCACCCCCGTGACGGCGCTCGCACCGAGCGCGGCAACGATCGCCAGCGGTGGGATCGACGCTTGAATCGGTGTGGCTTTCTGGACGATCTCCGACACGATTCCTCCGGCGATCAACCCGCAGACGGCCCCAATGCCCGTCAGCGTCACTGCCTCGACGAGAAACTGCCACAAAATGGTGCCTCGCGTCGCGCCCAAAGCCTTCCGAACGCCGATCTCTCGCGTCCGCTCGGTGACCGAAATCATCATGATGGCCACGACGCCAACGCCGCCGACCAACAGGCCGATCGCCGATAGGACGATCATCACCAGGAAGAACATGCCAAAGATCTTGTTGTAGGTCTCGAACAGCTTGTCCTGCGTGATGATCGCAAAGTCGTTGTCAGCGCCCGGCCGCAGCGAGTGACGCGCGCGCATGGCGGCAATGACGTCGTCTTCGGCCTGATCGCGGGTGACGCCGGCCCGCGGGACGATCGCGATGCCCACGTCGTTGTACGACGCATGTAGCGACCGCACCGCGGTTTCGAACGGCACGATGGCGCGCGGGCGATTTCCGCCGGTGAGAAAGCTCGCCTGGTAGTGATAGATGCCAATCACCTTGAACGGGGATCCGGCGACCATCACTTCCTTGTCGAGCGGATCTGAGTCGCCAAAGAGCTTCGTGGCCATCTCGTCGTTGATGATGATGACGTGATCGCCGTTTGTCTCTTCAGATTCGGTGAAGCTTCGCCCGGGATACAGATCGCCCGCGCCGTCGATGATCGTCCAGTTGGCGGTATAGCCGATCACCTGGGTCGCACTCAGCACGCGGTCCTTGTATCGAACTTCCTTGTTCATTTGGAGCTGCGCGCCCGCTGCACGGATCGACTCGATGCTGTTGAGCACTTTGTTGTCAGCGTACGTCAGGCGCGGATTGTGGCGCCATTTGCAGGTGTCTTCGCTGCCGTCGCACGCTTCGAACGTGATCGGATAGCGGCTCAGAAAGAACGTGGTTGGCCCCGCGGACTCGAAGTCCTTGGCGACGCTCTCGTTGATTCCATGAATCGCCGCCGAGATGACGACGACGACGAACACGCCGACAGCGACGCCGAGAATCGTGAGCGCGGCGCGCACGCGATTCGACCTGATCGAATCGAGGGCGATCGTCACGCCTTCGAGCAGCGCATACATGCGAACGGTAAGCTCGGATCGCTGCGCCATCTATGTCTCCTGCCGCATGGCCGCGATTGGATCGAGCAGCGCCGCTCTGCTCGCGGGATAGATGCCCGCGATGATGCCAACGCCCGCGCCAACTCCGACGCCAACGAAGATCGACCACACTTCGATGGCGGCGGGAAGGGGAGACACCGCCGCGAGTCCTTTCGCGAACGCGATGCCGAGCACGACGCCGATGATGGCGCCGAAGGTGCTCAGGGTTGCCGACTCGACGAGGAATTGCCGCAGAATGTCCTTCCGGCGCGCGCCAAGCGCCTTCCGAATTCCGATTTCTCGGGTGCGTTCCGCGACCGCGACGAGCATGATGTTAATGATGACGATCGCGCCGACGACGAGACCGACCGTCGGGAGTGCGACGCCGGCGATTTCGAGGTACCCTTTGAGCTTATTCCAGAACTCCAATGCCGAGTCGCAGGTTTCGAGCGCGAAGTCGTCGGGCTGGGACGGGTGCAGGTGATGACGGCCGCGCATGACCGCGCGTGCTGCCTCCATCGCGTTGCGCATGCCGGTCTCGTTCGCGCCCTGGATGATCATCTGGTTGACGACGCCGTGCGGATTCACCCAGCGATTGAGCGGCGCTTTCTCGGGCGCAATCACGAACTTGTCCATTGAGACGCCGAACATGCTGCCCTGCTTTTCCGCGACGCCGATGACCGTGTACGGAATGCTCTGTATCCGCAGCGTGCGGCCGACCGGCTCGAGGCTCGGAAAGAAATGGTCGGCGACGTCTTGGCCGATCACCACCACGGGCGTGCCGAGCTGATACTCCTGCGGCGCGATGAGCCGGCCCTTCTGGACCGTCATTTTCTTGATCGCGAACCAGTCGTTCGAGACCGTCGAGCACTGTGTGCTGCGCGGCCTGGCGTACTGCGACTCGACGTTGAGATTCCCGCCACTCTCGGTTGCCCAGAGATCCTCGGGCGAGAGCGACGCGGCGACTGGAAGAATGTCGCTTTCCTTGAGATCCGGACGCCGCTGCCACCCTCGGCGTTCTTCTTCGGTGACGTCGCCAAGCTGAATGTTCGGCTGGCGGCGAAGATTGAACGAGTTCACCGCGAACAACTTGCCGACGAGATCGTCCTGCATGTAGCGGCTCATCCCGCCGACGATCGAGACGACCGCGATGAGAAATGTCACACCGATGGTCACGCCGATGACCGTGAAGAAGCTCTTGAGCTTCTGCACACGGATCGTTTCAAAGGCGAGGGCGACAGCGAGAAAGAAGGACATATAGAAAAAGTGGAGAGGGGACGCGTCCCCTCTCCACCGTACGAGTGAACTGCGAGTTGGTTACAGTCTGGTTTCGGCTTCGTGCACCTTGACGTGCTCGCCCGTAAGTCCAAGCCGCGCCACGAAATCGTCGCGGCGTTCGTCCGTCGACATGAGCCCGTCGCGCAGCACGACCACGCGCCGCGCATGCTGCGCGATGTCGGGTTCGTGTGTGACCATGACCACGGTCTGTCCCGAATTAGCCAGCCCTTCGAACACCCTCATGATCTCTTCCGACGTGTTCGAGTCGAGGTTTCCAGTCGGCTCGTCGGCAAGCAGCATTGACGGGTCGTTGACGAGCGCGCGCGCGATGGCAACACGCTGCCGCTGGCCGCCGGACAGCTCGTTCGGGCGGTGATCCATTCGATTGTCGAGCTGCACCTTCTCGAGCGCTTGCTTCGCGCGACGCTTGCGCTCGTCCGACGAAACACCGGCGTACACCAACGGCAATTCGACGTTGTGCAACGCCGTTGCGCGCGGAAGGAGGTTGAAGGTCTGGAAGACGAACCCGATTTCCTTGTTTCGAACACGGGCGAGCGCGTCGTCAGACATCTTTGATACTTCCTGGCCGTTCAGCCAATACTCGCCGGCGTTCGGCGTGTCGAGACAGCCGATCACGTTCATGAGCGTCGACTTTCCCGAGCCCGACGGGCCCATGATGGCGACGTACTCATTCCGTCCGATGGCCAGGTCAACGCCACGAAGAGCGCGAACGATTTCGCCGCCCATGTCGTACTCGCGCTTGATGCCGCGCGCCACGATGACCCATTTCGAATCAGGTGCTTGACCAAACTTGTCTGTAACTGCCTTCCGCTCGGCGGTCATGCCGAGCGGCGCTTCCAGCGTGTTTGAATTCACGACTTAGTCCCCGAGGTGGGCTTCTTCGCGTCGACCTTGATCTCTCGAACCAGAGTGCCGTCCTTCAGATCGCGAATGGCCTGGTAGGTTCCCGCAACGATCTTGTCGCCGTCTTTGAGGCCGCTGATGATTTCGAAATCCTTCTCACCGGCTATACCCACCTTTACGGCCCGGAACGTCACTTTGTTGTCGGTTCCTACCACGAACACCCCTTCGACGTCCTTCTTGCCGATGTCCTTGGCCGGCTTGGCTTTACCCAGGCCAACCGCGGTGTCGCCATTCTGCAACGCCTGATTCTCTCGAACCGTGAGTGCGATGATCGGGACCGACAGGACGGCAAGCCGTTTGTCCGTAATCACTTTCGCGGTAGCCGAGAAGTCCGGACGCGTGTCCGCCGGTGCGTTGAGGAGCTGAATCGTCACTTCGTAGTCCACGGCTTGGTCAGTCGAAGCCGCCGAGGTCGACTTCACCGAGCTGTTCGAGATCTTCGTGACCTTGCCGATGAACGTCGTATCGGGGAAAGCGTCGATCTGAACCTGGGCGGAATCGCCGACTTTGATTCGCGCAACATCGGTCTCGTCCACTTTGACGCGCGTTTCCAGCACGGACATGTCGCTGATCGTAAGCAGCGTTGCAGCGTCTTTGTTGAACGTGCCTGGAACGGCTGTTTCGCCCTGTTCGACGACGAGGTTCGTAATCCGGCCCGACATCGGTGCGAAGATCGTCGTCTTTTCCAGCGCGCTCTTTGCATCGTTGAGCGACGCCGACGCCTGATCGACGGCGTGCTTGCTCGCGTCAACCAGCGCCTTGTTCACGTCGACCGCCGTCTTGAGCTGCTCCATCTGTTCGGTGGTCACGAATGACGCGTTCTGCTTCTGAATTAGCGCGGACCGATCGTAGGTTTTCTGCGCCTGATCGAAGTTGGATTGCGCTTGCGCCAACTGCGCGCGCGCCGACGCCACGGCCGCCTCAGAGCGATCGACGTTGGCCTGCGGCTGTGATGGATCGATCTGAAGCAGGAACTGACCGGCCGTCACCATTTGGCCCTCCTTCACCGAGAGCTTGATGATCTTGCCGCTCACGTCCGACGAAACGTCGACCTTGACCTGCGGCCGCACCTGTCCGCTCGCGGTGACCGAAGCGACGAGATCGCGCTTCTGCACCGGCTCGATGCGGACTTCAACCGCCTTGTTGTTCCGCTTGAAGGAGGCCATCGCGACGACCGACCCAATTCCCACTAACGCGACAATGCCGATCGCCCATTTTGCCGTCTTGTTCATTATGGTAAGCCTTATCGAAGAGGACGGCCGACCGCGCTTTCGAGCGCGGCGAACGCCTTGTGGTAATCGTAAATCGCGTTGACTCGCGCAACCAATGCCTGCTCGTACTGCCCGCGTGCCGTCGTTACATCGAGGAACGTCTTGGCGCCGACCTTGTAGCTCTCGTCGGCGAATGCCAGCGCTTCCGTGGCCTGCGCGGCGGTCGTTGTGCGAAGATCGATCGTCTGCGCGGCCGTGACGACATTGAGGTACGCCGTCGACACGTCCGTCGCGAGCTGCAGATCGCGCGACCGGAGGTCGAACGACGCGTTGTCGTGGGCGACTCGCGCGTTTTCGACATTCGCTTCGCGCTGGAAGTTGTTGAAGATCGGGAGCGAGATGCCGACCGAGAATGACAGCGGCGTCGACGCAAACCTGAACGGCTTGTTCGATGATTGGAGGTTGGAGCGAATCGCGTCAACCGCCGCTGGGCTCAGCGCAGAGTTGCACCCGCGCGCCTTGAGTCCCGCACCCACGCGAATGGAGTCGCTGCTCAAACATGAGCCGAATGACAGCGCGGCCTGCGTCTGCGCCTGCGTCACGAGCGGATCGACGCTCGCATATCCGAAGGCTGTTCCACCGACACCGGTGCTCAAATTGAGCGACGGGAGGTATGTGCTCTTCGCCACCTTGAGATTGGCCTCGTCTGCGAGCTGCGTCGACTTCTTCGCGAGAAGATCCGGGTTCACCCGTCGCGCCATCGTGATCAATTCGTCGACCGCCGGAAGCGCCTTGCCAATCTGGAACTGAGTCGTGAGAACGGCCGACGTGTCGGCTGGAACACCCATCAATTGAAACAGCTTCAGTTTTTCGATCTGCGCCTGATTGTGCGACTGCAGCGCGGAAACGCGCGCCTGGCCGAGCGCGACTTCGGCCGTGCGGACGTCGAGAATCGTTCCGGCGCCGACTTCCATCTTGGCGTTCGCGAGATCGAGCTGGCCCTTGGCCGTCATGACGAGCGTGTCATTCAGCGCCGCGGTTGCCTGTTCCTCGAGCGTCTGGATGTACTGCGTGGTCACGCTCGACCGCAGTCCTTCGGTGGCGCTCGTGACGTTTGCTTCGGCGGCCGCGCGGCTGGCCCTTCCAGCCTTTGGCGCGAACACGGCACCCGCGGCGACGGTGTAGTTGAAGCCGAGGCGGTAATTGCTGTTATAGCTGTCGGCGGTGCTGCCGAGCGCGACGCCCTGATAGTACTGAGTGCCGCCCTGCGTGTAGCTCGAGCCCACGCTCGCGCTCGCAGAGGGGAGCAGCGCGCCGTACATCGTTTTCAGCGTGGCGTCGGCATTGCGAACATAGTTCCGCGTCTGCGCGAGCGACGGATTGTTCTGCCGGGCGATGGTAATTGCGTCGTCGAGCGTGAGCGGGCCTCCGCGCGTAGCGGGCGCCTGTTGAGCAAGCAAGACGTGAGCGGGGATCGCCAGTAGAGCGACGAGCCTCATGAAACGCATGGGCTGAATCCTGTGGTGGGGGTCTGCGGAGGTGTACGGACGAACCGCGAGCGATGTTTCAAGGACTATTTCGGCGGTTCTTCCCGGGCGGCCACCAATTGGCGCGAGGGCATCTCCATTCGGAGGACGCGACCGTTCGCGTCGACCCAGAAGTCCCGTCGCGCGGCGCCGTCGCCGAGAACGTAGTGCGTGGCGGTGATGGACCGCCCGGCGACCTGAACCGGCTCGAGGCCCCGGGACGAGAACGGAAGTCGGCCGGCTTTAGAGTCCCGGGGCGCAATCGTTTCCACGGTGCCGATGTGTTTGCCGAGGGGCAAAAAGTAGAGCTGATGGACGATGCCGTCGTCGAGAATGACGGAATGGCCGGGCGACAGCCGATAGTCATGCATCGACTCGTCGCCCCGCTGGTTCGACGATGTGGCGGTCAGCCTTCCCCCGACGGAGTTCACGCTCACCTTGAGGGATTGGACACCGGCATTACGAATCGCGATGTCATATCGCACCGGCGTGCCGCCGGCGTCGGTTGTCAACGACGTCGTGATCTGTTGCGTGCCCTCGGTCATATGACCGGTCGCCGTGATGAGCGAGCTGTCCGGACGCATGATTCGAAAGTTCTCCAAACCAGCTTGCTTGCCCGCCACTGTGATGACGAACGTTCCCTCGTCGATGGGGCGGCCCTGGGCGCGCGCGGTCGGCGCGATGAACGTGGCGGCCACCGATGGGAGGGCGAGCAGGAGGACTTGAGCTGCGGAACGAAGGCGCATGGTGGTGTAAATGTACCCGCGCCCGGCCTTGGCGTTCACGTCGTTGGGCTTGGGCTGGCGAAGATACGGTCGCGGACGAGTGTATAGATCCGCTCGTAGAGGGCTCGACCAGTCTCGGCCTTGGCCAAGGTTGGGCGGCCGATCGAGCCCGGACTCGCACTTGGGACGCGCAGCCAACCGCGCCGGTAACGTCGCAGCTCTTCGCGGGACATCATATAATCCTGAGCGAGCTGGAGGTCGACGAGCTCCGGCGCGATGTACAGTAATAGCGACGTATCGACCTCATCTCCGTGCATCGGTTCGGATTCCCCTTGAAGCAAATCGTGAAAGTCCATTCCGAAGATGTCGACCACGCGCACGCGCGCGCCGGATGTGATGACGGTCGACATCGCCTCGAGGTGCGGATCGTGCTCGTGCGCAGTGAGGAGTATGAATTCGCGAATCCCGGTTGACTCCCACGTGTCCAGGAGATCGTTGAGCATTCGATGTAGAGTCTTCTTGCGAAGGGACGCGTTGCCCGCAAACCCGCGGTCAGTCTCGGCATTGACGCCGTACTCGACCGTCGGAGCCACGAGCACATCGAATTCCGCGGACAGATCGCTCGCCAACCGTTCGACGATGATCGTGTCGCCGCCGAGCGGAAGATGCGGGCCGTGCTGCTCGCACGTGCCGACGGGAACGATGAGACGGGGATCGCGCTCGATGAGCGTCGCGATGTCGCGCGGCCGCATCGTTTTGATGCGGCGCGGGGTCATCGGGGCGGCGAGGGGCTGACTCATTTTCGAAACCGCGTCCGACCCTCGATTGGGACAGTCCCCGCGACCAAGCGCGCAGCGCTGGGCGTGGTGGGCCGCTGCCGCGGGCGCCGGCCTGTTGTCGGGAAGTCAGTGGCTGCATGCATCGGGCGTAGAGTATCTGGTTGTGTGGCTCGTCGCCACCATTGCGACCGTTGCCACGGCCCTTCGCATCAAAGGCGCGGAGCGACGCTGGGCGCTCGCGTGCGCGGCCCTGCTCGCGATTGGCGTCGGCATTGCGGCGCCGGCGCAGCGAAATTTGTCGCGAATCTCGAAAGATTGGGAAGGTTGGCGCCACGACGCTGCGACAAGTGGACTCGTCGCGCTCAAATCGGCGCTCGATGCGGCAGCATCAGACGCCATTCGAACGTCGCACGACGCGCTGACTCTTCCGAGAGATCGCAGCCGCGCATTCGAAGCGCTGTCGTTCGTGCAACGTTCGCGCGACGAGCGCGGCGCCGTTGTCTACCGCGGCGACAGTGCGTTCGCATGGGGCGGCGTGGTTCGTCCGACGATCGATCCCGTGCACGACGGCGTGACCGTGATCGGCACGACCTTCTATCTCGGCCTTCAATTTTCCGAGCGCGACGAAGGAACGCGCGCCGTCACGGTGATCCTCCTCGACGCGGCCCCACCGGCGGACCGCCTGTCGGCACCGCTTGCGCCGCGGGTGGCGAGCGAGCGCGGACTGCGCGGTTTTCTCTTTTCCGCGCCACTCGACACGACGTCGAGTCCCGAGGTGCTGCGATACGCGCTCGGCGAACAACGCCTGTTCGACGTGCGCGCCTATCCGCTCGTCCAGGGCGAGATCTCGCAAACGATCTCCGAACGAGCGAGGGCACGCGCGGGTATCGCATTCGCGCTTGCGCTTGCGTGTTTCATCATCGGCGTGTGGCGGGGAACGCGCCGCTTCTGGCCTCGCGTCATCGCGCTTGGCGTTGGTCTCGCGTGCACCGCGCTCATTCCGCTCAACCAGTATTCCAACCTCACGCGGTTGTTCGACCCCGCGGTGTATTTCACGCCAAAGGGCGGTCCGCTCACGGCAAACGCCGGTGCGCTGGTCATCACGGCGGCGGTGGTTCTCCTGGGAGTACTCGGTGTCTTTCGGAGACAGGCGCGCCGCGCGTCGACCCCTGGTGCCGTCGTCACGATTTTGCTCGTTGCGGGACTCGGACCGTTCCTTCTTCGCGAGCTTGCGCGCGGCGTCGCGATTCCCCCCCATGGCGTCGACGGATCGCTCTGGCTGATCTGGGAAGTTCCGCTCTTTCTCGCGGCGGTTTCTGTGCTGCTCGCTGGAGCAGCGGCGGGATCGTCGGTGCTTGGAACGCGACGTGGATTGCCGCCGTGGGTCGCTCCGTCGGCCGCAGGCGTCGCCGCGATGCTCGCCCCGGTCGTGTGGGACGCTCCGGGTCGGTGGCCATGGTGGTACGCGCTGCTGTGGGTGGCCGCGATCGGCATGCTCGCGATGAGCCGGCGCACGCGCTACGTGATTTTGAGCGCCTCCGCCGTCGCCGCGTTCGGCGCGACGACGCTCGTCTGGGCGCGCACCGCGCGCGGTCGGGTGGACGCGGCGGAGCGCGATCTCGCGGGGCTCACGGAGACGGACTCCGTCAGCGCGTCGCTGCTGCGTCGCTTCGGCGCGACGCTTGCCGACGTCGCGCCAACGACCCGACAGTCGCTTCTTCAGCGTTATGTAATGTCGGATATCTCATCGTCCGGCAATCCAGTCGCGATCTCGGCGTGGCCCACCGACTCGGGCCCGACCGCGCGCTTTCAGACCGCCGACATCCCGCTCGCGATGAGCGACGAGGCGCTGATGGTGTCGGCGGCACGCCAGAGCGGCCGTCTGATCTTTGGTGCGGGTCCCACCGACACCGCGGTGGAGCTCGTGATGGCCGTGCCTTCGGTCTCGGGCAGCGTCACGTCGGTCGTCATGGCGCCAAAAAGCCGGCTATTCGAACGCGATCCATACGCGCAGCTGCTCGGACTCGACGTCGACGCGGATGCGGAGCCGCCGTACACCGTTCGACTTCGCACGCTAGGTCCCGCCGACTCCGTGTTTGGCGAAGTCGTGTGGCGACGCGACGGAAGCGTGCTGCACGGCGACTGGGCGGCGGCAGTCGGCGCGGGCACTGCGGCGGCCCACGTCGAAGTCGAACTTCGGCCGCTCGACGCACTCGTCGAGCGCGGCGCGCTCATCGTCTTGCTGGATCTCGCAATCGTCGCCGCGCTCTGGTTCGCGAGCGTCGTCGCCGACGGTGGTGCAAATCGGTGGATTCGCGCACGGCGCCGCACGTGGGGGCGCAGCTACCGTGCGCGACTGTCGCTCGCGCTCTTCGCGTTCTTCGTCATGCCCGCGGCGGCGTTCGCGGTGTGGTCGTACGGGCAGCTCGCCACCGACGCGACGCGTTCGCGCGAGTTGCTCGTGAGCGAGACACTGCGCGCGCTCTCTCCCCCGCCGAATGTGTCGCTGTGGCTTCCCGCCGAAAGTGAGCGACTCGATGCGCCGCTCTTTCTCTACCGGCGCGGCGAGTTGAGCGAAGCAAGCGATCCGCTGTACGACGAGCTTGCGCCCGTCGGGCGGTATCTCGATCCCGCGGTCGAGTTGAACCTCGGCGTGCGCGGCGAAGAGACTACGACGCGTCTCGATCACATCGACGGAAGTTCGACGCTGTTCGGCTATCGTGCCTTTGAAAGTGGCGATTCGATGTCGTCGGTGCTCGCTGCCCCGGCGCGCGCCGACGAGCTCGCGCTCGGCCGCCGTCGCCGGGATCTCGGCGTGCTCGTGCTGTTCGCGACGGCAGTGGGAGCGCTCGCCGCATTGTGGTTGAGTGGAATTGCCGCACGGCAGCTCGCAAGTCCGATCGGTGAGTTGCGCGATGCTGCCATTTCCATCGCCGGCGGAAGGAGAGCCTTGCCGTTCCGCGGAGAACCAATGGTGGAGTTCGGCCCGGTGTTCACAGCGTTTCGTGGAATGGCCGCCGATCTCAACGCAAGTACGACGGCATTAGAGGACGCTCAACGCCGCACGGCAGCGGTGTTGCGCAATGTCGCAAGCGGAGTGGTCGCGATCGACTTCGATGGCCGGGTCGTGCTCGCCAACCCGCGCGCCGAGGCGTTGCTCGGCACCTCGCTCGAAGCGGGTCCTCTTTTCGCGTCCGTCGCGCCGGCGGCCATCTCGTCGGTGGTTGAGCGGTTCCTCCGGTCCGGCTCTGACGACGAGAACTTCGAGGCCTCGCTCGATCACCAGCAGATTCGCGGAACACTCACACGGCTCGGGCGCGGTAAAACGGGCACGTCGCTCGCGGTCGTCACGCTGGATGACGTCACCGAGCTCGCGCGCGCACAACGCGTGCTCGCGTGGGGAGAAATGGCTCGGCAGGTCGCGCACGAGATCAAGAATCCGCTCACACCGATTCGACTTGGCGTGCAACACTTGCGTCGCGCGCGGGCCGACAAGCGGGTCGACTTCGATCGTGTGCTCGAGCACAACGTGAACCTGATCCTCACCGAGATCGATCGACTCGACGAAATTGCGCGCGCGTTCAGCCGGTACGGAGCGGCGCCCGACGAGCGACCGCAGCCGTCGTCGCTCGACGTCGCCGCGGTTGTGCGCGAGGTCGTGTCGCTCGAGCGCATGGGCGAGGAGACTGCGCTGTCGTGGACAGAGCACGGTGTCGATTACCCGGTGCTCGGCCTCGCGCGCAGCGACGAGCTGAAAGAGGTGCTTTTGAACCTGCTCGAAAATGCGCGCCATGCCAACGCGAAGAACGTCGACGTTTCGGTGAGCCTCGACGGTGAAGAGCCCGAGCGCCGCGTGATGATCGCTGTGCGCGATGACGGTCAGGGAATTCCGGCCGATGTGTTGTCGCGTGTGTTCGAACCGCATTTCTCGACGCGGACCAGCGGGAGCGGCTTGGGTCTCGCGATCAGTCGCCGACTGGTCGAAGGATGGGGCGGGGAAGTCACGCTCGAGAGCGCCGAGGGACAGGGGGCGACCGTGACTATCGCGTTGAAGGCCGTGGCGGTCGCACGGACGCGAGGGAACGACGGAACTGCTTGATCGCGGATTTGACGGATTTGAAAGAATTGAGCGGATCGACCCGATGCTGAGACAGATGCTCGCGCGGCGGCGGAAATCTGTGCCTTTGAATCGGGCGTTCAGAGCGTTCGGTTCATCGACCCGAAACTCGGAGCCCCGAGTTCAACAATCCATATAGCAATCCTTCGACGCTTGCGCCTCCCCACTGCGCCCGAAGATCGATTCGACAAATCCGCCTTTCATCCGACAATCGCACTTCCATCACGACGAGCTCCCCCGAACTCATCCCCTGATCCGCACAGTCTTGATGTTCACGAATTCTCTAATGCCATAGTCGCTCAGTTCGCGGCCGTAACCAGACTTCTTCACCCCGCCGAAGGGAAACCGCGGATCGGACGCAACAATTCCGTTAATGAAGACGTTGCCTGCCTCGATTCCCTTCGCGAACTTCGCGATCTCCGCGTCGTCGCGCGTCCAGGCGGCCGCACCGAGTCCGAATCGAGAATCGTTCGCGACGCGAATCGCTTCGTCGGCGTCTTTCACGCGTACGATCGCCGCGACGGGACCGAACGTCTCCTCTCGAAGCACCGGCGAGTTCAGTGGCATGTCGACGAGCACTGTCGGCTCATAGAAGAAGCCAGGTCCTTCCTTCGATTGGCCGCCGAGGAGTATGCGCGCGCCGCCGGCGACCGCGCGCTGTACTTGGTCGTCGATGTCGTGCCGAATGCTTGCCGTTGCCAACGGTCCGATCGCGGTTTTCTCATCCGACGGGTCGCCCACGACGAGCGCGCGCATCCGTCGCACGAACTCCGCGGTGAACGCATCGGCGATCGACTCGGCGACGATGAAGCGCTTCGCCGCGATGCATGACTGTCCGTTGTTGATGGTGCGCGACGACACTGCCGCGGCAACCGCCGCCTCGACGTCCGCGCTCGGCATCACGATGAACGGGTCGCTGCCGCCGAGCTCGAGGACGGCCTTCTTGATGTGCTTTCCAGCCGTCGCGGCAACGCTGCTGCCCGCGCCCTCGCTCCCTGTCAGCGTCACCGCGGCGACACGATCGTCGGCAACGATCGCACCGACCGCGGCGGATTCGATGAGTAAAGTCTGAAAGGCTCCGCCCGGTGCTCCGGCGTCTTCGAACAGTTGCTCGATCGCGAGCGCGCACTGCGGAACGTTCGACGCGTGCTTGAGGAGTCCGACGTTGCCGGCGGCGAGCGTCGGAGCGGCGAAGCGAATCACCTGCCAGAATGGAAAATTCCACGGCATCACGGCGAGAACGACGCCGATCGGCTCGAACGAGACGTAACTGCGTTCGTCCTTCGCTTCGATTGGTTCATCGGCCAGGAATTTCGCGGCGTTGTCGGCGTAATAGCGGCACGCCGTCGCGCACTTGGCGGCTTCTTGGATCGCCGCGGCGAGCGGTTTCCCCATCTCGAGCGTCATGATGCGCCCGTACGCTTCCTTCCGCTCGTCGAGCAGTTCTCCCGCGCGACGAACCACTGCCGCGCGTTCTTCCATCGTTGCGTCCCGCCACGACGGCGCGACGCGGGCGGCGAGCGCGAGCTTCTCCTCGATTTCTTCAGGCGTGAGCGGGCGAAACGTTCGAACGGTTTCGCCGGTCGCGGGGTTCAGCGTTGCAATGGCCATTGGTCCCGAGTTCTCTGATGAGCGCGTTGACGGCGCTGTCGGTTAGTTCGTAAAGGTCGCGTCTCCCGTCCATGCGACTCCCGAGCCATCGCTGCCGAACCAGCGTCGCCACCACGGAATTTGACGCTCGCGCTCGAATACGGCTTGAACAGCCTGTCGCCACACGGCCTGCATTGCGATGGCATCTTCGAAACGATCGTCGGCGTTCGACGCCAGCCCGCGGCGGAGCCACTCGCCGATCTCGGGAGGATACGGTGTGAGGTCGAAGTCGCCCTGAAGCTCGCGCGCGAGAATGGATTTGCTGTCGAGCTCACCGAACGGTGGAGCGCCCGTCATGGCGAACGCGACGATCGCGGCGAGCGAAAAGCAGTCTGCGGCGGCGTCCTGCGCTTCTCCCAAGATCTGCTCAGGGGAAGCGAACGCGGGCGTTCCGGATGCCCCGGCCATTTCTTCTCCGGTCACGTTCGCGATGCCGAAATCGGCAAGTCGCCAACGACGGTAGCGATCGATGAGCACGTTCTCTGGCTTGATATCGCGATGGATGATGCCGACCGAATGCGCCGCGGCCAACCCACTCAGCAGAAAGTCGATCTGCGGCGCGATCTCGGATAGTTGACGCGGACCGGAGCGCGCCAACAGATCGGCGACCGACCCGCTCTCGGCGAGCTCCATCGTGTACCACGCGACGTCGCCGCGGCTGTCCCAGTCGAAGATCGGGACGATGGCCGGGTGCGCGAGTTGCGCCGCGAGCTTGGCTTCGCGACGAAACCGTCCGACGATGCGTTCGTCGCGCGCGACGTGCGGATGCAACAGCTTGAGCGCGACCTCCCGGCCCAATGAGAGATCTCTAACCCGCCAGACCGATCCAAACGAACCGGTGCCGAGTGCCGCGAGCACCTCGTAGTCGTCGGCGAGCGCCCACCGCAGGCGCACCTCGGCGGATTCGGTCGTGTACACCGTTCCGGGTTCGTCGCCGGCGAGCATGACCATCGTGCGGCTGCCGACGACGCGGTCAACGGCGCGCAGCATCGACGCAATGGACGGATGTCGCGCGTCGGGATCGGACTTGAGCGCCGTGTCGATGACCTTCGCGACGGACTGCGGGCAATCGGGCCGCAACAGCTGAATCGGCGGAACGCCATCGGGCGGAGGCGTCTCGCCCGTGAGCATCGCGAAGCATGTCGCCGCGAGCTGCCATTGATCGGTCGCGGGCGTGGGGTTCCACGGGCCGGTAGTCCATTCGCTCGGCACGGGCATGTAGTCGAAACACGGCGAGAGTCCGAATGGAATTTCATTCAGCGGCATCGCCCACTGCCATCCGATGATCCACAGGCGGCCCATCGGCGTGGTCCACACCGTTTCGGGCGACATGCACCCGTGCGAGGTGCCCAGGTCGTGGAGGTAGCTTAACGCTGAGCCGATCTCGCGCATGAGGCGAAGCACGCCGGGAATGTCCTCGGTGCCCATGCGGCGCAAGCGCGCACCCATCGTTTCGCCGGCGATCCATCGACGGAGATATCCTGGTCCGCGACGGCTCTCGGAGAACGGCGCCCAATAGTGGTACGTCGTCGGCATCGCCGGATGATTGCGATGCGCGAGATGCCGGGCCTCGGCCTCGAGCCAGACGTGGTGCGCGGGATCGGGTGCACTCACGAGCGACAGGGAGCGACCGAGTACGTCAATCAGCTCTTGGTAGTGCCGATGCTGTGTGTTGAGTCCGTCCGCGCCCCAGCTCCAACCCGGAGGAAGCTGCCAGTCGCGCAAATGCGAGGGCAGTTCCTTGGTTTGGGAATACATCCCCGATTCAGAATCACTCATCGCCGACGGACAGTCCTACCAATGACTTCATCGTGCTCACATTCGCGATTCAGACAGAATCTCCTGAGCCGCGGTCGCGAAATGCGGCACGAGCGACACATCGGGCAGGACGCGCACTTCAACTTGGGTGACACAGAGCGGCGTTCCGTCCCGCGGCGGCGCGGACGCGAGCGACGGCACGTGCACCATGACAGAGACAATACGCCACATCGTGCTCGATCCGGTCGCTTCGCCGGCGGCGTTCACGGTGTCGAGTTGAAGCGTTTCGCCGCGGGCCGGAATGACCGTGCTCTGGCATTCGCCAAGCAGCTGTTCGTGCCGGTCGTGACGGACGACACGCAGGGTGACCATTTGGACGCTCCTGGACGCTCGGAAGTGACGGACGATGGTGCGCGAGGCGCCAAGAAGACGGAGCAAAGCTACTGGAAACTGGGGGTTGAAACCAGCGGCGTGCTGAAACTCGCGTGCCACGGTATCGTATTGATTGATGCAGGCGCAACGTCACATTGGAGGAACTGTGTTCCACTTCTTGTTTTCCGCGGCATCGCTCGGCATCGGCGCTGCCTCTGGACTCGTCGGCTACTGGCAGGCGCGCCAGTTCACGACCAACAAGCTGCGGTACGTCGACGCAGTGCATCGCGGGTACGTGCCGATCGTCGCCGGGGCTGCGGCGCTTCTGGTTGCCACTCCGGTCGTTGCCATCTTGCCGCTCGTCGGCGCTGGTACCGCGATCCTCTTCGGCGGTGGCGTGGCGATGGGCGTCTCCGCCGGCGCCAAGGATATCCGCCGCCGAATCGGAGCCGGCTGATCCCTGGCAGCATCGAGGCGCTTCGTGCAACGTTCAGGTTCCCACCTGCACCTTTCACGGAGCCGCTTCGATGCGCGTTGCCGCACTCGCACTTCTCGCCCTTCCAGTCGTCGTTTCCGCGCAGACCCTGTCGCCAACGCAACAGCTCGCGCACGACATCTATAAAGAGTTAATCGAAATCAACACCGTCGACGCCGTCGGGAGCACGACGGTTGCGGCGAACGCCGTGGCCAAGCGACTGCGCGACGCCGGTTTCCCCGAATCAGACATCTTTCAAGGCGGCCCGCGACCCGACAAGGGAAACCTGGTCGTGCGCTACCACGGCAACGGCAGCGGTCGCAAGCCGATCATGCTGCTCGCGCATCTCGACGTCGTCCAAGCGCTCAAAGCGGATTGGTCGCCCGACATCGATCCGTTCAAGTTCATCGAGCGCGACGGGTACTACTACGGCCGCGGCACCGGCGACGACAAGGCGATGGCGTCGATCTTCATCGCCAACCTCATCCGCTATAAGCAGGAACACTACGTTCCCGACCGCGACATCATTCTCGCGCTCACCGCGGACGAAGAGGGCGGTCCGGCGAACGGCGTTCGTTGGCTGATCGCGAATCATAAAGATCTCATTGACGCTGCATACGCGCTGAACGAAGGCGGTGGCGGCGCGTTACGCGACGACAAGCCCTTCATCAACTCGGTCGGCGCCGCCGAAAAAGTGTCGACGAACTTCACGGTGTCGACGGCGAATCGCGGTGGGCACTCGTCGGTGCCGCGCGACGACAACGCGATCTATGAGCTGGCCGCCGCACTCACGAAGGTGGGGCAGTTTCAGTTTCCGGTGATGCTCAATCCGGTGACGAAAGCGTATTTCTCCGGAACGGCGGCGATCGAGACGCCAGAGATCGGCGCGGCGATGCGCGCGATCGTTGCCAATCAAAGTGACGCGGATGCAAGCGCGATTCTCTCTCGCGATCCGCGCTACCGCTCGATGCTGCGCACGACGTGCGTCGCGACGATGCTCACCGGCGGCCACGCGCGCAACGCGCTGCCGCAGATGGCGAGCGCCAATGTGAATTGTCGAATGGCGCCGGGCCACGATCCGGCCGACGTTCGGGCCAGCTTGCTGAAGGCGATCAACGACACCGGCGTCAAAGTCTCGGCGGCGCCGGCGATGGAGCACGCGGCACCGTCGCCGCTGTCCGACGACGTGATGGGCCCGATCAAGCGGGTAACGCGCGACGTGTTCGGTCCCGAAGTGCTCGTGATCCCGACTATGGGTACTGGCGCGACCGACAGCAAGTATCTGCGCGCCGCCGGCATCGAGGGCTACGGGGTGAGCGGATTGTTCGGCGATCCGAACGATGGCCGCGCGCACGGCAAAGATGAGCGTGTCCTCATCAAGTCATACTATAAGAGCGAAGAGTTTCTCTATCGGTTGGTGAAGGAGATGACGTCGACCAAAGCGGTTCCGTAGGTGTTTCGACAGTCCTTCGCAGCGCGAAGCCGCGTCGCACGTGGAATCGCAATTGCCTCACTCGTCGCGTTAGGAACACTCAGCGTTTCTCGCGCGGCGAGCGGACAGGCGACGGTCGCGAAGGGAGCGACCGTCATCGATGGATGGACCGACACGACGCACCACAAGGCCGGCTTCATTCACGTCGCGAAGCGCGTCCGTCTTCACTATCTCGACTTCGGCGGCACAGGCGCGCCGATCGTGATGCTTGCCGGACTTGGCAACACGGCGCATGCGTGGGACGATTTCGCCCCGCGTTTCGTCGACCGCTTTCACGTGGTTGCGCTGACCCGTCGCGGCTTTGGCGAATCGTCACAGTCCGACGAAGGCTACGATACGAAATTGCTCGTTGAGGATATTCGTATCGCGCTTGATCGGCTACATCTCACGCGCGTGATCTTCGTAGGGCATTCGATCGCGGGTGAGGAGATGACGCGGTTCGCCGCGACATATCCGGATCGTGTGCTGAAGCTCGTCTATCTCGACGCCGCGTACGATCGTCCGGCCGCGGAACAACTCATGGAGGAAGTGTTTCCCGTTCCGCCCGACGTTCCATCGCCGCCGGAGCCGACCGAAGCGGATACAGCGACCGCGGCCGCGTACGTGTCCTTCGTGCACCGCACGCGCGGTGTCAACATTCCGGAGTCGGACATTCGCACGCGCTTCAAGTACGACGGATGGGACGAAGGCATCACCGATGCCGCGCAGTCCATGCGCGTCGAGCGGCCGGCCTATACGAAGGTGAAGGCGCCGGCGCTGGCGATCTACGCCGTCACCGACAGCATTAGCCAACTCGAGCCGTGGCAGCGCACTGATACCGCGCACTTCGCCGGTCTCCTGGACATGATTCGCGGAACGGAGATTGTCTACAAACAGATCCGCGCCGAGTTCCGACAGGAAGTCGCGCACAGCTCGGTGCTCGAGATTCACGGGGCGCATCATTGGATCTTCGTCAGTAATCGCGACCAATGCGTTGCCGCGATTCGGCGGTTCTTGCTCGTTCCCTGACAACGGAGCATGATTTGGCGTTGCGCTGCCGCCGAACCGAGATCGCACGAAGAGTCCTCGTACAGGTGACCGTGTGCTATTGAAGATTCATAAACAAAGTATACTGGCGTCCGCGTTGTTCGCGTCCATCGCGTCCATCGCGTTCGTCGAGACGGCGCACGCTCAACAAGTCCGCGGCACGGTTGGTGATAGCGCAAGCCGACAGCCGGTGCCTGGGGCGGTGTTGACGCTCCTCGATCGCAATGGCAGTCCGATCGGCAGAAGTATTTCCGGCAAGGACGGCGCGTATCGCATCTCGCCATCCGCCGGTGCCCGCGCAACGACGCTGCATGTGGTGCGCATAGGGTTTCGTCCGCGAGACCTTTCTCTCCCGGCTCCGACCGACGCCGTGGTCGTCCTCAACGTCCTGATCGCCGCGCTCCCGACGATGCTCGAGCCGGTCCGCGTTACGGATCAGCCAAACTGCCCAGCACGGAAGGATCGCGCGGCGGCGTTTTCCCTCTGGGAGCAGACGAAGAGCGCGTTGCTCGCAACGATCGTCGCTCGGGAGGCAAACCCGGCTGCGATGCTGCGCATCGGATACGAGAGAACGATGGACGGAGGCGGCGAGCACATTCTGAGTCAACGAGTCCGCCTCGATTCGACCGATCGAGGGCTCGCCTCGTTCCAGGCGGCTCACAGTGCCGCCGATTTCGTGCGCGACGGGTTCCGCGATGTGCGGGGCGCGTCGGATGTCTTCATGGCGCCGGACGCCGAGGTGTTGCTGGACGACAGGTTCGTCGCCGGCTACTGCTTTCGCATCGTGAACGCCGACCGCGCGCGCCCAACTGAAGTGGGCCTCGGCTTCGAGGCGGCGGGGCACAAGCGCGATCGCGTGGACATCGACGGAACGGTCTGGATCGATACCGCGGCGCGCGCATTGCGAAATATTGAATACAAGTATGTAGGACTCGACCGAAGAGTCGAGGCGCTGAATCCCGGCGGACGTCTGGAGTTTCGCGAAATGCCCAACGGCGTCGTGCTCGTCGACCGATGGCACATTCGACTCGTCGTCGCCGAATCGACTTCCGCGCTGACCCCGACGTTGCGGCGGGGCGAATCGAGGGAAGTCGTCAGCTATGTTTTTTCCGCCCAGGAGTCCGGCGGCGAACTGGCCCGGGCCGCCTGGCCCACCGAGCGTCCATGGCTCGCGTCGCTCGGCACACTGCGAGCGCGAGCGGTCACCCGCACGGGCGGGTTTGCTGGGGGGACGGTAGTGCGCCTCGATGATACCGACTACCGCGCCACGGTGAGCGACTCAGGGACTTTCGAGATTGCCAATCTCGTGCCCGGCCCGTATTCGCTCGTCGTCGTGGACCCGCGACTCGCCGCGGTTCGGCTGACGATCCCGACGAAGATTGCGTTCGTCGCCGCTCGCGATTCAGTGTATCAGGCCGCGCTCACCGTCCCGACCGCCGAGGATTTCGTGGCCGACCGGTGCATCGCCGAGCGGAGAATGCGCGAGGTGCACGCCGGTTCACTGAACGTCGCGATGGACGACTCCACGCCGTGGGCAGTGATCCGGGTCATGCGGCCCGACGCAACGCCGATCGCGGGAGTGAAGATCACACTCGCCCAACGGCAGGACCCCACGCAACGCGATCCGCGCGACATCCTTTCGCCGGTCAACGAGTGGGTGCCGGTCCCCGACTCGTATGAGACGGGGACGAATGGACTCTTCACGCTGTGCCGCAACCTTCGGCGCGGGTGGGATCTGAAAATTCGAGCTCGCGGTCCCGGCGGTGCGGACGCCGAAACGATCGTGCGAGTCAAGGACAAGCTGACGATCGTGCCCTTTGTGGTCGACGCGCCTCATCCGCGCGAGGGAAGCCCGCGGACCGACTGACGATGCGCCTCGAATCCGGCTCCGTCAGTCGTGCAGCACCGGCGCCGTCTCGCGTTCGAAATCTCTAAAGCGCGAGCGCTGGTCGGCCGTCGGAAGAATGCACGCCGCGCCGCCGCGCGTAAAGCTGTGACGATGCCGCGCAACGAAGTCGTACGCCATGTCGAGGAGCGGTCGCGGAACGATCGATCCCAGTGCCGCCAGCACACGCCACGCACCGCCAAGGTACCGCAAGACGTGCAGCACCGCCGCGGATCGAACGAATATGGTGCTCTCGTCGTGCTGGCGCCTCGGCTCCCACCACACGACTGAGTCGACGTCATGAAGTTCCAGATGGGTAGCACGCACGGCCGTTCCGAGCTCACCGGTCAGACTCGCGAACTCGAGCGTCCGTCGCCCGCGCTCGTGGCGTAACACGAATTGGACGCTCGCGGCACACATGCCGCACGTGTCGTCGTACAGAAGAATGGGACGCGCATCGGCCGGCGTCATTTCCCTTTCGCGCGCGCTGCCATGGGGCGAACGAGCTTTTCGGCGGTGTGGCTCTCCGATACTCGCGCGACCTTCACGTAGGTGAGCCCGAGCGACGTGGCGTGCGCGAAGATCGTCGTGTCGGCGACCCCCGTCGGGCCCTTGCGATGGATCGCCCAGACTGAGCCGGCGTCGGTGATGGCCGCAAGCGCGCGGTCGATGCGCTCGAGCTGTTCCGGCGTCTCGATCGAAACGAACGCCGCATCGACGCCCTTCGCCGTCCGCCCTTTGCAAACGTTCGCCGATCGTTCGCCGAGCTGTGCTATGAGTGTTTCATCAATGTCGCCGATCACCCAGATGCTCGCGCCCGATTTCACGTCGAGTTTATCGATGAGACGCTTTGGCGGCTCCTCCAGCTTCTTCTTCCACACGACGGCCGCATCGGCGCCGAGGTTGAGGGACACCGTCGCGGTTGGCGACGTGATCGTGACGACTCCGGCGCGAGTTGACACCTTCTGAATCGACGCACGCGGGATTTTCACGCGGGCTTCGCCGCGCACGATCAATTCATCGGTCTCGAGCAGCACCTTCGACTCGGCGTCGCGGACTCCACGCTCGTCGGTGACCCGTGCTCGACAAGTCGTCTCATATCCCATGCGCGCCTCGCGGCAGGTCGACGACCTGCGGAATGGGTTCGCTGCCGAAATGTTCGCCAAGGGCGCGAAGGTAGGCGTCGATCGACGCGGTGTGCCCCATGACGAATCTCGAAACAAATCGAAAGAGCGGATTGGAGACGGAGCCGCGTTCGGTGATCGTGACCTTGCTGTACGACGGGCCGTCGGGTTCGACGATGCATTCCCACGTTCCGCCGAAGGGGACGTTATCATCGGCACTGCGTGTGACCATGCGGCGCGGCGCGGCGGCGACGTCCATCACCATCTTGATCGAGCCTTGATTCGACCGTTCGCGCCAGGACGGTCCGGTCGGAACGGGCGGCAGCATGTCGACCGAGAGCACGTCCTTTCGCCACTTCGGGTATTGCGACGGATCCGTGAGTGCTTCCCACACCTCGGCGGGGGGTGCAGTGATGCGCGCCGACATTGTGGCGGCGTGATCGCGGGGCAGCAGCACGCCGATCAGGACGACGATCAACACGATCCCAACAATGCTCGCGACGGCGATCACGACCCATTTCATGGGTGAAAATTATCCGCGCAGCGTTGTGATGGCGAGGAAACCGCGTTCCTCGGAGAGGATGGCGGGGTCGTAGCACGTCTGGCCATTCGCGACGCCGCGTTTTGGGTGGCCGGATGAATCGCCCGAGCACCGAATGTCATTCCAGAATCCATTGGAGGCGCTGCGGCGCGGTTGATTCTGACCGTTGACGATCCGCACGCCGTCTTCGCCCGCGCAATCGCGGCTGGCGCGACGATGGTCGCGCCCGTGCCCGCCGACCACGAGCGGCGAAATGATGGCGAGTAAAACGGTTTGGTGATGCTGCCGGGCGTCGGGCGCCTATCGTACCGCCATGCTCGCCGCCATACACTCCGCCACCGTGCTCGGGATCGATGCCTATGATGTGTGCGTCGAGATCGACGTCGCGCAGGGGCTGCCGCACTGGACGATCGTCGGACTGCCCGCCGGCGAGGTAAAGGAGAGTCGCGAGCGCGTTAGCGCGGCCCTCGCGAACTCGGGATACACGCTTCCGTCGCGTCGAATCACTGTCAGTCTATCGCCCGGCGATACGAGAAAGGCGGGAACGGGATTCGATCTGCCCATCGCGATCGGGTTGCTCGTCGCAATCGGCGCGCTGTCGCCGGAATCCGTCGCCGGACTCGCGTTCCTCGGCGAGCTCGGGCTGGATGGAGCAATGCGTCCGGTGCGCGGCGCCCTTTCCGTCGCGCGACATCTCGCCGGGAACGCCGCCGTTCGCGCGCTCGTTATTCCGCCGGCGAATGTGAGTGAGTCAGGACTTGTGCGATCTCTCAGGGTGTGCGCGCCGGCCACATTGTCGGAGCTGGTCGATGCGCTGCGAGAAGGCACGCTTCAGCCGGCGAGCGTCGTGCCACGCGCGACGGAGTCGGAGTTCGACGACGACTTTGCGGACGTTGTGGGCCAGGAGAGTGCCAAGCGCGCGCTCGAGATTGCGGCGGCGGGTGGTCATGCGTGTTTGCTCATTGGGCCGCCGGGTGCCGGCAAGACAATGCTTGCCCGCCGGTTGCCGTCGATTCTTCCAGCGCTCACTGAGGACGAGGCACTGGAGGTGACGGCGATTCATTCGGTCGCCGGATTGCTGTCGGCGTCGAGCGGTTGCGTCGCGTCGCGACCCTTTCGCGCGCCACATCATTCGATTTCGTCCGCGGGGTTGGTTGGCGGCGGAGGCGTGCCGCGTCCGGGCGAGGTGAGTCTTGCGCATCACGGCGTGCTCTTTCTCGACGAACTGTTAGAGTTCCCGCGGGGTGCGCTCGAAGCGTTGCGCCAGCCGCTCGAGGACGGGCGCGTCGTGATTGCGCGGGCCGCGCTCAGCGTGGCGTTCCCGGCGCGGTTCTCGTTGATTGCCGCGATGAACCCGTGCCCCTGCTGCAACCTCGGACATCCGACGCGCGTGTGCACCTGTGGTGAGGCGGAGATCGTGCGGTATCGATCGCGATTGTCGGGCGCGCTCGCGGATCGTATCGACATGCATCTCACGTTGCCGCCCGTGCCGCCGGCGTTGTTAGAGAATGCTGCTGGAGGCGAGGCGTCGGCGGTGATTCGTGCGCGAGTGGAGCGGAGTCGAGCGGTGCAGCGGGCCCGATTCAGCAATGTTCCAGGCGTGTCGTCGAATGCGGGCGCGTCTGGGCGGTGGTTACTCTCGCATGGACGTGTCGAACGCGACGCGAAGACGATGTTGAATAGCGCGATGGAGTCGCTCAGCCTGTCGGCACGGGCGTATCATCGCGTGTTGCGGGTTGCGCGAACGATCGCCGACATTGAGCAGTGTGATGCGGTGACGGAGGCGCACGTCGGAGAAGCGCTGCGGTACCGTCCGCGCTAGCACACGGCGAATCGCCGAGCAGAAAAATTGCGGCGACAGATTTGGTGCGATGGACGCGTTCGTCGTAACTAATTGATGCATTGCGTGCGTGTATGGTTTCGGAGCACGTGCGGTGGCCAAACCGATCGAAACGGTCGCGGAAAATCGCGGTCTGGTCTCGGAGATCAGCGGCGCGGCCGTCCGCGAAATCGACCTCTCTGAGAGAACGGCGAAGGCGCGGTTGGCGATCTCGGCGTCATCGTCGGGAAGATCCGCCCGGCGGTCGCGCGGATCGAAGCGACCGCGGGGAACGTCTAATCGGTGATCGAGACCGTTGGACCGTTCGTCGAGAAAATCGAAGCGATCGTGCGGAACGTTGCATCGATCGTGGACAAACGCCGAGCGTCCGTCCGATTACGCGCGCGGCAACGGAAGAAATCGGATGCGGATTGCCGCCCCGCGCATAGGTCGCACCGCCTCGCGCGGCGCGATCGGACGCCGCGCGGTGATCGTGGGATTTCGCGCGGTCATCGTGAGACTTTGCTTAGGCGTGGAGCAATCGTGCTGGGTCGCCGAGTCGCGGCGAAGCGTCCACGTCGTGCGCGCGCGGTCGGAGGAATGTTTCTCGAAGTCCGATTTGTCATCGCGAGCCCGACGTGCCGTAACGCCGGCCGGTCGCCTCGCGAGGGGACCGATCGGAAACGCGCGAAATACGTCGCGCGGGTGAACGAAAGGCACGACGATGCATCGCGAAGCCTTCGTGACGTTGTGGCAACCCTTCGGCGGCGCGCGTCGATCGTGCGTGACGCTGTGCAGTCCCGTCGCGCGGTCCCACAATTCGATCTCGGCCTCGACGAAGGGGTCGGCCCGTCCATCGATTCCTTCGCGCGATTCGCGATGCCGCCGTGGCACGATTGAATTAGATATTCGCGCAAATGAAAGCGATCTCCCCGCGCATCGATCCCGTCGCGGGCTCAAGCAAGCCCTCGCGACGGCGAGGATACGCGTCTCGCATCCGTCCAAGCCCTTGTTCCGGCCAGGAGAAGCCTCGTCCGCCGGTGCGCGATCGTCATCCGTGGCTTACCGAAGCGTCGTGGCGGAACCTGTCAATGATTTTGAGACACCGGGTGGACTGAGTTTACTGAGCAACGTCCTCTGAAACGAGGAGCTTGGGTGGGTTGATCCACACGGCCGTAGGCAAGCGGGCCGGCGTGGGCGGACGGCGGACAAACCGTTCGGGCGTCGTCGCGTAGGCGGCGTCGAGCACGATCGCGCGCTGGGCGCGCCGCGCGTCGGCGAGCCCGAAATGCACATCGTACGCGGTGTGCAAGCCGAGCCCCGAGTGCCGATGGTCGGTGTTGTACCACGGGAAGAAGTCGGCGCAGTGGGCGCGCGCATCTTCGAGCGATCCAAAGCGGTCCGGAAAATCGGGCCGATACTTGAGCGTTTTGAACTGGGCTTCGGAGAACGGGTTGTCATTCGACACGTGCGGTCGAGAATGCGTTTTCGTGACGCCGAGATCGGCGAGCAACAACGCCACCGTCTTCGAGGTCATCGAGGAGCCGCGATCGGCATGGAGCGTGAGTTGCCCGCGGCCAATGCCCTGCCGGGCACAGGACGTCGTGATGAGCCGCTCGGCGAGCACGGCGGATTCGCGCACCGCCACCATCCAGCCCACGACGTAGCGACTGAAGACATCGAGCAAAACGTACAGGTGAAACCACGACCAGGTCCGCGGGCCTTTGAGTTTTGTGATGTCCCAACTCCACAACTGGTTCGGCCCCGTGGCGAGCAACTCCGGCGCCGCGTACAGCGGATAGCGATGTTGCGCGCGGCGCTCGCGCACTTCCGCCTGCGCCGCCAGCACGCGGTACATCGTGCGTTCCGAGCAGTGATACCGCCCTTCGTCGAGCAGCGTCGCATAGACCTGCGCCGGCGCGAGATCGATAAACCGCTCCTCGTGGAGCACCGCGAGCACCTGCTCCCGTTCGACTGGGCGCAACGCCCGTGGCGACGGCGCGCGCACCAGTTCGACCACCGGCTGACGCTGACGCGCGAGGGTGCGATAGTACGTGGCCGGCGGGAGGCCGAGCCCCGTCGAGAGTGCGCCGATGCCGCAGCGGGTGCCCTCCGCCGTGATCGTCTCCATTACTGTGGCTCGGTGGAGTCGTCGGGCACTGGGAGAATCACTCCCAACAGCTGCGCAACTTTTTTTTGAAGCCCGACGATGAGTTCCAAGCGATCCGCGCGGGCCGTGGCGCGTTTGAGCTCACGCTCGAGGTCCGCGATCCGCTTTACGCTCGGATCCGGAGGCGTCGGCTTCGGACCGCGCCGTTTCGCGGGCCCCGCCAACTCTCCGCGGCGGGCGGCGGCGCGCCAGACACTCAGGTGCGACGAATAGAGTCCTTCGCGTCGGAGCAGCGCGCCGAGTTCACCCGACTTGGTACACTGGGCCGCGGCCTCCAACATCGTGAGCTTGTACGCGGCGGTGAACCGGCGGCGAGTACGGGTCGGTGACACCCCGACATCGTGTGAATGCAACAGCTTGGGGGCAAGAGACAACGGAACATCCTCGATCACCCTCGTACACTAAACTCCGGGAAGATCGGTGTCTCACTCATATTGGCAGAGAGGGCTTTTCGCAATTCTGTTCTTGCCGAGGCGCAGGAGCGTATAAACCGCGAGCTAAAGACGCTGCCGCAATGAGCCTGAGCCAGAGGGACAAGCAAGGGATCGCGCTGATGTTGGGTGTCGCGGTCATCATCTCCTTGCTCTTCACGGTCAACTACCGGCT
>JBDTAE010000349.1:0-9459 GCA_039924785.1 Gemmatimonadaceae bacterium | reverse complement strand
GCACTGAAGAGAGGATAGGCCATGACGCTGAGCCGCCGCGAGTTCATCCAAGTAGCTGCCGCGCTTGGCGCATCGGTCGCGTGGGGCGAGAACGCCCAGGCCTCGCGCGTGAAATGGCAGGAACGGCGCGAGCTCTATCCCGAAGGCGTGGCCTCGGGAGATCCCGACGCGAACAGCGTGATCCTTTGGACGCGCAAGCCGTCCAGCGATGGCCAACGCCATATTCTCACGGTCGAGGTGGCGGAGGACGAGCATTTCCGTCGCGTCGTCGCCCACGCACCTGCGCCCGTTTTCGCAGCCGCCGACTGGACGGCGCGAGTCCTAGTCGGCGGGCTCAAGCCGTCCCGCGTCTACTGGTACCGCTTCACCGATGCCGACGGGAACGGGAGCCGCGTCGGGCGAACGATCACTGCGCCGACAACCACCGATCCGCGCACGATCAACTTTGCATTCGTTAGCTGCCAAGACGTCAACGAAGGCAAGCTCAACGCATACCGCCGGATGATCTTCGAGGATGAGCGGGCGGCTCCGGACGACCAGTTCGGTTTTATCATGCACCTCGGCGACTTCATCTACGAGGTCGTCGAATATCCCGACGAAGTGAAGACGCGGTACGACCGCACGATTTACGAAGTCGCGAGGATCCCCGATGGCGGCAAGACCGGCCATTTCCACTATCCGCTGACGGTCGACGGCTACCGCGCCGTCTACCGCGGCTATCTCGCCAACCCAGACTTACAGGACGCGAGGGCCCGCTGGCCATTCGTGGCGATGTGGGACAATCACGAATTCTCCTGGCAGGGGTGGCAAAGCATCCAGAAGGCAGGAGGACCCGAGCGCCCGGGACAGAGCATCAAGGTCGCCGCCAACCAGGCGTGGTTCGAATATCTGCCCGCGCGCGTCGCTCCGCCGAGTGGGTCGCTCGAGGCGTTCGGATCGCTAACGGTCAAGGATGTGCCGATCGAGCACTGGGATGAGAACGGGCTAGGGGTCGAGCCCAACAATGTCGCCGCGATCAACAGCCTGATCGGCTACCGTGCATTCCGTTACGGGCAACACCTCGACCTGATCATCACCGATCAGCACAGCTACCGCAGTGCCGATCCGTTCGACGACAAGTCTGTCGCCGCATTCGGTCCGGAGTTTAGCGGCATGTTCCCGGAAAATGCGGCGCAAATTTTGGATGGCGGCCGTGCCTTCAACGGCGGCAATCCGCCAGCCGAAATCTCATTCAACAACGCTCACGTCGCGAACCCGCGCAAGAACGCGCCGCCGCAAACGATCCTCGGCGCTACCCAGAAGGTCTGGTTCAAGGACCAACTGCGCAAATCGACGGCGACCTGGAAGATTTGGGGCAATTCCGAAGGCGCGCCGGATTGGCGTAGCGACCCGCAGAACCTTCCGCCTGGACTGACAAAGGAGACCTGGCCGAAGACCACCTATGCCGCGATGAGCAGCGGCGACTTTGGAACGGCCTATCGGGAGCGCGCGGAGATATACGACCTGGTACGAGACGCGAGGATTACGGGCTTCGCGATTATCTCCGGCGACCGACACAGCTTCTGGGCGGGCTACACGACGTCGGAGTTGCCGCCGGGCAAGTTCGATCCCATAGGCCTGAGTTTCGTCGGTGCATCGCTTTCGAGCGCGGGCACCATGGAAGCGAACGAGCATAGTCTTTCGAAAACCGATCCGCTTCGTCCGCTATTCCTCGCCGATCGCCCCGGCGGAGGCAAACCCGATTGGACCTACAACATGTTGTTGAAGCACGGTGTGCGCTCGTGTCTCGAGTATGCGAAGAGCTTTGATCTCAAGCGCGCCCATGCCGTTTCGAATCCGGAACTTGCCCCACATTTAGAGTTCGTTGATCTCGGCGGGCATGGGTATGCGACGGTTCGGCTCAGTGCGGATGAAATGCGGACGGAGTTCGTCTGCATTCCGCGGCCGATTACGCGCAGCGAACGCAGTGACGGCGGACCACTTCGCTATCGAGTCGTGCATACCGCGCGGCTTTGGCGAGCCGGCGAGAAGCCGAGGCTCGTCCAGCAAGTGCTCGAAGGCGATATCGGCCTTTCCACCTAAGAGACAGCGACGCTAGGGAACGATCACAGTGATCTTCATGCAACGGTCACTCGCGCTCGCGGCAAGTGTGTCGCTCGCGATTGCGAGTGTATTTGCGATGCGGGCACGCGAACGCGTGCCGCCGGTGCCAGGCACGTTTAGAGTATTGGCATGGAATGTGTCCGACAGCGCCTGGTTGAAGCAGGCCGAAGCGACGCGCGCCATTCTTCGCCACGCCGACGCTGATGTGCTCATTCTGGCCCAGGTGGCACCGGGGTTGGAGCCAGACGTGAGGGCGTTGTTGCGCGGGCTCCGTGGCGCAGCCGACACCACGTGGTTCATCAGCGCTCGACAGAACGACAGCTATGAGACAACGCTCATTGCGGCGCGAGACAGCGTAAAAGGCTTGCCCGAATTTGCGCTCCTGACATTCCCCGATACCGGCGGCTTGGGGCGGAACGCGGCGATCCCGTCGGGGCCCGGTGCGCCGGCCAGGCGCGATTCGGTGACGGACGTTCATACGAACGGCGCGATGGTGCGCGTGGGGGGCGAATGGATCCTTGTCGTTGGCGTGCATCTCACCTCTTCTGGCTCTCAGACCGACTGGCGGGAATATCGGCGCGAGCTCGGTGCCACATTGATTCGACAGTCGGTAATGAGAGTTCTCTCAGCATCGAGACCCGCGGGAATCGTCGTTGCGGGCGACATGAATCTGGCCGGCGGCCCTGCACCCCTCGACACATTGCTTGGTATGGCGCGCAATGGCCCGCTCGGTCCCATGCGTCGCGCGGAGGCACTTCAGCCGGACGGATGGACCGACTGGACGTGGGATGGTCGTGGAACGGCCTTCAATGGCGGTCGCCTGGACAATCTGATTTATTCGAGCGGCTCGCTCGCGGTGAAGAGCGCAATCGTGTGGGAAACCGAGCTGATGTCGCCTGATACGTTGCGCGCGCACGGGTTGACGGCCGACATGTCGAGGAGCATCAATCGGCACCGGCCCATTGTGGTCGAACTCAGACCGCGGCCCGGCGTAGCGCGTTAGTCAGCCCTGAGCGCGCTGAAGGGATCCACCCGGCTCGCGCGGGGACGTCAGCCGTCGAGCACCGCGGCGAAGAAGTCGACAAGCGGCGCGCGGCCTCGAAGACAACCCGCGGGGCAACTTGGAGTTTGCATTACTAGCCAACGGCGTGTCGCCCCGAAATCTCTAGTCACCTGGAACGCTCGCCGTAATGACGGGTCGACAGAGAACCTGAGACCAACGCGAGGATCCATCGCCACATTCCAATCTTCTAACGTCGCCACCGCCTGAAATTGAGTCGTCGCAAACGACCAAAGCGTCGGAAACGTCAGTGCGCCTAAGAAATGACTGCCAACTCTTGGCACGCGCGATTCGGAGTGGTCATGCCGCGGTTCTCGGCCGGGGACGCGAGAATGAGACGCGCATCCTGGCGCCGGCATGGGCGAGCATGTTCACCAACGTATCAATCGTGAAAAGGTCGATTCGCCCCCGCTTCAGGTGGCTATCTCGGGGCTGAGTGATCCCGAGGAGCGTCGCAGCGTCCCGCTGCGGCATGTCGCCGATCACGCGCCGAAGTTCGTTCATCAGCATTGCGCGCATCTTGAGATTCTCTGCTTCTTCGGCCGCAAAGCCAAGGTCCGCGAAGATGTTTCCGCCGGCTGGGGTGACATGCGACGAGCCGGGAAGGGGCGTGTGGGGAACCTGACCAGTACGGCGACCGCGAGGCCGCGGCTTCTCGTTTTTCGGGCGAGTCTTTTTGGCACGCGTCACCGTCACTTTCTCGACCTCTCCGCGGTCAATTCGCGGTAGCGATGTTTGGCCAGATCAATGTCGCTCTTCGGCGTCTTCTGCGACTTCTGCGACTTCTGCGACTTCTGCGACTTCTTTTCAAATGCATGGAGGACGTAGATCGCCTCCTCGAACTTCGTGACGACGAACACGCGGTGCGCCGTGCCCACACGAATACGGAGCTCGATCGTACCAGCACCGCCCACGGACATCGGCTTCCAATCGTCGGGCTCGTCACCCTCGTGAATCGTCCGAGCTCGAAACCGGCTAAGCGTCGTGCCTCGTCGGGGAAGGCGCGGAGATCGGCGTACGACGTGCCGCGCCACTCGAGCGGCTTTTCGGGTCGATTTGGAAGTTCCAGAGTCGGGCGTCGCATTGAATATTAAAGTCCGGAATAAACCCGGCAAGTGATGCTCCATCGCGTCTTGGCCACGATCCCGACCGGGATGCATTGGCCGATCGCGCCCTACCGCTTGAGATAGCGGAAAAAAACGAATGGATTGTGAAACTGTGCCTCGACCAGTCGGCGAGGCCTCTTTCTTCCCCTCTTCGCGGTGTGCGTTTTCACAACGAGAACGAACATCTATGTCTCGAACTCGCACGACTCGTCGGATGCCAGGCTGCAGTATCGACTCTGATTCACGCGGAGGAACAAACCGCCATCGCTGTAGAGCGATACGATCGGAGGAGGCGCGGCGATGTCATAGTTCGACTACATCAAGAAGACTTCTCTCAAGCGCTTGGGGCGAATCCGCGGCTCAAGTCTGTGTATGAAGGCGGCCCCGGTTTCGCCGATGTTGTCGGCTTGCTCCGTGATCAATCGTCACACGGGATTGACGATGTATATCGATTCGTGCGAGCGCTCGCGTTCAATTGGGTCGTGGCAGGGACCGCTGCCCATCCGCGCAACTACTCTTTGCTCATCGCTCCGCTCGGACACGTCACGCTCGCCCCGTTGTACGATCTGGCGCGCTGCTATTGCGGGCCCGCATTTCCGTTGCGGATCTGCCGTTCGCGATGGGCGTTGCCGGACGTCGAAACCTCGGCAACATTACGCGCGACGTTTGGCTGGAACAGGCCAAAGAAATTCGCCTCGATGCCGGCCGCTTCATTGCCGAAATTGACGATCTCGTAAATCAAGTCGCCGATGTCGTTGCTTCAGTTGCAGAGGATGCTGCCGCGTCTGGCTTGGACAAAGTGTTCGCGGCGCGGTTTGCGTCGCGAATAGGTTGCCGTGCGAGGGCGCTTAAATAGGTGTGTTCGGGAGCGCGATACGCTTCCTTGGGTGCAGAGCGCGATCGGCCAGCAGATCGGCGTTGGACCGCTCGCCTATCACGTCATTGGCGTCGTTGCGCCGACCCGCTATCGCGATCTGCTCGCGCGGCGGAGCACTTTCTATACGCACTACGCGCAAGCCACGTTCAAGAACGGTAATTTCCTCATACTGAATTGGGTCGCGGTGCGGTCGTCACTCGATCCCGCGCGGCTGATTCCGCAGCTATCCGTTGCGGCGCACGAGACCGATAGCCGGCTCTGTCTCGCCGACGCAGCGCCGATGACAGACCGAATCGATGCTTCACTCGCGACGGAGCGGGTGAACGCATTCCTCCTCGCCGGTTTTGCCGTCGCGATCCTCGCGCTCACCGGTGTTGGTCTGTACAGCGTCGCCGCAACCTTCGTGCGCTATCGCGAGTTCGAGATCGGCGTACGCGTCGCCCTCCATCGATGGTTCTGATCGTCGAAGGACGCCGCGGTTACAGCGTGGGGCGCGGTCATGGGATGCCCGCTCTAGTACGGAGGGCTGGGGACATATTCGATGGCGAGCTGGATCTCCTGCGCGACGGAATCGCCAAAAGACGTGTCCGGACGTCGAGTAGCGCGTCGTCATCCGCCTGCTGGTGCACGACGGCGCGGAATAGCTTCGACAGACTTTAGCACGAGTGAGGGGCAGCGCAGTGTCACGTCGGTTTTTTGCGGAGAGACAGCCTGCGCGCGAACAGAAACTGCCGAGCGATCTCCTCTCCGCGACTCGTCAAAACGCTTTCCCCGTTTTCGCATCCCGGCGCAAATGCGCGAGGCGACGCCCGTGAAGAATCCCGGCGACGCGGCCATCGTATCCATGCGAGCGAACCACAGTCACGAGATCCTCTTTGGCGATGCGACCTCCAGAGGTTCCAATCGCGGATGAACAGTGTTGATCCACACCAAACGCCCTGGACGCGGATTGTGAATTTTTAATTAACCCCCCGCGACGTCCCGATCCATATTCACCAGCAACAGTGGGGCTCCGCGTGCTCCGGGTCGGGCCAACGTTACGAAATTAGGAGACGTTTCGAATGAAAATGAACCGGTGTCGGCGTGGCGCCGCGACAACTGTCGCGGCGTTCTTCCTGATGTTTTGTGGCGCCGATATGGCCATAGCGCAGTCCATCGGTGGCACTGTCCGCGGTGACGGCGAACCCATCGTCGGTGCAACCGTCCGGCTGCTCGAGCTCGACAGAATCATCCACACCGGCGCGTCGGGAAGATACGTGTTCCTTGACGTTCCAAAGGGCGAATATCGGGTCTTCGTCGCTGCTCCCGGCTATGCGTCGGTGACCAAGCCCGTGTCCGTCGCCAACACTCAATCGACGGTGGCGTTTGACCTCACACCGTCTGCGATTCCGCTCAAAGAAATGGTGGTCTCCGCGTCTCCCGTCGCGCGCACGACGAATGAACAATACCAGTCCACCGCGTCGAAGAACCAAACCGACCTTCTGAACTCCCCGGGTTCGAGCTTCGCCGAGAAGATATCGGACCTACCTGGCGTGACTGTGCGCGGGAATGGATCGGCTCCGACGCGGCCGATTCTTCGAGGCCTCGGAGACAATGAGGTATTAGTCCTCGAAAATGGGCTCCGCGTTGGTGACATTGCGACATTCGATCCGGCACACGCGACGCCGCTGGAGGCCATCGCGATTTCGCAGATCGACGTCATTCGTGGCCCGGCGACGATCTTGTATGGACCAAGCACGATTGGCGGGCTCGTGAACGTGATTACGGATATGGTGCCGGCAGTGTCGGATCGTCCGGTCTCGGGCACGTTCGCCGCCGAGGGAAATTCCGTGAGTGATCTATCGGCCGGGTATTCGAACACCGTGCTAAGCGGGGCCAATCAGGCGTTTCGCGTTTCCGCGGGTGGCGTCCACGCCTCGAACATTCGCATCCCTGCTGGCGTCTACACGGATCCTGGAAGTGGCGCGTCGTTCAACTTGGACCGATTGCCACAGACCTTCGACCGAAGTGGCGAAGTCGGGGCCGGATACGCGTATCAAGGCACGCGCGGCATGATCGGCATTGGTGCAAAGCATTACGAGATGAATTACGGAATCCCGGGAGTGCCGCCGAACCCCGACTTCATCGACGTTCCGCCGACCACGTCGCGCATCGCCCAGCGCAGAAATTCCGTCGAGCTGAGAGGTCTGCTCAGCGGCGGCGAGTCGTTCGCGAGTCAGTGGCGGCTCACGGCAAACTACAACGACTACAATCACTCGGAATTCCCCACGGCTCAGGATTCGACCGGGGTGTCATCCCCGCAGGCGAACCATTTCCACAAGCGCGAGCTAAACGCGGTACTGCAGATGCAACAGCGGCCGATCGGCAATTTCCAAGGAACCCTGGGCCTGTGGACGAACGTCGAGGATCTGACAATCGAGGGTGATCAGCCGCTCGGTCCGAATTCACTGACGACGGGTTTTGCCGGCTATGCGTATGAGGAGTATCTCGCGGCGCCGAACACACGGCTCCAAGGAGGGCTTCGGTTCGACTATAACAAGATTCAGACGCGGCCGTTCGCACAATCCACCGATTCGGTGTTTCAGAGTTTGCGAACTTCGCGCCTCTCGAACGCGGTGACGGCGTCGCTCGGCGCGGTGCAGCAAATCACGCCGGAGGTGACTGGCTCATTGAGCATCGCACGTTCATTCCGCGCGCCGACCGTCCAGGAATTGTTCGCCAACGGTCTCGATGCCGCGAGCGGGACGTTCTCCATCGGCACAGCCACACTTGGCCCCGAGACCGGGCTCGGTATCGATGCGTCGCTGCGGGGCACATTTGCCAATGCGACCTTCGAAGTATCGCCGTACATCAACACCATCACCCACTACATCTACGGATTCCTCCGTGGCGACACGATCCAGGATTTTCCGGTCCGTCAGTTCGCCGCCACCAATGCGAGGCTGGCGGGCGGTGAGGTGGCCGTGACCGTTCAGCCGGCGAAATCATTCGCAATTCGCGCGAGCGGAGATTACGTGAACGCTGAAGACACGGATCGAAACGTGCCGCTCCCGTTCATCCCGCCGCTGAGAGGCCTGCTACGCGGGACCTACCAGGACCGCGCGCTCATGGGCGTCGTCGAGTGGCGGGTGGCAGCGAGCCAAACTCGGCTTGGCGACGGTGACACGCCGACCAGCGGATACGCGCTTGTGAACATTGGGGCCGGCTTTCGGTTTGCACAGAGCGGCATGGTGCACAACGTCAGCGTCCATTGCGACAACCTGTTCAACCGCGTGTATCGCGACAACCTGTCTGTGATCAAGGACTTCCTTCCGCAGCCGGCGCGCGCGTTCCGGCTCAACTACGAACTGCTGTACTGATCGTGGGTCCTGTACGCGCCGTGAGCGGGGTTCGCGAAATTTAAACCGACTAATTATAGAATACTTACTCTTCCGTGACTCTTTCCGCGGGAAGTCAATCACATGCGCGTCCTTCTTGCTCAGGGTGACGACGAAGAGCGCGAATCTGTGGCAACCGGACTCCGACGGGCAGGGTGGGTTGTCGAACCTGTGCGTCGCGGCTCGCACGCGCTGGCGCTCGCGTGGCAACGAGATCGTCCTCACGAACACCGAGTTTACACTTCTCGTGTACTTGGCTCGGCACGCTGGTGGCGTGGTGGCTCGCGGTACATTGATGGAACATGTTTGGGATGCCGCTCCGGGCTCCTATTCGAACATGATCGCGAGCATTAACAGGGAAAGCCGACATCGACGAATCCAATCGCGTGCTCTAAAAAGCATGAAAGCCTTAGCGATACTATCTCTCCCTGTGCTTTTTGTGGCATGCTACAGGCAGTCGGGGATTCCGCCCGTGCCCGCGACTATTCCGTTCGCGGCGGATTCTGCGTCGGTCGCGCTAGCGCGCGCCCTTGCGCCCGTGCTCCATCTCCAGCGGGACGAGGATTTTCCGCTTGAGCGCGTCGTCGCAATCCTCCATCCGACCCGACGCATCATTGTCTACGTGCTCGGCTGGAAATGGGACGTCAACGGCCAGTGGCTGCCGTGGACAAAAACGAGCGACGAAGAGGAAATCTGGGTCGGCTACGACTCCGTGACCCACGCGCCAACCGACGTGTGGACCTACTGGCACGGTGCGGTGCTGCATACCGATTGGCGTGACAAGGGCCAGCCGGCGGCGAGTGTGCAGTGGGGAAAGCACGGCTCACTCCCGTACGGCGTGATCGAGAGCGATCTGCCCCATCCACAAACTCTAAACATGATGTACGCGCTCGAATTCGCCCTGCTCCCGGACATTTGGATGGGGAAGCTGATCCA
>JBDTAE010000348.1:0-6482 GCA_039924785.1 Gemmatimonadaceae bacterium | reverse complement strand
TGCTGAATTCGCGTTCGCGCCCAGCTGGACTGCGAGGGTCGAATACCTCTATAGCGCCCTGGGGCAAACGGGTATCAAGCTTCCGTCCGGCGCCAGTCTCCAGCCAACGTCGGAGGTGCAGCATACCATGCGGCTGGGACTGAGTCACACACTCAGCCGGCCCGGCCCGTCCGCGTTCGCGAGTGGCTCGAGTGTCGAGAGTGTGAATGATTCTCCCGTTCCTGACACAACGCGGCGGTGGAACATCCATGGGCAGGACACGTTCATCGAGCAGGGCTATTTCGCATTTCGATCACCCTACCAAGGAACCAATAGCCTTTCCGGCAACAGCCAGGCGAGAAACACGGAGAGTGCGACGGCGTTCCTCGGCGTGCGCTTGTGGAAGGGCGCAGCCCTGTACTTCAATCCAGAGATCGACCAGGGTGCCGGGCTGGATAGCACGCATGGCGTGTCTGCCTTCCCCAATGGAGAAGCGCAGAAATCCGTTTTCCCGATGCCGCGGTACGTCGTGGATCGGTTGTATCTGCAACAGACGTTCGGTCTTGGTGGAGCGCGAGAGATGATGCCCGACGGTCCCAACCAACTCGCCGCGAACGAGGATGTCTCGCGCACCACCGTTGCCGTCGGCAGGCTCGCAGTGACCGATTGGTTCGACGTGAACGCCTATGCGAACGACCCGCGCACGAATTTTCTGAATTGGAATATCTACGGAGCCGGCGCCTTTGATTGGACAATGGATCAGATCAGCTGGACGTGGGGGGCGCTTGCCGAAGTGAATCAGAAGCGCTGGGCATTCCGGGCCGGGTATTTCCTGTTGCCAATCAGGTCGAGCAATAACGTGTTCGACACTCACATCCCCGCGCGCGGAGAGTACACGGCCGAGATGGAGTGGCGATATGCGCTGGCCGCCGAGCCGGGCAAATTCCGGGTGTTCGGGTGGGTCAACCGAGGCACGATGGGCAACTATGCCGCTGCTGTCGCACTTCCCGAAACGTCACCCGATTACCCCGATATCTCGCTGACGCGTCAGGTCCGCACCAATCCAGGCATCGTCATCAGCGGCGAGCAGGCTGTCACCGATAGGCTCGGCCTGTTTTCACGCATCAGTTATAGTTCCGGGCTGAACGAAATTCTTGGCGGAACGGATTGCGGTGAGAGTCTGTCGCTGGGCGGCATCCTCAAGGGACGACTGTGGGGACGAAAGGACGACGCGATCGGCGTGAGCGGGGTTGTTGGCGGATTGTCACCCAGCGCGCGCGCGTATTTCGCTGCGGGCGGCATGGGAATTCTTATCGGCGACGGTGCGCTCAACTACCGCCATGAGAAGGGACTCGAGACGTATTACGTACATGCGTTGAAGTCATGGGCGACGCTCAGTTTCGACTATCAATGGATCGACAACCCCGGCTACAACGCCGACCGCGGTCCGGTGCCGATATACGCGGTCAGGTTCCACGCCTCATTCTAAGCCGCGGCTCTGAGTCGTTTTGATGGCTCGTTGCCACTGCGATAAAATGAACAGACGCGACCAGTAGTGTAGCGCGCAACGGATCGCCATTATTTAGCCCGCATGACATCGCGCGTTCCGATTCCGACTCGTTTCAAAGACCTCGAGGGAGCAAGCGCGCGTTACGCCCCGGCAGCGGCGCGTCTCGCACGCGCGCTCACCGAGACCGACCCGCTGCGCATACGCACAGAGAGCGCCGAGGTCGGTCGTGAAGAACAGGGCCCAGTTCAATTCCCAGCCGATGTTGCCGCACGCGGCAAACACCGGCATCTCGATCATTTTGTATTTGAAGCCGTTGCGAGCGTAAATGATGTATGCAACGACCCAGAGATACGCACCGCTCTCGCATAGAGGGCGAGTTGCAGCGGCGTGTAGTCCTTGAGATTGAGCGAGGGCATGAGCGACGGGGCGAGAAGGTCAGCGGCGGCTAAGCGCTTGGAAGCGCCTCGAGTGTCAGCGTTTGAAACGGAGCAAGCGAAATTCGCTGCTCCGCGCCCGCCCGAAAGGCCACGGCTGGAGCTGCTTTGTCAACCGACCATGGACTCCGCGCTGAAAAGCGCTGCGGCGCGCCGGCGGGCAACTCGAATCCGCTCGCGACGTCGATCGCGATGCTGGCGGGACGGTCGCTCGGATTGCGCAGCGTGAGAATTCCTTTACGGCGCGACCACGACGCCCATCCGTACGGCTCCAGGCGCTGCGGATCGCCGCCGATCCAGTGTGTGTCGACGAGCGTGTCGGCGTTGCCGCGCGACCACTTCGCGCACTCCGCGATCGTATCCCAGTTTTCGCTCGTGAGCAGGGATGGCGTGATGTACATCTCTTGAAGCTGCGTGCCGGTGCCGAAGTACGTGCGTGCTTCCGACGAGAAATCGTTGCCCGGATCGGTGCTGAGATTGTGCGCCTGCTTGGCGTAGATCATTCCGTGCAACATGAGCGAATTGAGCGGGAACAGCGCGCCCGCCCGAACGACATGCTGATACGTGTCCGCGTCCTTGTACGTGATCCATCGCTGGCGACTCGTGCCGACGCCGGCGAAATCATGGTCGCTGCCGCCGCGCCAAATCGAATCGGCGTACCGCAGCCAAAACGGCGACGGATACGTGCCCGTCGTGAGATTCACGTAGAGGTCCGGCTTTTCCGCTCGCAATTCGCCAATGAGGTGAATGGCTGCGTCGAAATCGCTGTCGAACGGACTGCCTGGAACGGTGTTCGCCGCGTTTCCAGTTCCGTCGAACTTGAACTGATTCACGCCGAACCGACGCATCATGTCGAGACACGTGTCACGAAAGCGCGCGTAGTACACCGGACCGCTGAGCGCAAAGCCGCGATCATTCGTCTCGAAGCCCTGCGCCTTGCCAAAGGCAATTCGTTCATCGTGCGGCTTTCCGTACCCGCCCCACGGCGACATCCATACTCCTGGAGCCGCGCCGAAGCGTTTCGCGGCGTCGCGCACACGAGCGAATCCATCGGGAAACCCGGAGTTGAAGCGCCACAACGTCTGTGGATCGTCCCAGCCGTCATCGAACAAGTACGAGTCGAGCGTGACGCCGCGCTTCTCGTGCAACTCCGTTCCGAACGCCGTGATCGCGCCGAGCGCGTCGGCTTCGTTGAACTTGGAGAAGTAGCCGATGTCGTACCACGAGTTGTAATGCAGGAAGGTGCGATAGGGATGCGCGCGCTCGCGCTCGACATACGCGAGAAAGTCGCGGCGAAGCTGTCCAGAGCGCACAACCCCAATGACCGAGCTGACCTCCAACGCAGTCCCGGTGCGCAATGGAAGCACGCGCGCCATGCGGCACCGCACGCGATCGCCATCGACCGAATTGTTCGCCAGCGGATGTTCGAACCCGAAGTACGCGTCGCCCACGACGATCGGCGATCCACGCACCATCCCGGTGTCCCACGGCGACGACGCGGAAAAGTCGAGCAGAGTGATGTCGCGCACCGGAACGTCGCCCCCCAGCGCCCGAAATGAGAGTTCTTGCCTGACGTAGTTCGATCCGTCTCGCAACACGCCCTTCCATACGACTTCGATGCGGCCGCCGGCATCACGCAGCGTAACGCTCGTACTCCGTCCCGCGACCCGCTCGGCATACCTCGATGCGCGAGCATCCGCGGCGAGTGTTTCGACGCGCGGGTCGCCAACCACGCGAAACTGGCTGGCCGGAATCGTTGTCGACGCGCCGTTCTCGTTCAGCGCCAGCGTGAACAGCTCGGCGGACATCGGCAACGCGCCGCCCGTCAATCGATTGATCAGCTTCGTGGGGCGAAGCTCGTCGTTGTCGAGCGTCCACGTCGCGGAGATTGCCGCGTTCTCGAGGGTGATGTCGCGACCGCTGACCGTGCCTCGCGCCGTTCCGCCGAGCGACGGCATGCGCGACGCGAGACGAGCGGCGCCGGCGCCCAAGACGAAACGTCCGCTTCGATCCAGGAATTCGCGACGGCTCGCCATGGGGTGTCCTCGGATGTCGACGCCGAGCGGGACTAGAACGCGCCCGGCATCCTTGGTTTGACTTCTCTAAAGCCGGCCGGAACGTCGAAGGCGCCGGTCGGCACAGCTCCAGTCGCGATGCTCGTGACGATCTCGCTCACCGACATTATCGTCGCCTGTTTTGGCGGCTGCGACGCGCCACTGTCCTGTTTCTTGTTGGCGTCCTCCGCCGCGGATTTGATCGCGCCCATGAGTCCTCTGAACCCGCCGGCCTTCGGCTTGTCGTCTTTCTTTGCGGAACTGTCGGCGGCGGCCGCGGCACTCGCGTCGCCCAGAACCATCCCGCGATCGAACGCCATGTTCGGCGGCACGAGCGCGACGTACGTCACGCTGCGCAGCGACACGCCCGAGATCTTCGCGAGCTCCTTGGCGGCCGCGGAGAAACCATCCTTGATGCGTGGATCGCTCGCGAACGCCGCTTGCAATCCTGCGGTCTGCGCGCGAAACGCGTCGCCGGCCTTTGCCGCATATGCGCGCTGGAATTCTTTCATGGCCGCAATTTGTGGCGCGTCCTTCGCTATCCATTGATCCATGAGGAGGACCATGCTTCCGACTTGCTCGGCCTTCTCACCCTGTGGCGTTGCTTCGCCTTCCAACGTGATCGTGATAAACACTCGCTCGGCGTCGTAGCCCGCGATCTTCTCGTGCTGCCCCGGACGGTCGACGGCGACCTTGTATGTCACGTTCATGTCGCCCGGCGCGGCCTTCGGGTCGGCCTTCGGATCTTTCGCCTGGTCGGCCTTCGCTTGCTGCTGCATCGACTGCTTGGCCTGTTGCATTGCCGCGGCCATGTCGGCGAAAGTCATCGACGTGTAGGTCTTCTGCTTCATGTCGATCGTCGTCACGCGCCCGGCATCCGCATCGAGGATCATCCCGCTGTTGGCCGACTCGCTCTTCATCTTGTGGCCTGAGATGTACATCGTCGACTGAGTGGCGTGCATGTCGGCGCCGCCCATCTTCGCCGCCATGCTGGCGATCGCGCCGAGGGCGCCGAAGAGATGGACGTCGCCGGTGCTTTGGACGGTGACGCCTTGCGCGGCGAGCAACGATGGGATTGCCGCGGCGACGAGAAACGTGCGAGTGATGGCACGCATTTGTGACGCTCCTGCGAAAGAGGCAATTCGACCGATGACCGCGTGCGTCGCGGTGCATCGACTCACAACATAGACTCGCGTCGGTAACTGGCGGAAGGTCCTCAATCGCTCACGCTGTACGGTGGAGGAGTAGCCACAGTCCACCGCACAGCCCGATTAAAATGACGACGACTCGAACGACACCGCGCGGCACACGCTGCGCTCCTCGCGATCCGAGGTAGCCCCCGCTCATCGAACCGACGGCCATCGCGGCCGCGATTGGCCAACTCACCAAGCCGCTGAAAGCGAACATGATCGCGGCGACTGCGTTCATGCACAGGCCACCCCAGTTCTTCAGGCCGTTCATCCTGTGGATGTTCGACATTCCCATGAAGCCGAGCGCGGCCAACATCAGAATGCCGGCGCCGGCTCCGAAGTAGCCGGTGTACACGCCGACGAGCGTCTGCCATAAGAGAATTGGCACTGACGGCAAAGTCGACGTCAGCACTTCGTCGGACGGCGAACCGTGCGAGGCGTCGCCCAGCCGTGCGACACGCCGCCGAGCGACCCAACGCGCGACGGCCGGTTGCACGATGAAGAGCCCGGTCGCGCCCAGCACGAGCCACGGGACGATCTCGGCGAAGCGCGACGCCGGTGTGCGCAGAAGGAGCCACGCGCCGAATCCGCCGCCGATCACACTGGGGATCGCGAAACCGAATGCCCACTTCTGCGCGCCGCGGAGCTCGGCGCGGTACCCGAAGATGCTCGTCACCGACGCGGGCCAAAGCGCGCACGTGCTCGTGGCGTTGGCGATGAGGGGGGAGATTCCGAGTCCGACCAGCGCCGGGAAGGTCAGCAGGGTTCCGCCGCCCGCCACGGAGTTCATGGCGCCGCCAATCAGCGAAATGACTATTATGGAAAGGAGCTGAACGGCGTGTGGAAGGGCAGGCAGCGCCGAAATCGGGAGCGACATGCGCGAAACTTACGATGGTATCAAGCGCGTCGTGGGCGTACTGTCGATCGACGCGTTGTCCCGCAGCATTTGTCCCATGCGCTCGTCGGCCAGCCGATCGTTCTGGGCATCGTGCTCAACCGCGATCCCCGGCGGCAGTTAAAGGCAAAAGTCGTGGTTTCGATGTTCGCTCTCGACGGAAAACGGATACGTTTAGATGAGCACGACGCCATCCCTCGCCGCCCTGAGAAACGTCCAATGAATCCTACGCCCGCGCATTTCAGCTGGAACGACATCGAGGCCGAGCAGATTAATCACTCGATTTCACGGCGGTTCATTACCGCCGACAACGTGACGATCGCGCGCTTCGAATTGAAGAAGGGCGGCGTCGTTCCCGAGCATTCGCACCTCAATGAGCAGGTCAGCACCGTGTTGAGCGGCACGCTGTCGTTTCATTTT
>JBDTAE010000347.1:0-2534 GCA_039924785.1 Gemmatimonadaceae bacterium | reverse complement strand
CATAGCCTTCGTACTCTGCCGCCGCATCCATGACCACGAGGTCGCCCGGCTTCGTTACGCCTCGGTCCTTCATGTAATGCAGCTGCGTTCCGTTCTGCCCCGATCCGACAATCGAGCCATACGCTGGCCGCGTCCCGCCGAGTTTCGTGAAGTTGTATTCGAGAACTGCCTGGAGCTCGTATTCGTGCTGCGGCACCGGCGCCAGCATCACCTGCCGGTGTCCCTCCGAGCTGATCTCGGCGGCCTTGCGAAGCAGTGCGATTTCGGCCGGGCTCTTTCGTGCGCGAAGGTGGTCGACGATCGAATGCCCGTCCTTCACGACGAGTCCCGGATGACGCTCGGCGAGTTCTTTCGCGAATACGCGGCCGCGCGTGAGCGAGTCTGCGCGCGCGAAGTCAGCGTCCTCGAAATCGTTGAGCGTGTACACCGGTAGGCTGAGCGACGCCACCGAGTCGGCCACGGCGGCAAACGCCGAGGACGGCCGTGCGACGATGCCGAGCGATTTGGTGACGGCGGCGGAGTCGGGCCGCCATCCGTAGTAGAACGCCATGCGCGGATCGGCCGGCGTGACGAACAGCATCGGCGTTGGCGTGCCGTGGCGAACCACCATGACGAACGCCGCGTCGGCCTCGTCGAAGTTGGTGAGATAGTGAAAGGCCGGTAGTTGGTGAAACGGACCGAAGTCCGTCACCGGCGTTCTCCCGCCGAACGCGATGACCACACCGCTATCGATTCGCTTTGCGAGCGAATCGCGACGCGCCGCGAATTCGCTCGCCGGAATCTGCGCTAACGCGACGCTCGTTACGCACGCAAGGGTGGCGAATGCCGCCGCGGAAATCAGAACTTGCTTCATTTGCCTTTTGGCTCTTTGGGTTCTGGTGTCTTTACTGAAGTGCCGCCTTCGTCTTCCTGCCAGTAGAACGCCATCGCCTTCTTCTGGCGCGGCCACACCTCGTCCAGCGTGTTGCCGTCATACAGACGACCATTCTTCATGACATAGTGAAGCGACTTGGTGTTGCGAATGTTCTCGAGCGGATTCCTATCGAACACCACGAGGTCCGCTGTCTTCCCGACCTCGAGCGACCCAACGTCCTTGCCCAATCCGAGCGACTCCGCGCCGGTGATCGTAGCGATGCGAAGCACGTCGTGCGGCGTCAGTCCACCCATAGAGACCGACCACAACTCCCAATGGTAGCCAAGCCCTTGAAGCTGTCCGTGCGAGCCGATTCCAGCGCTGCCGCCTGCGACGATGAGATTCTTGATGTCCGTCGCGGCGGTCGTCATGACGTACTGATTGTCCGCGAACCAGCCCGCCTGCGCGCCGTTGGGCGCCGGGTTATTCGATCCGCCGCGACGGAAGATCTTCGCGTCGAGATCGTTCCACGGCGTGAAGTGCTTCAGCTTCGTATCGTTGAACAAATCCTCATGCTCAAACCAGTAATTCTCGGACCACGGTCCGCCGTACGCCACGAGGAGCGTCGGCGTGTACGTGATCTTGGAGTCGACGAGCAAGTGAATGACGTCGGAATCGAGCGGATAGGTCGGGATCGTGTGTTCGTGCCCGCTATATCCGTCGATCGCTTCCGTGATGTTCATCGGATAGTCGAGACCGCCTTCGGTCGTCGGCATGAGGTGCAGCTCGTTCGCCGCTTCGATGACCCACTGGCGGACCTCGCGATTGCCCGTCTCGTACTCTTTGAGCGTTTTCGTATCGTAGTACTCGCTGTACCGCTTGAGCACGCGTCGCGCGGCATCGAGGTTGTTGATGCCGGCGGCGGCGAACACGCCGGGTCCCGTCGAGTAGATGCGCGGTCCGAGAATGTTCCCCGCTCGCACCTCGTCCTCGTACGAAAAGACGTCCGTCGTGCCCGTCTGCGGATCGCGCGCGGTCGTGACGCCGTACGCGAGGTTGACGGCATAGCTCCACTGGATGTCGCGATGAATATTTGACGCCACGCGCAAGTGCGCGTGCGTGTCGACGAAACCCGGCGTGATCGTCTTGCCGCTCATGTCGATCGTGTGCGCACCGCCTGGAATCTTCACGCTGCCGCGTTTGCCGATCGCCGTGATGCGATTGTTCGTGATCACAATGTCGGCGTTCTCGATCGTCTCGTTGCCCTTCATCGTCACAACGCGCGCACCCCGAATCACCGAAACCGATTGCGGCATGTCCACTGGCGCGGTGATGCGAATGCGCGTTTCCGCAGGCACATATGCTGGCGTCGCCGGCGTACCCGTTGCGCCGCCACGGCCACCGCGACCGCCACGACCACCGCCCGCCGTCGAATCCGTCGCCGCCGGCGCGCCACGACGACCACCTGCGCGACGCACGGAATCATCCGCCGCTTTTGCCCGAGTGAGATCGTAGACGACGTGCGCGTTGCCGATCGACCAATGCACGCTCTTGCCGTCGGCGCTCCACGCCGGGAATTGTCCGCCAATGTCGGTCAGCTTCCTCACCGGAAACGTCGACGCTTCACCCAACGTGATGCTCGGCGCGGGTCCACCGAGCCAAGGAATGGTCGTTACGTAGA
>JBDTAE010000346.1:0-5948 GCA_039924785.1 Gemmatimonadaceae bacterium | reverse complement strand
ATCAGGGTGAGCATGTAGAGCACACTAAGGCGCCATTTAGGTTTGGCGCCTTTTTCTGTTCCTCCTCTCTGGATACGTATAAGATGTATTATGTAAACTACAATCCTGGAAAACCTGTGGAGAACTTCCCCCGTACGTTCGCTGACAACTCTGGGTCTCTCAGGAACCGCCGTACGATCCGCGCAGACCGCATCAGCTAGCGAGATAAGATCAAACAGAGCTTGGCCTTACCTCAGGTTTCCAGAAGCGTTCCTTGAAAGACCACGCGAGCCTCGCCGCTCAGGCTTGGCAGCCATGCGTCGCCGCTGCGCTCGAGTCGAACTCGGAGGGTCAACCCTGAAGCGGTCTCGAGCTCGACAGCCCCGCCGCCGGAAATCTCGCCCCATTCCGTGAGCAAAATCGCTGTCGCCACCGACCCGCTGCCGCACGCCAGCGTTTCAGCCTCGACGCCGCGCTCGTAGGTCCGAATGCGCCACCGACCGTCGGACTTCGGCGAAACAAAGTTGGCGTTCGCGCCGCGTGGCAGACTCCTATGACGGCGAATTGGGCGGCCGCGCCCGACGACGTCGATTGTCGCCACATCATCCGCTCGGATGACCACGTGCGGCACGCCCACCGTCGCATAGCCCAGCCGTTGTTCGCCCCGCTCAACCGGAATGGCTGGAAGGTCCGGCTGAGCGTCCCGGACCGGTTGCAGATCGATCTCGAATGCGCCGCCAAACTGCCGAGCCTCGACGACGCCGGAATCGGTTTCGATGGTGAAGCCCGCCGGGTCTGCAGCTCCCAACTCCACCGCCAACCGCGCGGTACAGAGCGTTGCGTTTCCACAGAGCTCAGCGCGGGAACCGTCAGAGTTTAGGTAGACTAATCGCACCGCGGCGACGTCCGAGGGCTCGAGAAAGACGATTCCGTCCGCACCAACGCCCGTCGCACGGGCGCAGATCCGGCCGACCGTGTCTGCCTGCGCGAGAGCTCCAGGGGCTTCGGATCGACAGTCGACCATCACGAAGTCGTTCCCCGACCCACTCATTTTAAAGAACGACCGACCAGACGGAATCATCGTTTCCACTCACCGGATGAGGTCAGTACTGGTTGGTAATTCCCCACCAACGAAGCCGCCAAACCATCCAGACCGCCTCCCACACAATGTGCTTCGACATCTTACTCTGCCCTTCGGTCCGGTCGACGAACACGATCGGAATTTCCACAATCCTGAATCCGCGCTTCCAGGCCCTGTAGCTCATCTCAATCTGAAATGCGTACCCGTTCGACCGAACCTTATCCAAATCAATAGCTTCGAGAACTCGCCGGCGAAAGCACTTGAAACCGCCCGTTGCGTCCCAGACCGGCAAACCGCACGCGATTCGTGCGTATACATTCGCGAAATAACTGAGCATAAGGCGCGCGATCGGCCAGTTTACGATCGTCACCTTGCCATCGCGATACCTCGATCCCAACACCAGGTCGGCGCCTTCGATATTCCTCAGAAATTCGCCGAGGTGGCCGGGATCGTGGGAGAAATCGGCGTCCATCTCGAAAATGAAGTCGTACTGCGCCGCCAGCCCCCACCGAAAGCCGGCAACATACGCCGTTCCGAGGCCCATCTTCCTCGGCCGCTCGAGGATGTGGACGCGCGGGTTGACCGCAATGATCCCGTGGACGATCTCGCCGGTTCCGTCTGGTGACCCGTCGTCGACGACGAGAATCTCGAGACGCGTGTCCTGCGCCAGGACCGTCTCGATCAGCCGAGCGATGTTCTCGCGCTCGTTGTAGGTCGGAACGCTGATGAGTGCACGTTCGGCAACGGCCTCTCCACTAGTGCGTGCAGAGGCCGTTGCCAACGGAACCTGTTCGTTATCGGACGATGTCGATCCAGCCACCGAAATTCGTGATAGCGGCGAAACTGCCGGTTGGGCTAATGTAGACGCGGATCGGTGCGGCGCCCGCGGTTAGGATGTCCGCGGTACTGATGTATCCGCTCGCCACGCTCCCCGTAAAGACGGAAATGAGGTTCGCACTATAACCTATCCAGATCTGTTTGAGATCCGGCGTCACCGCAATCGACGTGGGGTTCGCGCCAATCGCGAGCGTTCGAACGGTCGTCAGCGTGGTGATGTTGAAGATTTTCACCAAGCGGTTCGTGGCATCGAGCAGATAGAACAAACCGTCTCGCCCGATGACGAAATCGGTTGAGTTGACGCTGGCGATGATCTGGCGTTTTACGGAGTTGGTGCGCGTGTCGATCTCGAAGATGACACCCACATTCGTGACGGCGTAGAGCGACGTATCGCCCGGCGCCAGCTTGATTGCGGTGACGCCACCGCCGAGCAAAATGCGCGTGATCGACAAATGGGTGTTGCCGTCGTACACCGCCATAGTGCCGTCGGAGAGCATCATGTAGAGGCGGCTCCCGTCAGCAGTGATCGCTGCGGCCTTTACGAACTCCGGAACGTCGGCGCTGTCGATGCCCGTCGCGCCGCTTGGATCGATGAACCACACTCGGCTCGACGTCGACGGATTGATCGCGACGACGGGCTTTGCAGCAGCCGACGGGGCGACGAGAATCTGGACGGGCGTCGTCAGCGACACTTGACCCGTTTGAACGGTCGCTGTCGGATCGAAGAAGACGACGCGGCTCAGGCCCGGGACGGCGACAGCGATGGCCGTCGGGGTGAACGCGAGATCGCCGGGAACGCCGGGTGCAACCGAGATCGGAGCCGAAAGCACCGTCGTCGACGGATGGCCGATGATTGAAAGCGCCACTCCCGTCGACGCAACCGAGCCCGAAGAGACCGTGATGATTGCAGTACCGGCACCGACAGCCGTAACGAGTCCGGTGGCCGAAACGGTGGCCGCCGCGGTGTTCGAGCTTGTCCAAGTAACGGTGGGATTCGAAATGACGTTCCCGGAGGCGTCAGCCGCAAGCACCGTGAACTGCACCGTCTGGCCAAGCGTGAGCTCGCCAACGGACGTTGGAGTAGTCGTGAGTGTTGCGGCGACGCCCGGGCTCGCGGTCGCCGTAAAGGTTACTGATAGGCTGCCAGTGCCCGCCGTCAGCGTGTTCAAGCCAGCGACGGTGCCCAATCGCCACACTCCGACCGTTGCGACGCCGTCAGCACCGGTGTTAACGGCCGCACCGCTCACCAAGCCGCCGCCACCTGTGACGCTAAACGTCACGAGCGCCCCGGGAACTGGATTACCGAACTTGTCGGTGATCTTCACCGAAGGTGCGGTAACATTCGCACCGATCGTCGCGGTCTGAAGGTCCCCGGCGACTTTCGTGATTGCCGCGGCGGTGGAAGCGCTCGCGATGGCATTGAAGGTTGCGGTCAATCCGCCGACGGTTGCCGTCAACGTCTGAAGGCCGACTGACTGTCCGAGCGTCCATGTTGTGGACGCCTGCCCCGATACAGTTCGTACAGAGCTGCTGCCAACTATACCGCCGCCTGAGCCGATGGCAAACGTCACAACGGCGCTGTCGATCAACTCGCCTGACTTGTTCTTTACGATTACGGAAACAGCTCCGGGACTCGTGCCAACAACGCCGCGTAGCGTGTCGGTCGCCGACGGAACCACCGTGGCCGGCGTGACGTCCTTCACTACGGGCGGCGTCTTGGTTTCCGTCGTTCCGCCGCACGCGGTGAAAGCGGCAATTGCCGCGACGGTTGCGAATGATGAAAGACGCGCGCTAAAGCGAGCCGCAGAAGTCATGACCAACTCCTTCAGGGTATGGCGATCGGTAAACACACTAAGCCCGCCCGTCGCGTCATCACGCCGGAGCGGTCGTTCCGCGGTTGCGACGATCGGCCACAAATCCGCCGGCCAACATCACGATGGCCAAGAGTATCGCCGCCCACGTGAACACCTTTCCTCGCTCGTAGGCCGCGTCGACAAAACGGAGTTGCACTGTCTTGGCGCCCGCGGGAAGCACGACGCCAATCAAATTGAAATCGGTTCGTGCGACGACGGCGGGCGCGCCATTGACGGTCGCCTGCCACCCGGGAAAGTAATTGTCTGAAACGACGAGTGCTTCACCAGCGGTAGACGGCTGATCGAGTGAAATGTCATACGCTCCGGCCGGGGCCGCAGTCACCGTGGCGTGCTGAGCGGCGGGTTCAGGTAGGCCCTGAAGTGCCGGGGCGGTCACCGTTGCCGACGAATCGAAAATCGCAACGCGAGCGGGATCGAAGCGCGGATCGAGGATCGTCGCGAACGCTTGGTCGTCTCCAGCCTTGGCCATAGACGTTGCGACCCACGCCGTAGGATTGTCCCCCGGTAACTCGTATGAATACACCATAGAACCAGCGGCGTCGCGCACGGGGCCCGCAATCGTCGTGATATGTCCGTCCAGTTTAAGAGTGCTGTCGAGTCTCGACATGGTGGACGGATCGAGTCCCGTGTACATGTACCGAACGTTCTCGTGACGCCAGAACTGCGGAAGAAGCGGCGTGCTGTTCGAATCGGCGTCCGGCCCGACAACGCGTTGATATCTGCCGAGCTCGTTGCCGTGATAGCCTCGCACTACACGGAGATCGTGACTCCACAGGGCGTTTCCGCTGAACGCGGGGTCGCGTCCGACCAAACCGGGCCCCGCGGGAAAGACGAGCACGCGGCCCATCTTTCCAGTCTGTGTTTCTGATTTTCGAATGGCGTCGATTGCCGGATCCGACGCGTAGAGCACCGACGCGCGCGGCGAGAACTGCCAATACAAACGCTCGATAGACCACAAATCGACCGTGACGAGAACGGCGAGGGCGATCGCGGCGACTCTCGGCGTAATCCGGTCGTTGAGGAACGCCCAGATGCACCCCGCCGCAAGCAGCACAAAGGCGAATGAACGCCACGCGCCGAGGATCGCGGCTCCAGTGTTAGCAGCTGATTTGTCGCTGAATAACGAGATATACTGCGGCGGGTACTGGCTCGTCATTGTATTCAACACCATTCCGGCAATAGCGGTGTACCCTCCGACGGACATCAATAGCGCGACGACGGCAGCGGCAATCCCCCACGCGACGGCGTACCGTGGGCTCACGCGTTTCGAAAGAATTCGTTCTGCACCGATTGCAGCCAACACCGAAACCGCGAATGCCGTGACGTAGATAATGACGCTCGGCGCGCGGAAGTACTTCGTGCCCGGCACGACGGCGAGGATCAACTGGAAGAACGGCGTGTTGCCGCCGAATGCCCATAGGAGCGAGACAACCCCGACGCCAATCCAGAACCGACGAAAGTTCTTCTGATCGGACTCGCCGAACGCGGCGCCGAACAGGACCAGGACCACTGCACCAAAATAGTCGCTGTGGAAATGGATTCCGTTGCGTCCCCAGTACCGGTCGAGGATGCCAGAAAATTGCGGCAGATACGCGTTGAGCGTTTCCTCAATCGGGAACGAATAGCTCTGGGCCGTCGCCAGATCGTGGCCGCCGGCGCGCGGCGACGCTTTGATATACTCAAACAGAACCGGCATATACTGCACCGCTCCCATCAACATACCAACGCCAACCGCAGCGGCCGCGAGGCCGAGGCGAGCGAGCGCGGTGTTGCGTGGCAACGGAGGAAACCCGGGATGATTCGCGAACGCGACATAGAGCGCGAACGCGCCGGCAACGAGGAGCAGATACTGCAGCGCCTGCGGATGCGGTGAGAGCACCGCGAGTCCGATGGTCAACGCGGCACCACCCCATGCCCATAGACGTCCGTCGCGACTGCCACGCGTCAACAGGAGAAGGATCAGCGGCAGCATGGCGCTGACGAAGAGCTTTCCGTCATGGCCCGGAGAAGCCGTTCCTGCGATCGATCCACCCATCATGTAGGCAAGGCCACCGATGAGCGCACTGTAATACCCAAAGCGCCACGCCCGCAGGAACAGGTACGTGACCAGGCCGCACAGAAACAGGTGAATCGGAAACTCCCATGTCATTGCCATGTCCGTCGGCATGATCATGCGG
>JBDTAE010000345.1:0-7106 GCA_039924785.1 Gemmatimonadaceae bacterium | reverse complement strand
GCGAGGCCGCGCTGCAGGTACACCTCCTGGAGGGTGACGAGGCGAATCGTCGTGCCGTACGTTCGGATCGTGATGGCGTACGCGGCGACGCTCATTCCGCCGACAATCAGCCAAAACAACCGCCGGTTGGCGCGCACCGCGGGAAAGCGCAGGTACGGAAGGAGGGCCGTCGCCTGTAGTGTCGCGAGCCCAATGATCATCCACACCAGCATCGACAGGATTTGCGGCGGCTGCTGAAGCGCATACGACCCGACGACCGCGGTTGGAACGATGATCATGAGGTACATGCACCAGATGAGGACCTGCGACGGACGCCGCGCCGAGATCGGCAACCAGAGGACCGGACTGATGCCGAGCAACCAGCACGCAACGTGGAGTCCCAAGCCCCAGTGCGCGTAGGGGTATCCCGGATACCCTGTCTCACCGTAGATGCCAACGAGGATGTTCACGTACACCCAGTTCATCGCCAACAACAGCAGAGTACTCGCGACGACGAGCGCAAATCGCTGCTTGACGACCTGGCGCGAGATCACGAGTCCGCGATCGGCCCGCGCCGCTCGCTCGGCCACGGTCAATCCGCTCGCTTTCCGAGACCCGGAACAACGCGCTTCATGTCTCGCTTCGCATCCTGCAATTCAGAGAAGAACGCGACGGCATCAGGGTCGCCGTCGGTCCGGCTCCGCCGCGAAAGATCCCCGACAAGCGCGAGGATCACGCCCACAACGCCGCCAAGCACGAGTCCGATCAAGATACGCAGCCCGCGTCCGCGCGGGTTGGGGACTGTCGGCGTCGTGGGAGGCTCGACCATCGTGATCACGGGCGTGTTTCTGACTTCGCGAATACGAACTTCTTCGTACGACTGAGAGAGCGACGTGACGATTTGCTGATCGAGGCCGACCTCTCGCTCCAACCGATCCTGCTGGAACTTCAGCTCAGCGCTTCCGGCGAACTGGCGGTTGCTTTGCAAGAACGCCTGAAGTCGATCCTCAGCTCCTCGAAGCGCCGTCTTGGCTTCCTGCAACCGCGTTTCCGTGAACTGGCGTTCTTCGGAAGCTTGCCCCTGCCGCGTTCTGAGGTTGAAGGCGTTCACGCCTGCCACGAGTCGCTGCGTCAACGCCAAGGACACGCTCGGCCATTGCGTTGTGACCGAGACCTGCACCACCCCGGTCTTGGTCGTGATGCTCGTCTGCTCGAGACTGCGTAGTTTGGCAACACCGAGGTCGAGACGGCGTTCGGGCGTCGCGGCCTTGATCTGGTAGAGATCAAGGAAAGTCACGGCTTTTCGCTGCTCCTCGGTCACCGTGAACGTGTCAGCGGCGATGGGTGCCAAAATGACTCGCGACTTTAGAAGATCAGAATAGAAGTCCGGCGAAGTCCCTTGACCGTCTCCGCCGCCGAGGCTGATGCCGAATTGCCCGGCGAGACTCGCGAGCCCAGAGCGGCTGCCTTCGGTCGAAACCTGCGGGGTGAACGACGACATCGACGTATAGCTGGGTTTGCCGAGCAGCGTCGACAGGCCGAAAACGATGGCGACAGCGAAAATCCAGCGCGCAATGCTCCAGCGGTGTCGCAAGAGCGATGCGCCGATCTGATATACCGAGATCTCGTCGTCCTCCCGTTTCTTGGCGTCACGTCCGTCTTCGAGTTCCGAGTCCCGAACCATTCCACTTTCATTGAAGGATGAGAACACCGATGCGCACACCGTTCGCCCGCACGCGAGCGTAGCTCGCTCGGCGAATCATGGATAGGCAGCACGAACATTGCAATGCGCCGCACCTCGTGATTCATTCAGGCAATGACTGTCAACAAGCCCCTCGATACCAGGACGCTCGCCGGACAAATCCGGCGACACGCACTCCGGATGACCAGCATCGGAGGCAGTTCACATATTGGCTCTGTCTTCTCCATGGCGGATATCATCGCCGTGCTGTACGGCGCTGTGCTTTCCGTCGATCCGAACCGGCCCGACTGGCCTGACCGTGACCGGTTCGTTCTGAGCAAGGGGCACGCCGGAGCGGGGGTGTACGCCGCGCTGGCGCTGCGTGGATTTTTTCCCGAATCGAAGCTCGCGACCCATTACCAGGACGGCTCTCACCTCAGCGGGCACGTCTCGCACAAGGGAATTCCCGGCGTCGAGTTTTCGACGGGGTCGTTGGGGCACGGACTCCCGGTTGCCGGCGGAATGGCACTGGCTGCGAAGCTCGACGATGCCAAGCATCGGGTCTTCTGTGTGTTGAGCGATGGCGAGTGCGACGAAGGCTCGAATTGGGAAGCCATCCTCTTCGCGGGCCACCACAAGTTGCACAGTCTGGTCGCGGTCGTGGATTACAACAAGATTCAAAGTCTCAAACCCGTCGCGGAAACGATCGGGCTCGAGCCGTTCGCCGACAAATGGCGCGCGTTCGGCTGGAACGTCGTCGAGGTCGACGGGCACGATCACGACGCGCTCCCCGCGGCGCTCGACGTTCGCGGAAAGCCGGGCGACGCGCCGACGGTAGTTCTCGCGCACACGATCAAGGGGAAAGGCGTCTCGTTCATGGAACACAGCGTGCTGTGGCACTATCGCACCGCGCGCGACGCGGAGTTCGACGCCGCGCTGCTCGAATTGAGCGACGCCTCATGAGGGATGTCTTCATCGAACGGCTTTCCGTTCTCGCCGAGCAGGACCCGCGGATCTTCCTGATCACCGGTGACCTGGGGTTTGGCGTTCTGACGAAGTTCGAAGAACGGTTTCCCCGGCAATTCATGAACGCGGGCGTCGCCGAGCAAAACATGACCGGGCTGGCGACGGGACTCGCGCTCGAGGGACGTGTGGTGTTCACCTACTCCATTGGCAATTTTCCGACGCTGCGCTGCCTGGAGCAGATCAGGAACGACGCCGCCTATCACGATGCCAACGTGAACGTCGTATCCGTGGGCGGCGGTTTCAGCTACGGCGCGTTAGGAATGTCTCATCACGCGATGGAAGACCTGAGCATTATGCGAGCGATTCCGGGTGTGACCGTCGTGGCTCCGGGCGACGATTGGGAAACTGCGCAGTCGGTGTCGGCGTTGGTTGCGCAGCGCGGAACAACCTATCTCCGGCTCGACAAATCGACCGCCGGTCGCACCGAGCGCGAGGGCGAAGTCTTTCAGCTCGGACACGCGCGACGGCTCCGTGAAGGATCGGCCGCAACGATCGTGTCGACGGGCGGGATTCTCGCGACCGTATTGAAGGCGGCCGACCAGCTGGCGGCTGAGGGCATTGTGTGTCGTGTGCTCAGCATGCACACCATCAAACCGCTCGACACGGAATCTCTCATCGCGGCCGCGCGTGAAACCGGCGGTATCGTCACGGTCGAAGAGCACGTCGTCGAAGGGGGATTGGGCGGCGCGACGGCTGAAGCGTTGCTCGACGCGGGCGTGATGCCGAACGGATTCTCGCGGATCGGTCTTCGCGGTGGGTTCGCGAGCGTCGTCGGGAGCCAATCGTACTTGCGAAGCGAGTACGGTATGGCCGAATCGGACATCATCGCCGCGGTTTGGAAAATGGGGGGTGGCGTCTAGCGATTCACGCGGTGGCCGCTGGCAAAGACTCCGGCGGCTTTGCGGCGTCGCGTCGGCTCCATTGCTCGTCGAAATTCGAGCCGGGAGTGGCGACGAGTCTTTGTTTCGTCGCGACCACACCGAAACCATAAGGGTTGTCCCAGTGCGAGACTGTCGGTGCTCCAAAACCAGCCTCGAAATACCAGCGCGCGACTTCGACCGGCGTGTGGTAGTGACGCCACCGTGGGGTCAGCGTGTCCATGAGGCCGATAATCAGCTCGTTAAAAGTCTCTGAATCGACGGTCTTCCCGCTGGTTTGATACTTGGCGCGCGCGAGGTACGCGGCAGCGCGCGCGACCGCTCGCTTTCCACCGGGCGGTAAGCGGGAGGCGACAGCGCGCACGCTGTCGATGCCGCCGTAGTAGAGGTACCGGCGAACGAAACTCTCCGGCTTGGAATACAGCCACATGTAGAATGCACCGCCGTCCCTGACGCACGTCGCGACCGCTTGGAACGCACGCTCTGTATTCGGGGTGTGGTGCAACACGCCGTTGGAGACGACGACGTCGAATGCGCCTGCGGCGAACGGAGGCCGCTGCAGATCACCTCGAACGTAGTGGACATTCGGCGACGAACGCCGCGCATGTGCCTGAACCACGCTGTCGGAAAAATCGATACCGACGGTTTCTGCGCCCAGAGTCGTTATCTGCTGCGTGAGCTTACCATTTCCGCAGCCGGCGTCGAGCAGTACTTTGCCGCGGAAGAACTCGCGCGGTAAGCATGTCTCGAGCAACATTTGCTCAACTCGCGATTCCGCCGTGAAGCCCCAGGTTCGATCTACTCCGAGCTCCGCATGCGTCTGCCATTGAGTCGAAAAGCTCCACGCCTGACGTGTTCCGGAGGTGCTTACAACAGGGTGGTCGAGAGTTTCACGGATCTCCGATGAATACCGGGAACTAAAGTCGCTCGGCAGACCACCCGGAAACATGATTGGAATGCCATCACGTACCGCATAGGTGTTCTGCGAAAGTCTCGCGACAAGAATTCCCTCGCCGATATCCTCCGTGCCGCGCGGTCCCGAAACAGTTACGAAGGCGTGCGCGTTGAGTTCTTCGCGCGTCACAGGACATCGAAGGACTCGCAACAATGACAGATTCATGCGAACACGCTCGAAAGCGTATGCGTCGGAAGGCGACGTGAATTGACGTTCGGTCCCGTCGGTCCCTCTTCGCTTTTTCCATTCATGATCGGCGCATCGTCTGATCGATAGTTTCGCACGGCCGTAGACTTGGGAACGCTCGAATCACGCGAGCGGCTAACAACCCATGCCACCGCGCAGATGAGCGTAGCAGAGGATCGCCCGCAAAACTAACGCGATATTGCGCAGGCATATGCGGCAAGCTGATGCGATTGCCGAAAGTCGGCAAAATCAAGGCCAAGTCTGGATCAACATTATGCCGCGGCCGACGGGCGTGCGAGCTTTACTATCGTCCCGCAAGATCTCCCGCCAAGGCGGATCTAGTGTCGGTAAAGACTCGCCTTTCTCCTTCCAAGCATCGGCTTTTCGAGAAAGACCCACGAAACGACGGCGAGCGCGACCACAACGGGCATCACTATCGAGAATCCATTCATTCCGAGGATGCCCTCCTGCACGACGACGTTGATGACGAGCGCGTGGGAGATGTACAGGCCGTACGAGAGATCATTTCGCCGAAGGAGCCTGTCAGACGCACCGCGAAATGAGTACGCTGCGGAAAGCACGAGCGCGCAGATGCTGAGATAGTTCGCGACGCCAATGCGATTGCCGCCCCCCACAACAGCGGTCGGCCCGGACAGAAGCGGGTACACCGGAAACGTCGCGCTGAGTATGGACACGACCACGAACACGACGAGAAAGATCCACGCTCTTCCCGCAAAGAACGCGTACAGTTTGTCGATGTTCGTTTGCACCAGCATGCCCATGCAGAACATGCCGATCCATGGGATCGGCGACGCCATTAAGAGCTGCTGGCCAAAGATCATCCGCGGATTGGCCGGCGTCCACAACGCCACTGCGTAGTTGATGGCAAACGACGCGACGATCACGATCGGAAGAAACCAGTTCGGGTTCACGCGGCGGGCAAAGAGCCACGCCATGAGCGGAAGAACGGCGTAGAACGACAACTCCACCGGAATCGTCCAGAGCGATCCGTTCACCGCCCCGATACCGTACGCGCGCAGGAACCCCGGCGTCCACACCTGGCCGATCGTTGCTTGACCCACGACCCATAGCGCAAACTGCTTGGCGTTCGCCGCAAGTACCCCACGATCGAAGAACAGAACGAGGGTGATTATCGCGACGATGACGCTTGCCCAAAGCGCCGGAAGAATGCGATACGCACGGTTGCCGTAGAACAATCGAACGTTCGGGTTTCGCTCCCACGCCGCCTTGATCAGGAAACCGCTAATGAAGAAGAACGCTGGGACACCCGGGAAGTATTCGATGATCGATTCGAATCGCGCAAAGCTCTGAATGTGCAGATCGTCGATGGCGTGCACGAGCACAACCTGCAGGGCGGCGATCAGCCGAATCAGGTCGAAGTTGTTCTTCGAGTAGTAGGACTTGTTCCCGATCGTCTGCGGCATCAGGGACTCCGGCTAAAACTGCCGAGCGGTTTGGTCGGCTCTCGCTTACAACAATCGGTCGAAGCCGCCGCTCGGAGGATCGGAGCGTCTTCGAGGTCCATCATCGTCGTGCAATGCTCGAACCGAGCTGACTTCCGAACAGTCGGAGTTCCCCCGCGATCCATCGCGATCGTCTCTACGTCGATCGGACTTCTCCTGCTGTCGATCGATGCTCCATGACGTTGAGTCGCAGCAGGCGCGAGGTAGATCGGAGCATCCCTTCGAACCGTCGGTGCTACTTCAACACCGATCGCTGCCGGCTGACGATCAAGCAGCGTTCCCTTTCGAACGATTGATGCTTCTTCAACATCGACCAGCGTCGCCTGACGATCGAGCGGCACGCCATTTCGACCGCTTGGTACAATCTCACCTTGTCCCTTTCTCATCTCGGTATCGAGCGCACCCCAATCGCCAGCGATCGGGGTGTCATCACCTTGCGTCAGCGCCGACTGACGTTCCATCGGAGTCTGCTGTCGGGCCATCCGAGCCCTCTCACCTTCCATCGGAGTCGCTCGTCGAGCCGTCCGAGCCTTCTGATCTTCAATCGCTGTCGAATAACAATCGAGCGGAGCTACTTCGCCGACCATCCGTGTGAGCTCGTCGTCGATCGTTGTCGAGTGAGCGCGCCGCAGAACCCTCTTGCCGAACATCGGTGTCGTGTAACGGCGCCGCAGCGGCATGTAGCGACAAGAAACCGCGATCTGCTGCCGCGCCGCCGTCGCGTGAGATTCAAAAATCATAAACCTGCCAACGGTGCCCGCTCGCTGCAACGGCCGTTGCGAGATGCGCGCCGTCGCCGAACGGCTGAAGAATCGCTCCGGCGCGCGCGTCAGCATACATCCGTACCATTAACCGCGCCATGAGACGCTCGCTCGGATGAAGCCAGTCGTAGAAATCGTCGTCCGACGCGTTGAGCG
>JBDTAE010000344.1:0-8280 GCA_039924785.1 Gemmatimonadaceae bacterium | reverse complement strand
CGTAGGCGCGTTCCGCCACGGCGGGCGAAAATGGAAGATCCCGCACGTTGGCGAGCGGCGACAGCGTAACGCGAATCGCTCCCGCGCCCGCCGCTCGAAGGTCGAGCTGTGCGGAACCGCCCGCCGCCGTGATCGTCTGCGCACCGGCGACGAGCCTGCCGGCGACCAGCAGTGGAGCGAATGCGAGAGCGCCGCGCCGAAACACGCTACGCTCTCGCATCGGACTTATGCGCGCTCGTAGAACGGCGGTGGCTCGATGCCGAGCGACCGCAGGTACACATAACCCTGCCCGCGGTGATGGATTTCGTTGTCGACGAGATACAACAGCAACGAATAGATCGGCATCTTCCACTGGCCGAACGCAGTGTCGACTTCCTGAAAGCGATGCACGGGGATCGTCGGAAAGAGACGATCGATGTCCGCTGTCGTCTGGTCCCACAGCGCGAGTAGATCCTCCTTCGTCGTCGCGGCGGCCGGTGCGAACTGGGCCCACTTGCCGGTGATGATACCCTCGAGGGTCGGCGTCGCCATGCCGATGAACTCCATCACGAGGGCCGAGTACGGACGCATGCCGCCAATGGAATATGAGAAAAGTTTATCGTCGGGAAACGCGGCGATGGTGCGTCGCGTCAACGTGCGGTGTCCCTGCCATGCTTCGCGGAACTGGTCGGGGCTGATGACGACTGCGGAATCGGATGCGGGAGTCATATTCATCGTCGGAAGGTTGGACGTGAACGTTCCGCCGTCAGGCCGCCGTCGTCAAGCGTGCCGAGCCTACCGCGACGGAACCCGCGTCGCCCTAAGTCGGCTCCAGCGGGAACGCACCGGCCCGAGCGAGCCCACGCACAGGTGGCAGTCAGCGTACGTTTCTCGCGGTGTCTCCGACGCGGCGTTTCGCGCGCCGCGCCGATACTCACGGAGTGACCATGAGCATGTTCAAAACGACTCGCCGCTGGCTTGCACCGGCGTTGCTCATTGCCGCCGCGGGCTGCCGTCCGCACGATTCGAACACCGCGTCGGTCTCGTCGCGCGACTGGGCGAATCCCGTTCTTCGCGTCGCTTTTCTCGGCGCCGGGAATGATTCGAGAATTCCCTTCGCGCGCGAGGCGCTTGCGCACTGGAACAGCGAATTTGCGCGGCTGGGCGTGAAAGCGCGGTTCGACTCCGGCACGGTGCGCGGCGATTCGGTGCCGGACAACATTCTCGCCTCGGCTAGCGTTGCCGTGCCGTATGGCGGGTTGAGGGACAATACCGTTCTGGAGCGCATCACGGACATTCCCGCTGACGTCGTGATCGCGCTGTCGCAGGGCGACTTCGTGTCGTTCAGTATTCCGTGGAAGAAGGGCAGCAAAGGCGTCGTCGGTTTGCGCCGGGCCGACATTCCGCCGCTCACACTGCCGAACACCGTTCGCAATGTGGTCGCGCACGAGCTCGGACACGTCCTCGGCCTGAGCCACAATGCCGACTCGACGACGCTGATGTGCGGTCGTCCTGCCTCATGCCGGCCGTCGTCGTTCGTTTCCGACAGCGCGCGTTTCTTTCCGCTGACCGCGAAAGACGAGGCGACGATTCGAGCGGTGTGGCGCTCCGACCGATGAGCAGCGTCGCGGGCTGCCGAGCGAAAGCACGCATTCTTGTCACCCCGGCTGCGAATGTCTTGCTCGGAATTCTTGCCGTTCTCGCCCCGATTTCAAACGGGCTCCTCGCACAGCTGCAAGACCAATCGCTGTTCCAGCGGTCTATCGCGGCAATCGCTCGGCGACAGCAAATCGATGACAGCGTGGCTTTGACCGGTGCCCGCAGCATTTTGTTGAAGGGGGAGGCGCCGACGCCTCGGGCGATTGTCCTGCTGCACGGGCTCACCGACTCTCCTCGCCAGTTCGAAGCGCTTGCGTATTTGCTCAACGGTGACGGAAACAACGTGTATGTGCCGAGACTCCCGCAACACGGATTGCGCGGGGGAAATGCGAGTGCGCTTGGAAAACTCACCGCGGCTCAGTTGACCGGCGCCGCGGATTCCATTGTCAATGAAGCCCGCGGACTTGGAGACTCGGTCGTTGTGATTGGGTTGAGCATGGGAGGGGTTGTTGCCGCATGGATTGCTCAGCAGCGCTCCGTGTTACGTGTTGTGCTGATTGCTCCGGCGATCGAACCGGGGCGCGTTCCGTCTTTATTCGACCGCCCGTTGGTTGGCCTCGCGGATCGCTTGCCGAGCATGACTCGACGCGGGCAGCCGGACGCTTCGCGGCCTGATCGAGAACCGGGCATCAATACCCGCGCCATCGCCGAGATCTTGGAACTGGGCAGGACCGTGCTCGGCGAGTCGACGCGCGAAAGGCCGCTTACTCTCGACATCACCACGCTCGTCAACGCGAGCGACCGTACCGTGAGCAACTCCGCGGCAGAAGCGCTCGCACGGAACTGGTCGAGTCACGGCGCACGCGTTCGCGTGTTCGAGATTCCAGACTCGCTTCGCTTGCCGCACAACATCATCGATCCGCTCCAGGGCCGCGTTGGCGGTGAGGCCGTGCTCGGGTTGCTGCGCGACCTGGCGTACGGACGTGAACCCTCGTCTATCGTGCGCGACATCAGCCCGCGCTAGGCTACCGTCTGTCCGTGGCGCGGCGCGCGATTTGCTCGCAATGGTTGAAGATTTTAATCGCTGAATTCTCGCGGTGGCCAATCGGCGGACGCCACACGCTGGAAGTCCCGTGCGATCGGCAGTGAGCGACGCGGCCACCAAATGAGTAATCCTGCAGGGTTCAATACCAAGGACGCGGACCCTGCGCCGCGCGACCGTATGATCATCGCGCGCTCGTACGCGCTCGCGGTCGCCGCCGCGGCGGCCGGCCTCGCGGTGGCGCTGATGCTCCAACGCGTCGCTACGCATACTGAGGACATCATCTTTGCCGCCGCTATCGCGGCGGCGGCGCGAATCGGTGGATTCGGTCCCGCACTGCTCACGAGTGCGCTGTCACTGGTGGCGATCGACTACTTTTTTCTACCTCCTGCCGGGCTCATCGACTTCAAGCATCCGGAAGAGGGTGTCAATGCTCTGATCTTTATCACCGTGGCCCTCATCATCGGGTCGACCACGAGCTCGCTTCGCGCCGCGCAACGGAGATCGTCGGAGCGCGCCGCCGAGTTAGAGCGAGTCAACGGGTCGCTGGAAGAAAAGATCGACGAAGTGAGCACGCTCGGCGAGAACCTGCACGAGGCAAACGAAAACCTCACGAACGCGCGCGATGCCGCGACGCATCTCGCCGAGAGCACGATGCGATTGCAGTCGATTACCGACACGCTGTCCAGGGCGCCGACTGTCATGGAGGTCGTGCACGTCGCTCAGAGTGCAGCCTCCCCGCTCTCTCGGGTGACGGATGGGTTCGTCGTCCTGTCGAGAAATGGCACGCTCGAATTGGTCCCGCCAGCCGGCCCGCGCGAAGAGTCGTCGGACGCGCTGGAGACGCAAACGGAAGCAACATCGTGTCGCCATGACGCCGCGCTCATGGAGGCTCTGCAATCCGGACGACCGGTATGGGTTCAAACTCGTAGTGAGGCGACGTCATCCTCCGGACAGCCGGGAGCGCATCCAAGCTGGGCGACGCGAGTGTACCTCCCGTTGCGTAACGGCGATCTCACGATGGGAGTGCTGTCACTGAGCTCGCGCGAGCCGCACGAGCTGACGGAAACGGACAAAGTGCTCCTGCAACTCCACGGACAGGCCACGGCGAGCGCACTCGTTCGCGCGGGAGTCTACGAGGCTGAACACACCCGCCGCGAATCAGCGGAACAGATCGCGCGTGCGCGCGAAGAAGTCCTCGCGATCGTCGCACATGATCTCCGTAATCCACTCTCACTCGTCTCGGCGGCTGCAGAACTGCTGATCGAACCCTTGGGAAAGCAGGAAAACCGGACTGAGATCAGCGGCATTATTCGTCGCGCTCTGCGTACGATGAATCGTCTCATCGGCGATCTGCTTGACGTGACACGCCTCGAGTCCGGAAAACTCGCGTTGGAGGTCGAGGCGGTTCCTGTGAGCGACCTCCTAAATCAGGTCCGCGAAACCTGGCAGATTCGCGCCAACATCAAGAACGTTCGCTTCGAGGCCGGCACGGTAGCAGACGGCCTCACGGTAATGGCTGATCCTGCGCGAATCTTACAAGTGCTGGACAACCTCGTCGGCAACGCTCTGAAATTCGTAAGCGCCGACGATGACATTCGGGTCAGCGCGACGCGATCGTCGGGCAACCCGCACGAGGTGGAATTCACCGTTGCCGACTCCGGCCCCGGCTTGCCGCCAGAGAGTCTGTCGCGGCTCTTCGATCGGTTCTGGCAAGCGAGGCGTTCCGACCGTCGAGGCATTGGCCTTGGATTGACCATTTGCAAGGGCATCGTGGATGCACACGGTGGCCGAATCTGGTGCGAGAGTGAACTGGGTCACGGAGCGCGCTTCCATTTCACGTTGCCGTTGGCCGGTCCACACGCGCCTGATGCAACATCCACTATCTCACAACTCGGAACCGACGGTCGCGTGACTGTGTGAGTCCGGTTCACCCCGCGAGCTCGCGCTGAATTTCCGCGGTGATCTCGTACGACCGCAGCCGAGCCTGATGATCGAAGATCTGCGTCGCGACGATCAGCTCGTCGGCCCCCGTGCGCTCGATGAACGCACCGAGTTTCGCTCGCATGGTTTCGTGCGAGCCAACACACGCCGCGCTCAGCGCAGAATCGAGCTGCTGGCGATCGAACGGCGTGAGCGCTCGCTCGAAGTCGCGCGACGGTGGCGGCACGGGCGTGGGATGCCCGCGTCGAATATTCACAAACGTCTGCTGCAACGAGGTGAAGAGCCACGACGCTTCCTTATCCGTGTCTGCCGCGACCGCCGACACACCGAGCATGAGGTGCGGACGGTCGAGGCTCGGCGACGGACGAAAGTTCGACCGATAGATCTGAATCGCCGAGTCGAGGTATGCCGGCGCGAAGTGCGAGGCGAACGCGAAGGGAAGACCCAGTCGCGCCGCCAGCGAAGCGCCGAACTGGCTCGATCCAAGAATCCATAGGGGAATCGACAAGCCGGCGCCCGGGACAGCGCGTACGACTTGCGCCGATTCCGCGTCGTTGAAATACCCCATGAGCTCGAGCACGTCGTGCGGGAATTCATCGCCGGAGCTCGGCGATCGTCGCAACGCCTGCGCGGTGGCCTGATCCGAGCCCGGCGCGCGGCCGAGCGCGAGGTCGATGCGGCCGGGGAACAGCGTCTCGAGCGTGCCAAATTGCTCGGCGATCAACAGGGGCGGATGATTCGGGAGCATGATTCCGCCTGCGCCAACGCGAATCGTCGACGTTCCGCCTGCGACGTGCGCGATAACGACCGACGTCGCCGCACTCGCCACGCCCGGGATGCCGTGATGCTCCGCAAGCCAAAACCGCTTGTACCCCCACCGCTCGGCGTGCTGCGCGAGATCGAGAGAGTTCTTGAATGACTGGCTCGCGCTTCCGCCTTGTACGATCGGCGAAAGGTCGAGCACCGAGAACGACGTCACTTCGTTGCGTCTTCCAGGGTAAGCGTGAACGTAGATCCACGGCCCACGACGCTCGAGACCACGATGTCGCCACCCATCGCGCGTGCGAGATCGCGGCTGATCGCGAGGCCGAGGCCGGTGCCTTCATGATTGCTCTTGGTCGTCCGTCCGACCTGCACAAACGGCTCGAAGATCGCGCCGAGCTTGTCGTTTGGAATCCCGATGCCCGTGTCGGACACCGAAATCTGCACCCGACGTTTGCTGTCGGCGCAAGTCTTCGACACGACGACGTCGACGTTGCCGCCGTCGTCGGTGAATTTCGCCGCGTTCGACAGCAGGTTGAGCAACACCTGCTCGAGTTTCTCGCGATCGGCCGACACGAGGAGCGGTGCATCCGGCGCTTCGTCGGTGAACGCATGTGACAGCTGGATCGATTTTGCTTCGAGCTGCGGTTCGACCATCGGCAGCACGTTGCTCACGACTTCTCGCAGTGGAATCGCCCGAATGACGTAGTCGACGCGCCCCGCCTCGAGTCGCGCGAAGTTGAGCACGTCGTTGACGAGCGCCAACAGACGACGTTGCGCGGAATCGATTCGGTGCAACGCGCCGATTTGGTCGGCGGTAACCGGCCCGTGAATGCCGATCTCGATGAGCTGTGAATATCCACCGATGGCGTTGAGCGGCGTGCGCAGCTCGTGGCTCATGTGCGCGAGGAACTCCGACTTCGCGCGATTCGCGCGCTCGGCGTCATTCCGCGCGCGTTCGGCTTCGGCGCGCGTCGCCTGGGCTTCGGCGTAGAGTCTCGCGTTGTCGACGGCGAGACCAGCACGCTGTCCCAACTGCACGAGCAGCGCAAGATCGCTCCCATCGTACCGGCGCTGCGACTCGGCCGATATCAGCGAGAGCGTGCCGAGTGTCCGATCGCGCGCGGTGAGCGGGACGATGATCGCGGATCGAAGGCCCAGCTCGCGCAATATCTGAAGATGCTCTTCGCTCGTCGCGCTGGCCGCGAGCATTTCGTCCGTGACGTCGACGAGCAGTTCCGGTTCTCCGGTGCGCATGACACGGCGCATTCCGGTCGACGCGTCCGGCTTTGGAGCGAAGCGTTTGCTCAGCTCGCGCGCCATCTGAAGCTTGGCGGGATCGGCGTGCGCGATCGCCAATTGCCGCACCGATCCGTCAACTTCGATGAGATCGATTGCGCACCAGTCGCCGAGTCGCGGAACGATGAGCTTCGCGAGCGCATCGAGCGTTGCGTTGTAGTCGAGCGACGACGCAAGCACGTCGGCGGAGCGCGCGAGGTAGTACGTCGCTTCGTCCGCTCGCTTGCGCGCGGTGATGTTCTTCCATTGCACCGCGAGCCCGCCGCCGGGCATTGGGTAGCAGAACGCCTCGGTCCAGCGGCCTGTTTCCGGTCTGAATCCTTCGAACGTTACCGGAACGCGCTCGGTCATCGATCGTTTCATCTCGTGCTCGAACACTGTGCCCAATACCATGGGATAGGTGTCCCACAGCACGCGGCCTTGCAATTGTTCGGTTGTCCATCCGCCCTCACCGCCCAGTCCTTCGGCGGCGGCCTTGTTCACCAACTTGAATCGCCAATCGCCGTCGTATGCGACGAATGGATCGCCGATGCTCGCGATGATGCTCGTGGTGAATTGCTCGGCGCGCTCCGCCTCTGTGCGGGCCGCTTCGGCGGCGGCGAGGTCCCGGGCGCTTTGTTCGGCCTCTCGTCGCGCGGTGAGATCTCGCGTCAGCTTCGCAAACCCGACGAGCTCACCTGAAGGGTCGCGAAGCGCGGTGATGACGACATTCGCCCAGAAGCGCGATCCGTCTTTGCGGATGCGCCAGCCCTCGTCTTCGACGCGGCCGTTGCGCGTCGCGACATCCAATTCCCATGCCGGCTTTCCCGCGTCAAGATCGACGTCGGGATAAAATGTCGAGAAATGTTTGCCGATGATTTCAGCGGCTTTGTAGCCCTTGAGACGTTCGGCGCCGCGATTCCAACTCAGGACGTTGCCGTGGCGGTCGAGCGCGAAGATCGCGTAGTCAACGACGCTCTCGACCAACAGTCGATAGAGCTCCGTTGCCGCGTCGGCCCCGCCTGCAGTGGTCAACTGTTCCGTCGTCGGAGAGTTTGAAAACGCGTCCATGGTTTTGAGCGGCAGGTCGCCGTACGAACCAGAAATGTCGCAGCGTGTAGACAGGTGCGCGAGGTGACCGGTGTGAACGCTATCGCACTCTTCGAGGCGTTCAGGCCAGGTCAGCGCGCAAACGTCGCGGCCGCGATTTATTCTCTTGGATGTCTGACGCATGGCCGGGGTCGCCACACGCAGGTCTCGCGCCATCGCGTGAACGGCACTCCCATGTTCGCGACGATCGCAACCGGGAACGCGAGCCCAAGCGCCGAGTGGCGTTCAATACGACGTCGACGAGGCGCGCTCAATGACCTTGACGATCATCGAGGATCGATAACATGTTTCCCCTAACCTAGTGGATGGAACATGATGGGCGACGCAAACGCACTGCTCCACGGAACGCTCGATCTCCTCGTGCTCAAAGCCGTCTCGCGCGAGCCGATGCACGGCTACGGCATCAGCAAATGGATCGAAGCGCGCACGCAGGACCAGCTCGAGATCGTCGACTCGGCGCTCTACAAGGCCCTCCACCGGCTCGAGGACGGCGGCGCGATCTCCGCCGAATGGGGTGTGTCGGACAACAACCGCCGCGCGAAGTATTACTCGCTCACCGTGCGCGG
>JBDTAE010000343.1:0-7113 GCA_039924785.1 Gemmatimonadaceae bacterium | reverse complement strand
CGACCGCCGGATTGCTCGTGGGCGCAGACATCAAACGCGCCCTGGCCAACCGCACCGACATCGACCTCGCACTCATTCCGGCGGAGTGCATCAACGACAACGGTCTTTTTCTCGACGAAGAGCCGTTCATCACCGTGCGAGAGCAATTGCCGATTCCGGTCTATCCGTCATACGACTTCATCGATGTTCTTGCCCTCGAAGGTGGACCGGGCGTTGCTGAGGAAGCCGCGTGAGCATCCCAGTCGTAGCACTCATCGGGCGGCCGAACGTGGGGAAGTCGGAGCTGTTCAATCGCATCGTGGGGGACGCCAGCGCCATCGTGTCGGAGGAAGCCGGTACCACGCGCGATCGCCACTTCGCCGAAACCGACTGGGCCGGCCACACCTTCTGGCTCGTCGACACGGGAGGCATCGCCGACGATCCGCACACGCCGATGGACCTCGAAATTCGACGGCAGGTGACGGAAGCGATCGGCGAAGCGGACCTGTTGCTCCTCGTGGTCGACGCAAAGACGGGTTTGCATCCGAGCGACTATCACGTCGCCGACTTGCTGCGGAATACCGGCAAGCCGTGGATGCTCGTCGCGAACAAGGTCGACGATCCCCGCTCAACCGACTACTACGAGTTTTACACACTCGGCGTGACCGAGGTGTTTCCCGTGTCGGCGATCAACGGCAAAGGCTCTGGCGACCTGCTCGACGAAGTGATCAAGAAACTGCCGGAAGCCGCGGCCGAGCATGAGGATTCGCTGCGTGTTGCGGTGATTGGCAAGCCGAACGTCGGCAAGTCGTCGTTCGTGAATAAGCTCCTCGGCCACGAACGACTCGTCGTCTCAGAGGTCGCCGGCACCACGCGCGACTCGATCGACACGCCGATGCGGTACCACGGGCGCCCGTTCATCTTCGTCGATACCGCCGGTCTTCGCCGCCAGAGCAAGATCGACGACGGCATCGAGTTCTATTCGTCGCTCAGAACGCGTCGCGCCATTGAGCGTTCTGATATTTGCATTCTCATGGTGGACGCGACCGAGGGCGAGATCCAGAATCAGGATCTCAAGATCGCGGCCCTGGCGTGGGAGGCGGGCCGCGGCCTGATCATGGTCGTCAACAAGTGGGATCTGGCGGAAAAGGACGACAAGGCGACGAAGAAGTACGAGAAGGCCGCATACGAAAAGGCGCCGTTCCTCAAGTTCGTCCCGTTCCTGTTCACGTCCGCGCTCACAGGGCAACGCGTCAACAAGGTGCTCGACGTGCTGATCCACGTCGAAGAGGAGCGTCACAAGCGCGTCTCGACGTCCGAAGTGAACGAGAAGCTCGGCGAGCTGCTTGCGCGACTGCAGCCGCCTCAGGCCGCCGGCAGGGAAGTACGTCTGAACTACGCGACGCAGGTCGAGACCGACCCGCCCACGATTGCCGTGTTCGGGAATAATCCCGATCTCGTGGAGGAGCATTACATCCGGTATCTCCACAATGGGTTTCGTTCATTTTGGGGATTTAGCGGAAACCCGTTGAAGATTGTCATGCGGAAGAAGGCCGGCTAAGTGGGGCCACTCGCGGCCGCGATCATCGCTTCGTACCTCCTCGGGTCCATCCCGGCGGCGTACATCGCCGGCCGGTGGAAGAACGTCGACCTCAGGAAGCACGGCTCCGGCAATCTCGGCGCCACGAACGTCATTCGAGTGCTCGGCGCGAAAATCGGGATTGCCGTGTTCGCGTTCGACATGGCCAAGGGCGCGTTGCCGGTCATGTATCTTCCGCGCTTGGTGCTGGCGCAACCATCGTCGCAACTGAGTGGACTGTTGGCCGATCCGGTCATCCTCGGTATTTTTTGCGGCGTCGCGGCCATTGTTGGTCATGTGCGGCCGATCTACCTCAAGTTCGGAAAGGGCGGGAAGGGCGTTGCGACGGCGGCCGGTGTATTTGTCGCGCTCGCGCCGTTGCCTACGCTTCTGACCTTGGTGATCTTCGCGGTCGTGTTGTTCTCGAGCGGGTTCGTGTCGCTTGGATCGTTGACGAGCGCGGCGATGCTTCCATTGCTGCTCGCCATCACGGTCGGCGTTCACTCGCCGTTATTCGCGCTGAGCGTTGTTGTGGCCGCGTTCGTGTTCTGGACGCATCGCGCCAACATCACGCGTCTACGGAATGGCGAGGAACATCGGTTCGGAAAGAAGGGTGTCGTCGGCAAACGCTCGGTCGCGACGCTCGCGATCAGTGTCGTAATCGTTCTCTCAATACTCGCGGCCGCGAGGTTTGCCTGATGCGTTGCGCCGTCGTTGGTGCGGGTGCGTGGGGAACTGCGCTGGCCGACTTGCTCGCGGGTAACGGGCACGAGACGTTGATCTGGGCTCTCGAGGATGACGTGGCGGCGTCGATCAACGACGCACATGAAAACCAGCGATTTCTGCGCGGTCTTTCGCTCCGGCCGTCGCTGCGCGCCACGACGAACCTCGATGAGACATTGCGAGGGGCCTCGCTCGTCGTGTATGCCACGCCCTCGCAACATCTTCGCCGCATCGCGACCTTGGGAGCGCAGTGGGTGGGGTCCGACGCGATCCTTGCCGTGGCGACGAAGGGCATCGATAAAGGTTCGTTAGCGCTGATGACGACAGTCGTCGCCGAATCCATTCCGGGGCGCTCGGTGGTCGGGGTCTCCGGCCCGAGCTTCGCCGCTGAAGTCGTCGCTCGGCAGCCGACCGCCATCGTTGCCGCGTCGTACGACGCTGCGGCGGCGCAGGTCGTGCAGTCCGCGCTCAGCAGTCCGACGTTCCGCGTGTACACCCACGACGACGTCGTTGGCGTCGAACTGGGAGGTGCGCTCAAGAACGTCATGGCCGTGGCGACGGGCATTGTCGAGGGCGTCGGCCTCGGGTACAACTCGCGCGCGGCACTCATCACCCGCGGTCTCCACGAAATGACGCGACTCGGCGTCGCATTGGGCGCGAAGGCAGCGACGTTCGCCGGCCTTGCGGGCATTGGAGATCTCGTATTGACGTGCACTGGCGCCTTGAGCCGCAATCGCGCGATTGGAATGGAAATCGGCAAAGGCGCGTCGCTGGAAGCGGCGTTGGAGGGCAAGCAGACGGTCGCCGAAGGCGTGGTAACGGCGGCGAACGCGCGGGAGCTGTCGGTGATGCACGGCGTGGATATGCCCATCGTGGAGCTCGTGAACAAGATTCTGTTTGATGGACACGCGGCGCGCGACGCAGTACCGGTCCTCATGGCCCGCGAACTTCGATCGGAGCAAGATTTGTGAGTCAATCGTCGGCCGACCCAATTCAAGAATTCTTCTCGATCGGAGAAGTGTGCGAGCTCACCGGGCTCAAGCCGCACGTGCTGCGGTATTGGGAAAGCCAATTTCGCTTTCTGAGCCCGGCGAAGAATCGGTCCGGCAACCGCGTGTATCAGCGGCGTGAGGTCGATCTCATCATGCTCGTGAAACATCTGCTGTACGATGAGAAGTACACGATCGAAGGCGCGCGGCAGAAGGTCGATGAGCATCGAAAGGGCGGCGACTTGAAGGTCGTCGCGCGTGGCGCACTGGCCGTGCAGTCGCTCGAATCCCTCGAAACGGACCTCAAGGAAATGATCGGTATTCTCGGCCACCGGCATCTGGCCGATTGAGAGAATGAGATTTCTCATAACGAACGATGACGGAATTCTCGCGCACGGGCTCGAGTGTCTGTGTGACGCCGCGGCTCCGCTGGGCGAGATCACCGTCGTCGCGCCTGATCGTGAACAGAGCGCGACGAGTCATTCGCTCACGCTGCACCATCCACTGCGCCCGGTGAAACGCGGGGATCGTCGGTGGCAAGTTGACGGCACGCCGACCGACTGCGTGATGCTGGCGATGGAAGCACTGATGCCCGAACGCCCGGACTTCATTCTCAGCGGCATCAATCACGGCCAGAACATGGGCGAGGACGTGTTGTACTCCGGAACCGTCGCCGCGGCGATGGAGGGTCTGTCGCTCGGTGTTCCGTCGATCGCCCTTTCGTTCGCCGGCGGCGATTTGCGCGCCGATGTCAGCAAGTTGAAGGAACAGACGCGCGTGCTCACGCCGTTGTTGGCGCACCTGACGTCGCTGCCGAGTTTTCCGAAGAACACGTTGTTCAACGTGAACCTGCCCCCTGTCGGCGCCCAGGACGTGAAGGGAGCGAGGTTGACGCGGCTCGGTCGGCGCGTGTATTCACAGTCCGTGGCCCCGATGAAAGATCCATGGGGCCGGCAAATCTACTGGATTGGCGGCGGCGAAATCAGCTGGAGTGGGGAATCCGACTCCGACTTCCGCGCCATCCAGGACGGCTACATCTCTGTGACACCGCTTCATTTGGATCTTACTCATTTCGAGGTACTCGAGGGAGCGGAGACATGGTGGCGAGACCTGTAGACAACGAGTTGCGCGGCGCGCGCGAACGCTTGGTGGAGACACTCCGCGAGAAGGGCATCACCGATCTCTCCGTGCTGCGCGCGGTCGAAATGACGCCGCGTCACGCGTTCATCCCGACCGGCTTGCGTCACCGCGCGTACGAGGATGCGCCTTTGCCGATCGGGAATGGACAGACCATCTCTCAACCGTATGTGCACGCGGTCTACTTGCAGCAGCTCAAGCTGACCGGCGCTGAGCGCGTGCTCGAGATCGGAACGGGGTCGGGCTACCAGACCGTGTTGCTGGCGCATCTCGTGGCGCAAGTGTTCTCGATCGAGCGCATCGGCGCGCTGCTGCAACAGGCGCAGGACAATATTCATCGGACCGGCGTCAACAACGTCTCATTGCTGCACGGCGACGGGACGATTGGCTGGCGCGAGTACGCGCCATACGACGCAATCCTCGTCGGTGCAGGTTCGCCGATGATTCCGCAACCGTTGATCGATCAACTCGCCGAAGGCGGCAGATTGCTGATTCCCATCGGCGATCGCGATGAGCAAAAGCTCATCCTCGTTCGGAAGACGAACGGCCAGATCGACAAGCAGGAAGTGGCGCCGGTGCGGTTCGTTCCGCTCGTGGGATCACACGGCTGGAGCGCCGCCGAGCAATAGCATGGATTTGCACGTGGTCGTGCGCGGGCGCGTGCAGGGCGTTGGGTTTCGCTGGTTCGTGCGCGGAGCGGCAAGGTCCGCGGGACTCTCGGGGTGGGTCAAGAATCTCGACGACGGTTCGGTCGAGGTTGCCGCTACCGGCGACGATTCGGCGATTCACGCACTGCGCGAAGCGTTGGCGTCGGGACCGCCCGGTGCGTCGGTCACGTCGGTCGACGACGTCGGAGCACCAGTCGAACATCCTCCGCATCCATTTTCCGTTCAGAGGTAGCATGGCCTCCGCCGATACCGATTCCGACCTCTCACGGCGATTGGGCGCATTGATCCGCGATATCGCCGACTATCCGAAGCCGGGGATCGTGTTCAAAGACATCACGCCGCTGTTGGCGGATGCCGACGGCTTTCGCGACGCGACCAAAGCGATGGCCGCACCATTCCGTGATCTGTCCGTCACGCACGTCGTGGCGATCGAAAGCCGCGGGTTCATCCTCGGCGCGCCGGTGGCGCAGGAACTCGGCGTGGGCTTCATCCCGGTCCGAAAGCCCGGCAAGCTTCCGTGGAAGACCCGCAGGGAGACCTACGAACTGGAGTACGGAACCGACACCCTCGAAATCCACTCGGACGCGTTCGATCACGGAGCGCGAGTCCTGGTGGTCGATGACGTGCTGGCGACAGGCGGAACCGCCGATGCGACCCGCAGGTTGATCGAGTCGCTGGGTGCCACAGTGGTTGGTTTCTCGTTTCTGATCTCGCTGAGCTTCCTGCCAGGCGCGGCCCGGTTGGCGAGCCGCAGCACGGTGTCGCTGCTGACATACTGATTCGCTCGATCGCGGATAGCCCGAGCAGGTCGCGTCTCACCTCTCGTCCGATTATCTTTATGGACTTGTGCCGTACAGCCGGGCGCGCCCCTGTAGCTCAGATGGATAGAGCAGCGGTTTCCTAAACCGTTGGCCGCGTGTTCGAGTCACGCCAGGGGCACTGAAGACTGGCTCAATCCTCGCTTAATCCGACATGCCAAGCGTTCGCACCGACACTGATTCAGACCAAGGCACCACCCAAGGCACCACTGATTTCTCGCAGTCGTTCTTCAATTGGACGCGCGCGAATTCACGGGCGCTGAGCATCGCCGCCTCGGTGATCGTTGTTGCCGGGGCCGGTTACTGGTTTTATATGAGGTCCAAACAAATCCAGGAAATGAACGCCGAAAAGGCGCTCAATACCGCGAAGCAGTCGATGCAGGCCGGCAATATTCCGCTCGCGCAAAGCGACATTCAGAAGGTGTACGCGCGCTACGAAGGCACCGCGGCCGGCGTACAAGCCGGAATGCTTTTGGCGCAAATGGATTTCGATACCGGCAAGTCGCAGGATGGCATTTCGATTCTGGAAAAGCTCGCCGGTTCGAGCTCCGCGTCGTCGATGCAGGCAACCATCCTGAGCCTCGAGGGCGACGGCTATAGTCAGATGGGTAAGCCGGACGAGGCTGCCAAGAAGTACGACGCAGCGGCAGACGCGACGCGGTTCGAGCTCGAGAAGGCCTACCAGCGCTCAAAGGCAGCACGAGCGTATCAGGCAGCCGGTAACGTTGCCAAGGCACGTGAGATCTGGACGCAGCTAGCGAACGATCCGTCCGCCGTCTCGATGTCGTCGGAGGCGCACGTCCGCCTTGGCGAATTGATCGCGCAACCCGCCAAGTAGTCGGCGCGCTCGGGGAGTTCGACCGATCAGACGAACCGTTCGGGAAAGCGATCGTTCGACCGAATCAGGGGGAGCAGGTAGAGCACACTAAGGCGCCATTTGAGTTGGGCGCCTTTTTTCTGTGTCTCTTCTTTGCATACGCATAAGATGTATTATGTAAACTACAATCCGGGAAAACCTGTGGAGAACTTCCCCCGAACGTTCGCTGACAACGCTGGGTCTCTCAGGAACCGCCGGACGATCCGCGCAGACCGCATCAGCCAGCGAGATAAGATCAAACAGAGCTTGGCCTTATCTCAGGTTTCCAGAAGCGTTCCTTGAAAGACCACGCGAGCCTCGCCGCTCAGGCTTGGCAGCCATGCGTCGCCGCTGCGCTCGAGTC
>JBDTAE010000342.1:0-5068 GCA_039924785.1 Gemmatimonadaceae bacterium | reverse complement strand
GCGCTCACCACTCAGGATTGTGAGGGGCCGTGTCGCGATTCGCGACCGCTGTTCGTGCGCGATCGAATCTTCGCGCTGTTCGGCGGCGAGCTCGTGGAAGGAAAAATTACGGCGGGCGCGCTCGGCGTCGTGCGTCGGATTATGCTGGGTGAAGCGGCAAATCGCGCTCCGTAGCACCGCGGGTCACTCGACGAATAGTTGGTTCAGGCGCAGCGGAGCGTGGTGTCAGAGCGCGAACCGGTGGCAATACTGCCATGCACTATCGGCAGTATTGCCAGGTCGCGCGGCGACACTACGCTCCGCTGCACCTGCGCAGCAAGCCTTCAATCCTCGTGCGACGACCGCCGCAGCGGCACATCTTTGTTGATGTTCCGATGACAATCGATGCAGTTCGTGCCCTTCACCTTCCACGTGTGCGCCTCGTGGCAGAGCAGGCAATTAGCGAGCGTCTTTACGTGCAGCCCGCGATGGAATGACGTCAGCGTATCGGGGCGGGCATGACAACCGGCATTCGTGCAAGTCTCCACCGCTTGTCGCTCGGTGGTCTGCGTATGCGGATTGTGACAATCGCCGCAGCGCCCCTTATGCGGATCGTTGTCGGGCGCGAATCGTTTGATCGCCTCTGTCATCGCGTGGCATTTGAGACAGCTAGACGCGTCCGGCACCATGGCGAGCCGCGCGACGGCGATGTTCGAGGTTTCCTTGATCGGCGCGGTGAACTGATGGCACACGGTGCAGTGCTGCATCGACTGATCCGCCATCTTGCCCAGCTTGATCGCGGCCTTCGTGTGACAGCCGGATTGTTCGCAAGTCTCCTTCACCGGAACAAAGCGGTGCGCCGTGACACCGTGGCATGTCAGGCATTCGATCTTTAACGTTTTCGCAGTATCGGAGAGAAGGTGAATCGAGTGGCCGGCCGTCGCGATGATCCGCTGCCACGTGCTGTCCGGGTTCTGCTTGATGTGACAGTTCGCGCACACGGCACGCGGAACAGGCGCGTGTGGCCCAACGGCCAGCGGTCGATAGAGAACCCATAACGCGATCTGACGCGTTTCAATCAACAAGGGCTCATCGTGACAGTCGTGGCAGCGAAGGCCCGCGATCGTGTGATGCTTGCTCTGCTGAAATCGCTCGTAGACCTCGTCGTGCAGCGTGTGACACGAGAGACAGAATTGGTTGTCCTTTTGTGTGAACACGAAAAAACTCGCACTCGCGGTTGCCATCATGACGAGCACCGTCGCCATCACGACACCGAGTCCAATCTTCCACGCGAGCGGAGTAGTCAGGCGGCGAGTGCGGATCCACTCGGAAAACGCGTGTCGCTGACGCCACAGAACAATCAGCGCGATTAGAGCGATGATACCCGCAATTGCCGCCCCAGTAACTTCGATCCATTGCGGAACGCTAAAGAACCAACGGACGACGCGTTCGAACGCCGTAATGTCCTTCGGCGGCGAGAACACGGTCATCGTGTCGCCGGGCGCGGGTCTGTCGACGCTGAGGGGCTGCTGAAGGTTGGCAGCTACGAGTGAGAGTGCGAAACGCAGCATGCGCGACCTTGCCTTGGGTTCGAAGCTGTCGCAATGTGCACTGACGTACTCAGTTTGCCTATTCCTTTTTTTCGCCGATCGGCCGTACGACGCCGGCATCATGACCAAATCGTGAACAAGAAAACGCTACTGCTGTCAGGGGTTCTACTGACGGTTGGAGGCTCCTATCTCGCTGAGCGTGTTCAGACTGCGAACGGCGTCCGCGTGAGCGACGTTCGCTTTCCGGCCGATTCGGGTGTGACGATGAGCGGGCTGCTCTATACGCCTGAAACAGCCACGCCCGACCACCGCGCGCCAGCCGTTCTGGCGAGCCACGGCTACATCAACACGCGCGAGATGCAGAGCGCCTTCGCGATCGAGCTATCGCGGCGCGGAATAGTCGTTCTCGCGATGGACATGACCGGGCATGGCTATTCGGAGGGAAAGGTCGGCGCGCAGAACTACGGCGGACCGGCGGCGTTCAGATATCTCAAAAGCCTGCCAAACGTCGACACGACCAACATCGGGCTCGAGGCCCACAGCATGGGCGGCGGTCCGATCCTGGCCGTCGCCGCAAAGTATCCGAACGGATACCGCTCGATGGTTCTCGAAGGCTCCGCGCCTGGTGTCTTTGGCAAGTCGCTCCCGCTCTCGACGACCTTCCCAAAGAACACCGCGTTCGTCTTCGGCCAATACGACGAGTTCGCGACATTGATGTGGCAGTCGAAGAAGGGCTCGGAGATCGGCGGGTCGAAGAAGATGAAAGCATTGTTCGGCACGACGGATGTCGTACTCCCAAATGTGCCAAGCGGGTTGGTCGACAGCGGAACGGCGAGAATGTTCTATTCGCCGGCGGTGACGCATCCAATCGAGCATTTCTCCAACGCCGGCGTCGGGGATGCGATCGATTGGTTTCAAAGAACACTCAAAGGCATTCCGTCCCCAAGAGATCCGAACGATCAGATCTGGAAATGGAAAGAGCTCGGCACCCTGGTTGCGTTCGTCGGATTCGTGCTGTTGATGCTCGGCGCGTTCGACGCGCTGTTGCAAACACCGTGGTTTGCGTCGCTGCGAGGCGCACCGGTCTTCGGCGCCGAGTCGAGGAGTGGGCGGTGGTGGGCGTCGTTCGTGCTGACGGCGGCGCTGCCCGCGTTGACCTTCTATCCGTTCATGCGACTCGGCTCGATGGCCGCGTTCAAGCCGACTCGCGTGTTTCCGCAGGGCATCATGAATCAGCTCGTCGTGTGGGCGTTGCTGAATGCTGTGCTATCGCTGATTGTCGGCGCGGTGGTACGGGCGCCGGGCGCGACCCGGGAGCGCACGCGTCCGCAGTGGGGCAAGTCGATTGTCATCGCATCGATCACGATCGCGGTGGGATACGCGTCGCTTGCGATCGTGCAGTCCGCGTGGCATGTCGACTATCGGTTCTGGGTCGTCGGCCTCAAGGCGTTCGACGCGATTCATTTCCACATCGCGCTGGTGTATCTCGTGCCGTGGACGCTCTTCTTCCTCGTCGCGATGCACTCGCTGAATAGGCTATCGGTGAGGGGCGACGGTTGGCTGGCGTCGTACTCGACGGCAAAGCTCGCGATGGCTGGGGGCTTCGGCGCGTTGTTGGTGGTACAGTACGGGAGTCTGTTCACGACGGGCGTGTTGTTTTCGCCGAAGGAATCGCTCAACACCATCATCGCGATTCAGTTCTTGCCGTTGCTTGCGACAATTGGCCTGATCGGCGCATTCATGTATCGGCGCACGGGAAGTAGCGTGCCCGGTGCGCTGGTCTGCGCGATGTGGGTCACGTGGTACGTCGCCGCGGGGACGGCCATTCACGCATGATCAAACTCTCATTGATCGCCGGCATCGTTGCGCTCAGTGCAATTGCGCTGACGGGTCGAACCATTGCACCTCCGCCGCGCTTTGCGGCCCATGAGATCGCGACGGGACTGCGTGGCGGCTATCAAGTCGTCGTGGCTGACGTCAATCATGATGGCAAACCTGACTTGATCGTCGTCGCGAGCGGACTTCCCGAGCTGTTGTGGTTCGAGAACCCCACGTGGACGCGACATGTTCTCGCGCGCGGTATGACAAGTCTCATCAATGTTGCGGCCGCGGACATCGACGGAGATGGGTTTCCCGAGATCACTGTTGCGTCAGGCTTTTCGGCGAACCCGAGCGAAAGTTCGGGCAGCGTGGGGGGTCGCGCAGTGTTTGGATCTATACCGTGAATAAGACTGGAACCGCGTGGACGCGATCGACGCTCGATGACGGCGGTATGGCCGGAGCGGGTTGTGCCGCGGCGGATTTGAATGGTGATGACGGGTTGAGTCGTGTGCATCGGTACGGCGACGGCCAATCTCAAGTGGTATGAGAATCTTGGGGTGCCGCGCTGAGCACGAATTTTCCGGCATGTGCTTTTATGAAGTGCGAAGGCGTCGAGTCGCTGGCGTGCGACGGCAAGTAGGGGTCGGGCGGCTGAACCCTCGCGTCGAGTCGAACCGATCGTCGGGCGACCCGGCGGGGGACGTCTCACGTCGAGCCCGAGCCATCTCGAAGCGTGCACACTACCGCCTCGAGCTCCATCGGCTATACTTCGGATAGCCATCTGTGGAGCGACGATGATCACGACAATCCAGAAGTGGGGAAACTCCCAGGGCCTTCGCTTGAGCAAAACCTTGCTCGGCGACGCAGGTCTCGACTTGGGCGATTCAGTCGATGTCGTCGTTCGCAACGGCGATCTGGTGATCACGCCGGTGCGACGCGTTCGGGGAGGCCACAATCTGCGCAGTCTTGTGCGACAGATTCCCAAGGACTATCAACTCGGCGTCGTCGATTGGGATGCTCCCGTCGGCCGCGAGGTCTGGTGACGTGGCGGACTACGTCCCGCGCAAAGGAGAGCTCATCTCTCTGTCGTTCGACCCGCAATCGGGCCACGAACAGCGCGGGCGGAGGCCCGCACTCGTTGTCAGCAACGATCTGTTCAACAAGCACACTGGGTTGTGCATCGCGTGCCCGATCACGAACACGCGCCGCGGCTACCCATTTCACGTCGAAGTGCCAGACGGCGAACGCGTGACCGGTGTGGTCATGGTGGAGCAGATGAAGTCGATCGATTTCCGCGCCCGCAAAGCAAAGCTCCTCGGCAAGGCACCGACGGCGATGCTCGATCAGGTGCTGTCGATTCTCGACGCTTGCATCTATTAGACATTGCGCGATTCGATTTTGAGGTTCGGTGCGCCCTCGCACGCGACGGTCAGACCGCTTCAAATCCAACAACGGTTCTTAGAGCGAAGCGTCGGCCGCGCGCGCGCAGGGGTTGCGGTTAGTTGCCGCGATGTCGTCGGCGGAAGGTCCTGGTCGTCTCGTTCTACCGACGCTACTCGATCACCCATCGACCATGCGCTTTGATTTCGTCGTACATCGCCGAATTCCGTAACGCTTCGAAGACGCCCGCGCCGTCGCGAGAGACAAGTCGCGACACGTCGACCTCGCCTTGGGTTCCGTCGACGAACTGTACGTGCAAGCGCAGGCCAGGCAATGCG
>JBDTAE010000341.1:0-3450 GCA_039924785.1 Gemmatimonadaceae bacterium | reverse complement strand
TGATGTCCGCGAGAATCGGCGCTGCCGAGAGATCGAAGTCCCACATCGGGTGATGCACGATCTGGTAATGCCATTTCTTGACGCCCGTGCGCAGGTCGAGACACACGAGGCTTTCGCCGTACAGGTTGTTGCCGGGACGATGTCCGGCGTAGTAGTCGCCGGTCGGTGACTCGACCGGCAGATACACCAGGCCGAGCTCTTCGTCGATCGTCACCTGCGTCCACACGCCCGTGTTTCCGGTATACTCGGCGGATCCGTTCAGCCACGTGTCGTAGCCTTCTTCGCCCTTCTTTGGAATCGTGTGAAAGGTCCAGAGGCGCTTTCCGGTGCGCACGTCGAAGCCGCGCACGTAGCCTTTATTGTTCTTGAAACTCTTCGGCGCCGTGCCCTCCCTGAATGCGGCACCGATGACGACAACATCGCGCCCCACGACCGGCGCGCCCTGGAAGCCGATCTCTCCCGTGACGAGATCCGGAAGAATTGTCTGGTCGATGTCGGTCTTGAGGTCGACCGAACCGTTCGTGCCAAAGCTGGGGATCGTCTGACCAGTCTTTGCATCGAGCGCGATGAGCCGATACCCCGGCGTGACGTATAGAATTCTCTCATCGCGGCCATCGGTCCAATACGCGAGGCCGCGACCGGACAGGGGACGCGGAGAAGCGGCACCGCGTGCACCCTCGTCCTCCTTGTGGACCCACTTCTGCTCACCCGTCGCGGCGTCGAGTGCAACGACGGCTCGGTTCGTACCGCCCGTCGTGTAGAGAACGCCTTTTATCACGAGAGGCGTGCTTTCGAGCTTGAACTCCGGTCGCGGCCCGAGCGAGTCGGTCTTGAATCGCCACGCCACTTCGAGCGAACCGAAGTTCGCGGCGTTGATCTGATCGAGCGGCGAGTATCGATTGCCTCGCGTATCGCCACCGTAGCTCGGCCATTCGCCTTTGCTGGTGGTGAATGGCGTCGACGCTTGCGCGCGAAGGTTTGGAGCGGTCGCGAGCGCGACGACCGTGCCGAGTGACAGATAAGGGACCAAACGGGACAGGGGTAGGGCCATGCTTCCTCGGCAATCGTGCATCCAAAACGCGGGGCGAGCCATCCAGCAAATGATGGCGACGGGCCACTAAAAGAGGAAGCGTGCGCCGGGACTAGCGAGGATCGATTTTGACTGCCGAATCGATTTCGACACAGACAGCTACTTCTTACACGCTTGCTGTGCCTTCGCGGAATCTGCCGGGGCAAAAATTCCTATTAGACTGCGAAACACGCGACGCTCGCCGCCATTCTCCTCCACCTGGTCGGTGACGATCACTCCCGTCGCCCCAACCGATCCAGCCCGGCCCCGCATTGCCATTTCCGCAGCCTCCGCCTGTTCCGGACTCGTCACCCGAACCGGCGCATCCGGCGGCGGCACTTCGACGGTATCACGCGGCGTCGGCGCCTGGCTCGGGTCATTGAATACGCGCACGCCCTGCGCGCAAACGGTGGGATGCTTCGGCTTTGCCGACGACGCCTGCGCGTGTGAAACGCCGGCCGCCACGGCGGTCAACACGAGAGAAGGAAGAATGAAACGGCGAAGTGCGGTTACGATCGGCATGGGGATCGATCTCCAGTGGATGGGTTATGTCCAACGATTGTTGGACACCTCATGCCCACGAAGGGTTTCCGCCCCCGATTACGCCCACTGAACCACGGTTTGAACGAGACGCACCCGGCCTGCACGAAGGTTGTCGGTCAAATTCGCGGCCATTTCCCGAAACTGCGCACCCAAAATCACGTTCACGCCAAGCGGCGGCGGCGCATCGGCGGCTTCGAGCGCGGCACGCTGCCGCTCGAACCACGCAATGCCATTGTCTGTCTGATCATCCCACGACAATTCCGTAAAGCCGGTCTTGGCGAGAACGTCGCGCATCGCGTCCCCCGTTAACAAAAAGCTGATCTCCGGCCCGCGCGCCCACGGCACCGGAAACTTGAGTGGCTCGTCGTTTCCCTTCACGACATCGTAAATCGCAAGGCGGCCACCAGGTCGTAACACGCGGCGAATGCTTCCATATAGTTGTTCGCGAGCCGCGATGTTCATCGCCACGTGCTGGGTCAGCGCGTGATCGAAGCTGGCATCGGCGAACGGAAGATCGAGCGCATTCGCCTGCTGGTACTTCACCAACGACGACAATCCCGCTCGCTCGGCCAGTACGCTCGCCGCCGCAACATACTCCGGCGCGAGATCGATCCCGGTGACGTGGCATCCGCGCGTCGCCGCGAGGTACCGCGACGGTCCGCCGAGTCCGGATCCGACATCAATCACAGAATCGCCTTCGGTCGCGCCGAGTGCCTCGACCAGATCCTTGGTGGCCGCGAGGCCGCGCACGTGAAATTGATCGACGGCGGCGAGATCGGGCCACGCAACGTGCAGCGGGTCGCAACCCGCGCGAGCGAGCGCCGCATCGATGCGGCCGAGTAGGTCGGGGGTCGCGTAGTGCTCGGCAACTTGGTTCGCGTCGATCATTGCGTGTTCCGCTTGAGGTTTCGAAGCTTACAACCTGCTGCTTATGGCGAACACACCAGCACGGAGGAGCGCGACCTTCGCGAGTGCTGGCCTTGCTGACAGCGTTGTCGAATCATGGAAACCGTTCGGAACGAGCGTGTGTCCAACAATCGTTGGATGTAATTTTCCTGTCGACCCGACCATCATGTTCCTTGTTACCCGCTGGGCCGCGGTCACGTTCCTCATCGCCGCGAGCGCAATCACGACTTCGGCATTCGCGCCGGCCACGCCGCCGGCGGCCTCACCCACGGTCTTCCGACACGAGATCATTCGTGGAATGGTGGTCGGCTCGCTGCCGGCCGGTGGAACGAAGCCGCTCGACGCCGTCCGATCGCGCACGCAACCGCGCTGTGCACTGCGTATGTGAGAACGATTGCGGCGATGGCGTCGAGGAGAGACGGCATATCAGTCGTTGTTGCGCACGTCGCGCTCGAGCTGGCGCATCATCGCGACGAGTTTGTCGACGTCGCCCGCGCGGACGTCCGACGGATCGAGTGCGCGCGCGCCGGCGAGCGTCGGCTGCCCCACAAAGACGGCGCCGAGGAGGCTGGCCATTCGCGAGCGGAGCACGGCGGCTTTGGTGACGCGCGTTCGGTAGACACTTTCGCGGCCGTCGGCGCGGTGGGAGACGAGTTTGCGCTGTTCGAGCCGCGTCAGCAGCATGCCGATCGTCTTGCGGGTCACGGAGCTTGTTTCGTTGAGTCGCTCGTGGATCGTCGTGATGGTGGCTTCGTCCTCCGTCCAAAGGACGCTCATGATGGTGAGCTGGAGGTCTGTGAGTTCGCCGTAGTCGGGCATGAGCTTGGCCGGTCGCGAGGGCGGTTGATGGGCGCAGGGCAACGAGTGTTGGACACGTAGAGTCGCCAAGAGGTTGCAACCGCACCGCGGTCTTTCGCCGGCAAAAAAAAAGA
>JBDTAE010000340.1:0-37359 GCA_039924785.1 Gemmatimonadaceae bacterium | reverse complement strand
ATGGTTGGGCCGCCGCTCGAGCATTGGTCGGAGCGGCGTATGATCGCGGGAGAGGTGCCCAACGATCCGGCCCAACTCATTACCTGGCTCACCGTTCCGCAGTCAATTCGGCCGGGCGGTGCGATGCCCAACATGGGCGTGTCGGACGGTCAGGCCCGCGACATCGCGGCGTACCTCTACACCTTGCACTAGCGGCGAACAGCTTAGCCAAGCTTCGCCCAGCCATCAGCCATCTGCTATCAGTGAGGCGATCAGCTACCGGCAAGAACGGAAGAAGAGCATTTGATGACTACGGGAACGGCGCGGGCGCGCAAGCCGATGCGATCCAACTCTCTGATAGCGATCAGCCATCGGCAAATGCGGTTGGTCGCTTCGCCGCGGGTGCCGACGGCTATGCGCGAACTGTCATCGCCGACGGAACGCCGGGCGTGATCCGCGTCGCGAAATCAGAGAAAGGTAAACACACGCAACCCGCGCTGCTGCTGACGATGAGCCCCCCGTTGCGTTCATCGGCGGACCTGATTGCCCGGCGTGTCCGCGACCTGTTCGATCTCGATGCCGACAGCGACGCGATCGAAGCCCAACTCGCCGCGGCGGGATTGGCGCGGCGCGAACGACTGCGTGCGGGCCTTCGCGTCCCGGGAGCATTCGACTCGTTCGAGCTCGCGACCCGCGCGATCCTCGGCCAACAAGTGAGCGTGGCCAGCGCGTCGACGTTGATGTCGCGCCTCACCGCCAAGTTCGGGGATGGGTTCGAGACGGACCATCCGTCGCTCACCCACCTTGCCGCAACCGCCGATCGCGTCGCCCAGGCGAGCGTCGCGGAGATCAAGTCGATCGGCCTGTCGTTGGCGCGCGCGACGACTATTCACGCGCTGGCTTGCGAAATAGCAAGCGGACGATTGACGATCGCGCGCGGCGTCGCCGTCCCGGCCGCTATGGAACAGCTCACGGCAATTCCTGGGATCGGTCCGTGGACGGCGGGCTATATCGCGACGCGCGCGATGAAATGGACGGATGCATTCCCGTCGTCGGACCCCATATTGCGCCGAGCCGCGGGGACTGCCACTCCGCGGGAGTTGCTCGCGAGCGCCGAGCGGTGGCGTCCGTGGCGCGCGTACGCCGCGAGGCAGCTGTGGAGCGGAATTAACGATTCTTGAAATACGAAGCGAAGCCGTGCCCATGAGGGTGATCGACAACCTTGGGAGCGCTGGCACCTTGCAACAGCCGTGCACCAGTGACTGTCGCAACGCGCCGTTTCGATGCATCGTTCCGGCGATGATACACTCACGCTCTCGAGCGGCCGGCCGCGCCGCGATTCTGATCGCGGTGCTCGCGTTCCAGGCCGTTGCTCAAACTGGTGCGCGAGGCGCCGCTCCGGCTTCGTCGCGCGTTCCGGCCACCGCCGCCGCGCGCCGCGCATTGCTGCTCGATCCGAGCAGGCCTTTCTGGTCGACGCACGCGCCGGCCGTCGTCACGGCCGACATCGAGACGTCGAAGGGCACGATCACCATCGAGCTCGAACGGGCGTGGGCGCCGGTCGGCGTCGACCACTTCTACAATCTCGCCCGCGCGGGCTACTACGACGATTCTCGCATCTTTCGCGTGATCTTCGGCTTCATCGCGCAGTTCGGGATCGCGGGTAACCCGGCGATCGCGAATGTCTGGGGCGCGCACACCATCGCCGCGGACTCAGTTCGCGAGCACAACGTGCGAGGCACGATCGCTTACGCGCAGTTCAAGCCAACCGATCGCACGAGCAACGTCTTCATCAACATGCGCGACAATCCGAATCTCGACACGCTGAAGTTCACCCCGATCGGACGCGTGGTGCAGGGCATGGAGGTCGTCGACAGTCTCTTCGCAAACTACGGCGAGCTCCCGATCTCCGACCCACCGATCGGCAACCCCAAGCGACTGTACGCCGAGTCGAACAAGTATCTGGATGAGAAGTATCCGAAGCTCGATCGGATCATCAAGATCACGATTCGTCCGGATTCGATGCGCACGCCTTGAGTCGCTGAATCGGGCGCGCCAGCGGGTCACCGCGCGGCGAAGAAGCTGGTCTCGTAGAGGAAGGCCGCTAAGCCGAGGAGCAGAACCACGCCGCCGATGACGATGCGGGTGTGCATCGCTTTGATTTTTCGGGTCATCGAGCCTCGCGAATAGGATTACGCTATCTCGAAATGCAAATCCGTCTCCACTCCGTCTGAGGAGTCAACTGAGGAGTCGAACGAGGGGTGGCGGGTGGGTCCTTACGTGGCGTCGGGTGAACGCCGTCGCCTCGCGCAGCGCGACCCGTCACAAATTATGGATACGCAGCCTTGGGACACAAATTTGCACTCACCATGGAAAGACTCTCCAGATCTGGATCGCAATGTTCATCGAACAACCGAGCCGGGCCGTAAGTGGGCGCGCGGGCGAAGCGCGCTCACTCGACGACGAGCTTCGCTTGCTCGACGCGTACTGGCGCGCGGCCAACTACCTGTCCGTCGGGCAGATCTATCTGCGCGACAATCCGTTGCTCCGCGAACCGCTCACGCTGGCGCATGTAAAACCGCGTCTGCTCGGTCACTGGGGAACGACGCCCGGTCTCAACTTCGTTTACGCGCACATGAATCGCGTGATTCGCGCGCGCGACGTGAACGCGATCTTCATCGCGGGTCCGGGACACGGCGGCCCGGGCGTCGTGGCGAATGTGTATCTCGAAGGCACCTACAGCGAGGTCTATCCCAGGATCACGAGAGACGTCGCCGGCCTCGCGAAGCTGTTTACACAATTCTCATACCCCGGCGGCATTCCGAGCCACGTCGCGCCCGAGACGCCCGGTTCGATTCACGAAGGCGGAGAGCTCGGCTATTCGCTGCTGCACGCGTTCGGCGCCGCGTTCGACAATCCGAATCTCGTGGTGTGCTGCGTCGTCGGCGACGGCGAGGCGGAGACGGGCCCGCTCGCGACGAGCTGGCATTCGAACAAGTTTCTCGACCCGTCGCGCGATGGCGCGGTGCTGCCGATCCTGCACCTGAACGGATATAAGATCGCCGGCCCAACCGTGCTCGCGCGCATCGAAGAGTCCGAGTTGACGGCGCTCATGCGCGGCTATGGATACGAGCCGCACTATGTGTCGGGCGACGATCCGGCGGCGATGCACGTCCTGATGGCGGAAACGCTCGATCGCGTGTTCGACGAGATCGAGGCGATTCAAGCGCGCGCGCGCACCGGCCACGATGTGTCGCTTACTCGATGGCCGATGATCGTGCTTCGTTCGCCCAAGGGATGGACGGGACCGGTCACCGTCGACGGCAAGCCGACGGAAGGGTCGTTTCGTTCGCATCAGGTTCCGCTCTCCGGTTTGGCGGAGCATCCCGAGCATCTGCGACTGCTCGAGGAGTGGATGCACAGCTATCGGCCGGAAGAGTTATTCGACACCACTGGCCGGTTGATACCTGAGTTGGCGGCGATCGCGCCGAGTGGCGCGCGGCGCATGAGCGCGAACCCGCACGCGAACGGCGGCCTGTTGTTGCGCGATCTCGTGATGCCAGACTTTCGAACGTACGCGGTGGAGGTTGAAACTCCCGGCGGCACGGACGGCGAAGCGACGCGCGTGCTCGGCACATTCCTGCGCGACGTCATGCGACTCAACGCCGACGCTGCCAACTTCCGCGTGATGGGTCCGGACGAGACGAGCTCGAATCGACTCGACGCGCTGTTCGAAGTCACCGATCGCGTGTCAGCGGCGATCATTCTGCCAACGGACGATCATGTCGGTCTGCATGGGCGCGTCATGGAAGTGTTGAGCGAACACGCATGTCAGGGATGGCTCGAGGGTTATCTGCTCACGGGCCGGCACGGGCTGTTCTCGTGCTACGAAGCGTTCGTGCACATCGTCGATTCGATGTTCAATCAGCACGCCAAGTGGTTGAACACGACGCGGCGCATTCCGTGGCGCGCGCCGATCGCGTCGTTCAACTATCTCCTGACATCGCATGTGTGGCGCCAGGATCACAACGGCAACAGCCATCAGGATCCCGGCTTCATCGATCACGTGGTCAACAAGAAAGCCGACGTCGTACGCGTGTATCTTCCGCCGGACGCGAACACGCTGCTCTCAGTGGCCGATCATTGTTTGCGAAGCCGCGACTATGTGAACGTGATCGTTGCCGGCAAGCAACCGGCGCCGCAGTGGCTGAGCATGGACGCCGCGGAGGCGCATTGCGCGGTCGGCGCCGGGGTCTGGCCGTGGGCGAGCACGGACGAGGGGCGCGATCCCGATGTCGTCATCGGTTGCTGTGGCGACGTGCCGACACTCGAAGCGCTCGCGGCGGTTGCACTGCTGCGCGAACGGCTGCCGCGGCTTCGCGTTCGCGTCGTGAACGTCGTCGACCTGATGGTGCTCCAGCCGGAGAGCGAGCACCCGCACGGGCTGAGTGATCGCGCGTTCGACGCGCTCTTCACCACAAATCGGCCGATCATATTTGCGTTTCATGGTTATCCAATGCTGATCCATCGCTTGACATATCGTCGCACGAACCACGGCAACCTGCACGTTCGCGGGTACAAGGAGGAAGGCACGACGACGACGCCATTCGACATGGCCGTCGTGAATGACCTCGATCGCTTTCACCTCGTACGCGACGTGATTGCCAGGGTGCCGGGGCTGGCGCAATCCGAGGACGGAATGCAAACGGATTCCTATTGCCAGACACGCCTCGCTGAGCATCACGTGTATGTGCGTGAGCGTGGGGAGGACATGCCCGATGTGCAGGATTGGCGGTGGCCCGGCGGTGAAACTCCTGCTGGGAAACGCGCCGCCACGACGTAACGTTATCTCGAAGCACACATCCTAACTGGACCCTATCTATGCCACTCCATCGTGCAGTCGTTCTCCTCGACCACCACAGTGCCGGTATCCACGAGTTTGACGACGATCAGTCGCAGTCGAAGCATGTCAAAGATCAGCAGCACGACACGCGCCAGCACAACAGCGCGGTGCGCACGCAGCATGAATTCTTCGGCGACGTGTGTGACGCGCTCGCGGGAATTACCGAAGTCTTGATGGTCGGCTCGCACATCGTGCGGACGGACTTCACCCACTACGTCGAAAAGCATCGCGCGGCAGTTGCACCGCAAATCGCCGGGTGGGATGACATCGATCATCCGACCGACAATGAGCTTGTCGCGCTGGGAAGAAAGTTCTTCGCGGCCCATGACCGCATGGCCGGCACGCGTCCGATTCATTGACCATCGCGGTGCTGAGCGGATCGATCGTGACCAACGACCTGCTCGGCGCGACCGTCGAGCTATTTCTGCTCGCGCTGCCGATTGCGTGCGTGTCCTGGACTGTCACGCATGAGGAAGTATTTCGCGCGCCGCGCGAATGGTGCGGTCGGCAGAGTCGCGACTGCCGGCGGCCGTTGGCGCGCAAGTTCTTCTATCTCTTTACGTGCGAGTACTGTTTCAGCCACTACGTGACCGCGTTTTTTCTGGGCGTGACGGGCTTTACGTTGTTGCTCCCGGGTTGGCGGGGCTATCTGATTTCCGGATTCGCGCTCGTATGGATCGCGAATATGTACATGGGCCTGTTCGGGCGGCTGCGACTCGACATCAAGTACGAGGGCGCCGAGATTGCGCGTGAGCAGGCGGTGATCGTGGGCGCCGAGTCTGCGAGCCCCCGGCTGCCGGATGAACTCGCGACACAACGGCCCGCGATTGTGCCAAAGCGCTCGAGGCCGTCCTGACGCGCGTCGAGCGGCATCGCACGATGCATATCGGATGGCTGCGGGCGGCCGTCCTGGGCGCGAACGACGGTCTCATCTCGACGTCGAGCCTCGTGCTCGGCGTTGCCGCATCGGGAACGACGCGATCGGCGGTGCTCCTCGCCGGCGTCGCGGGGTTGGTCGCCGGTTCGATGTCGATGGCGGCGGGAGAGTACGTGTCTGTCAGCTCGCAGAGCGATACCGAGCGCGCCGACCTCGCGCTCGAGAAGCGAGAGCTCGCTGCGGACGCCCCGGGTGAGCTTGCGGAGCTGGCGGCGATCTATGTCGATCGCGGGTTGACTCCGGACCTTGCGAACGAAGTGGCGACGCAGTTGATGGAGAAGGACGCGTTGGGCGCGCACGCGCGCGACGAGCTCGGGTTGTCGGAGATCACCACAGCCCGGCCGTTGCAAGCGGCGCTCGCGTCGGCCGTCTCGTTCGCCGGCGGAGCTGTTCTGCCGGTAGTGCTGTCGGCCCTGGCGCCCCAGGGAAGCGTTGCCGCCGCGGTGACGGGAGCGACGCTCGTGCTGCTCGCCATTCTCGGGGCGCTGGCCGCGCAAGTCGGGGGGGCTCCCATCGCCCGCGGCGCATTTCGAGTTCTCTTATGGGGCGCGCTCGCGATGGCGGCGTCGGCGGCCGTGGGCCGCTTGTTCGGCGCAACGGTGTGACGGCGACGAGCTCGCCATCACGCCGCGCCGGACTCACTTGGTATTGCGAACGATGAAGTCGCGCATGCGGCCAACGCCTTCTTCGATCATCGCGCGCGAGGCAGCGTAGCTGAATCGAACGTGCTCGCCGTCGCCGGGCACGCGCGGTCCGAAATGAATGTCGGACAGCACGGCGACGCCGGCTTCGTGCAGCAGTCGCTTGCGGAGCTCTTCGGAGTTCTCGATGCCCGTCATTCGACACGCTTCGGTGACATTCGGCCATGCGTAGAACGCGCCGCCCGGCAAGCGACAGGTCACGCCGGGTACCTGGTTGAGCAGTTTCACGATGAGGTCACGTCGCGCATGGAATTCGTTCTTCATCTCGACGGTCGTTTCCTGCGGACCGCCGATGGCCTGTACCGCCGCCCATTGACTGATTTGCGAGGCACACGACTCGGTGTTGATCACCCAACGCGTGAAGTGCGGAGCGAGAGTCGGGTTTGACGCGAAGCCGATGCGCCAGCCGGTCATCGCCCACGCCTTGGACGCGCCATCGGCAATGATTGTTCTCTCATACATGCCGGGCAAGGACGCGATCGACGTATACGACTCGTCGTACGTCAGCCGCGAGTAAATTTCGTCGGAGTAGATCCAGATGTCGGGATGCTTGCGAAGAATCGTCGCGATGTCCTCGAGATTCTGCTTCGTGAGCAGCCCCCCGGTCGGGTTGTGCGGCGAGTTGAGAATGAGCATCCGCGTCTTCGGCGTGATCGCTGCCTCGAGGTCGTTGGGGTCGAACGCGAAGTCGCGCGACTCGCGCAGCATCAGCGGAACGGGCACTGCGCCGCTCGCCCTTGCCTGCGAACTGTAGATCGGAAAGCCAGGAACCGGATAAATGATCTCGTGTCCCGCACCGTAGTCCGTCGTCGTGTGCATCGCGTACGCGATGAACGGTTTGGCGCCGCCGCCGATGACGACGTCCTGGGGCTTGATGTCGAGGCCGCGGAATTCACCCATCGATTTCGCGACGACCGCGCGCAGTTCGGCGAGGCCCTGCGCGGGTGTGTACCCGTGCTTCCCGGCGCGGATTGCCTCGACCGCAGCGTCCTGCACATGCACGGGAGTGGAGAAGTCAGGCTGGCCCACCGAAAACATGATGATGTCCTTCCCCGATTTTTGCAGCGCCGTCACCTCGGCGAGCACGACGAAGGCATTTTCGGTTCCGAGCTGTTTGGTCCGTTCGCTAATCGCGGGCATTCTGGTTTGGCGTTAGAGAATTGATATGGCGGCGCGCTTCTACCGAAGCGCGGAGAGCATGTCGTGCTGGCGCGAGAGACGCGACCCGCGGTCGTTCGCGAACCGCTCCACGCCGCGGACGAGCGAGTCGACGTCGAGGTGCGCTTCCGCAATGACGTCGGGCTCGAGACCACCCGTGAGCCACTGGTTGTCGAAGTCCGATGTCATCGAATACTCATCGGTCAATGGACCGACGTTCTTCAACGGCCACATCCGACGCGTCGCGGTACTGACGATCATCAAGTCGTACATCGCCTCGGGCGGAAGCACCGAGTGCCGATATGACTCCGGCTGGCGATCGAACAGCTCTTCACTGACCGCGGCGACGACGCGCACGTTGATGCCTGCTGCCTCGAGTCGCGGCAGCGCGCGCACGAGATTCACCGTTGAGCTAGATCCGCTCGCGACGATGTACCCGTGCTTCGGCTTGTCGGGCGCGAAATCGCGGATGACGTAGAAACCCTTCGCGGAGGCGTTGATGTCCGTGTCGGCAAAGGTGCTGCGATCGGCCACGGGGAAATCCGGTCGCGCCACTTCGAGCGTGATGATACCGACTTTCTTTTCACGCGCGGCGATCTCCGCTGCGGCGAAATACGCGGGCGCGACGTCGTTGTAGTCCCAGAAGTTCAAATGAATGGTCTGGTCGCGCGGGAAGAGCTTCCACACCTGCGTCGCGAAGATGCCGAAGTGGCTGCGACCGTCGGCTGCCGTTTCAGGCCCGGAATGCCCCACGAGAATGTGAAGCACACCGCCGCGGAACGGATTGTCCTGATTCGTTTGACTCCAGAGACGAGCGGGCGTGTACATGAGCGGCGTGAAGGCGCCGTACGTTCCGCTCACCGCCCATACGCCATTGAACTTGTCCGGATCGGTCGACGCGCTCTGCGACACGAGGCCGATGGCCGTCGACACGTTGCCCGCTTCCTGAATCGCCGCCTTTACTCGCGTGCCGCGCGGATTCGTTTCGGGATCGTAGTGTCCCCAGAGATTGCCGTGCTCGAGGTTGATCGACTCCGACAGATCCGCCGCCAACGTGAGCATGCGGTTGTTCGTGACGAAGTTGAGCCATTTGAAGATCTCTGAAATGGCGCGACGCGATCCCGCCATCTCGCCGGGCTTTTTGTACAGCGAGATTGCAATCTCCTTCGAGGCACCGGACGCATCGTTCTTCGCCGTGACCTTCTGTGGTTCGCGCGGCAGGTTCGCGACGCGCAGCCGATCGTCGAGGAACGGGTCGACGCCGAGCGGCACCGTGACACTCGTTCCCGTCGCAACAGTATCACCGATTTCGACGAGACGATTTGCCAGCCACTCGCCGGTGCCGTTCTGCTCGAGCACCGACATCGCGACGTCGAGGTTTGTCTTGAATTGCACGAGACGATCGCGAGTCGTCTTTGGCGCGCCGTCGCGAATGCCCTCGAAGGTCACGCCATACCGCTTCTCGAAACTCGACGCGAGCGCAACGAAGTAATCGCCGTTCAGCTTGTGGCCATACGGATGACTCTTGTAGCCCACGATCTGATCCTGCCCGTCGATAATCTTCCCCGACACGGCGGACGGCCAGTATCCCTTGGTTGTTTTGCCGATCATGACCATTGGGCGACGGTCGGTTGGGTCGCTCTCTTCCATCGCGGTCAGCGCCCCGATCACTGAGGCGTAGTCGTTCCCGCGATCGAGCGTGCTCACGTTCCAACCGTAACTCGTCCATTGCTCGACGAGATCGTAGCCGGTGTACTTCGCGTCGATCACGCCGCCGAGCAGCGCGTCGTCGATGCCGGCGTTGTTGTCGGAGATGAGCACGCGGAGGCGTTTGCCGGTCTTGAGCGCGAGCGCCTGCGTCTTGAGCTCCTGTGCGTGGCCTTCGGTCATCGCGAACTCGCCTTCGAACGCGATCACTTTCGGCCCGTGCATTGGCGCGCCCATGATGTCCCAGAAGGCGGCCTTGCCCGCCGCCGATGCGATGCCGACGCCGGACGGACCACCGTTCACATCATTCGTAAGATCCGTGCTTTCGGCGTGACCCGACAGCGAGCGGATGCCGCGAAGCTTCGCCTGCGCGAACAGCGGATCGGTGTCGAGGCCATTCTCCTTGAGCAACGTCGCAAGCGCGCCCGCACCGCGACGGAACCCCAGTGCGTCGATCGGCAGCATTGCGATGTGCGGATTCACGGCATAGCGCGAGTCCCCGGTCGCCGCCTGCCGCCTGGCCATCGCTTCACCCATGATCATCCACAGCGCGTAGCACGTCGGGATGCAGTGACCCGCCGCCAACAGAAACTTGTCGGTGTAGGGGTGCTTCGGATTGCGATAGTCGAATCGCAGGCCGCCGCGCTCCGGTCCGCCCAAGTGCGTGGCAATGTTATAGGGCGTGTACGCCAACGGGCCACCAAAGTGGCCGGTCTGGGAATAATTGCCCATCAACACCAGCGTCATGCAAGTCATGAAGCCGACATCCTCGAGATGACGAAGATCGTCGGACGGTGCGGGCGAGATGGGTCGCGATGGAGATTCGGCGGCGATCGTCATTCGGCGTGTCGAGGCGTGATGGAAAGGATCAGCAGAGATTGCGGCCCGTTTGTCCGGGCGAGGCCGCAAAGTACTTCCGGAACCGGTAGGCCGGGAGGGTTCGCCGGCCTTCCTGGTTGACCTACGGCCAACACTCGCTCAGTGTTCGCGTCGCCCGCGAAATCGCCTTCCAGCCCAACCCGGCCCAACCTGGATCCGCCTCGTCGAAGCGAACGCGAGCGAACTGTTCGGCGAGACGGACGAGTGCCGCGGAGCTACGCCTGATAAACCGCGTTCCCGCCGACAACGGTGCGCACGATTTGAATGTCCTTGATCTTGTTCTGCGGAACGGTGTGCGGGTCATCGGCGAGCACGACGAAGTCGGCGAGCTTTCCGGGTGCAATCGACCCCTTCAACGATTCCTCACGCGACGCGAACGCACCGTTGATCGTGTTGACCTTGATGGCCTCGTCGACGCTGATCCGTTGGTTCACCCCCCACGACGTGCCGTCCCATCCGGTCCGCGTCACCATTCCTTGAATCCCCATGAGGGGCGCGAACGGGCCGGGGCTGAAGTCCGAGCCCGCGGCCGCGGTGATGCCGGCGTCGAGCATCGTGCGGTATGCCATCGACCGCTTCATCAACGCTTCGCCGTAGAACGGAAATTTGTCCGCGTTGTAGTACGCGTACGTCGTGAACATTGCCGGCACCGCGCCCACGGCCTTCATGCGACGAACGAGGTCGTCATTGATCAGCGTGCAGTGCGTGATCTTGGGGCGTGCATCGGCGCGCGGCGCAAGCGTCTGCGCGCGCTCGAACGCCGTGAGGTACATGTCGATTGCGACGTCGCCATTCGCGTGGCAGTTCACTTGAATGCCCGCGCGATGCACGCGCTCGATCCACGCGTTGAGATCGTCCTGCGTCTCGGTGATGTTGCCCTTGTACGGCGGCGTGATGCCCTGATAGGGAACGCTCATTGCCATGGTTCGCTCGGAGAACGATCCGTCGACCGTATGCTCCGACGTCGCGCCAAACTTGATCCACTCGTCGCCGAAGCCCGTCATGATGCCGCCGGCAATCATCGAATCGAGGACGCGGCCGCTGGCCTCGTAGCTCACGCGATGATGCAAGTCGCCGCGCGCGCGGACATCCTGAATCGCAGTCAGGTCGCCGCTCTCGTGGTGCACGCTCGTCAATCCATAGCGAACGAACTGTTTCGAGATGTGCGCGATGCCGTCGCGGTCGCGCTGCGCGGTCTGTTCCGGCGTGTACGTCGGACGCGCGCCGACCCGGCTCACGACGTTCCGCGCGCGATCGGTCACGCGACCATTCAATTCGCCGTTCGCGTCGCGATCGAACGTGCCGCCGGCGGGATTCGGCGTGTTCTTCGTGACACCGGCCATCTGGAGCGCTTTAGAGTTATAGAATGACGTGTGACCGCCGCGATGTTGAACCGCAACCGGATGTTCGGTCGACACCGCGTCCAGATCGTGCAGGTTCACCGGGCGTTTGTCCTTCAGCTTCGTGTCGTCGTGAAAGTAGCCTTCGACCCACGTGCCGGGCGGCGTCTGCGTCGCTTTCGCCTTGAGCTTCTCGACGATGCTCGCGATGGTCACGAACTCCACCTCGAACGGATTGCCGACGAGGACGTCGTAGAGCAGCGTGGTTCCACCCGCGTGATTGTGGCAATCGACGAATCCCGGGACGATCGTCATGCCGTTCGCGTCAACGCTCTGCGTTCGCCTGCCCGCGAGCGCGCGCATCTCGTTCGTGCTCCCGACGGCAACGAATCGTCCGCCGATTGTCGCGAATGCTTCCGCGCGCGGAAGGCTTGGTTCCATCGTGTACACCTTGGCGTTGTACACGACGAGATCCGGATCCGCGCTCAAAGTTCCCCGCGCCGCCCACACGTTGGGCAAACCAGCGAACCGCGGACGGACGACCGCTCCGGCGGCGACCACCGCGGCAAAGCCCATGAATTCTCGTCGACTCTGTCGATGGCTCATGCGTTTCCTCGCGCGAGTTTGGGGGGGATTGATTCGGATAGTTTCCTTCAAATCCATCGCGGCCGGAAGTACCAGGCGTCTCCTCCATCGCGATCGGAGTAGCCGCGGTTTCCACTCTCGGGGCTCGCAGCGCAGTGGGGAATTCCCCGACTCCCATCAGTAAAGTTCGCTGGCGTACATTATGCGTTATACGTACGGTGTTGGACACTGCGAGTGAGTCACCAGCGCAGACCTACCAGCTTTGGCTGGGCGGCGTATGACCTCTGGCGCTTTCTGGCGACGCCCTCTCAAAGGCACTCCCATGGCGGCGTCCTCCGACGGATCACGTATTGCCACGCCGGTCGACGATTCGCCCGGCTTGGCGTATGGCGTCAAGGTACCTTCGGCAGGCGTATTCATCTCGGGAGCTAGCCGAAGACTGCGCGCCCTGGCTGCGCTGAGCGGATCCCTGACCGACGCCCTGGCGCCGAGAGAAGCGGCTGACCTGGTCGAGCAGCAGGCCCTTTCGGCCCTCGGTGCAAGCAGTGCCGTTGTCGTGACGCTCGGGGAGTTTCCGCCGAAAGCGCTTCCGACGACGGCGGCAGAAGATCATCCCAGCGACAACACCCTGCACGTGGTCCACGCCATTGGAGTAGCCGCCGACGTGCGTGCGGCGCTCGACAAGTTGCCGCTCGATGCTGCCGTGCCCTTCGCCGAAGTCGCGCGTGAAGGCGCGCCACTGTTCTTGTCGAACGATGCGGCATTGCTTCGCTACAAGGACTGGGGCAAATCGATGATCGCGGCAGGATCGCATTCAGCGGCAATAGTTCCGGTTTGGGCGAACGGAGAGCTCCGCGGCGTCCTCGGACTCACGTGGCCCGATTCCCGAACCTTCGACGAGGATGAATGCGCATTCGTGCTCACACTCGGCGTGATGTGCGCACAGGCAATCATGCGCTCGTACCTTCGCGCGGCGGAAAAGATTGCCCGCGATGGCGAACGATCAGCGCGTGAGGAGGCGGAGGCCGCCAATCGGTCCAAGGCCCATTTCGTCGCGACGCTCAGCCACGAGCTTCGCACACCGCTCAACGCGGTCATGGGCTACTCGGCGCTGCTGAACGATGGCATCTCCGGTCCAGTGAGCCCAATGCAGAAGGAGCACCTCGGGCACATGCGAGCGTCGGGCGATCATCTTCTCGGTTTGATCGAGCAGCTGCTCGGCTACGCGCGCATCGAGGCAGGCGAAGAAGTCGTACGCGTGGGCCCGGTGGATCTCGCGGCGATTCTGAACGAGAGCATCGCGCTTGTGCAGCCGCTGGTGCCGACGAAGGGGCTTAGCATTCGGACCGAGGGCCCACTCGACGTTGCCGAATTGCACACTGACGCCAGCAAGCTTCGGCAAATCCTCATCAATGTCCTGGCGAACGCGCTCAAGTTTTCTTCCTCGGGCGAGATCGTGCTCGAGGTGCATCTTGACGGCCTCGACACCCCAATACGCGTCATCATCGAGATCACCGATCCAGGGCAGGGCATTCCCGCCGAGGATTTCGAGCACGTGTTCGACCCATTCTGGCAGAAGGATCCGCACTCCGCGCAAAAGGGCGGAAGCTCGGGGCTGGGGCTGGCCGTTGCCCGCCAGCTCGCGCGGTTGCTCGGCGGCGACATTCACGTGAGCAGGAGCGAAGTCGGCGTTGGCACGACGTTCGTGATTTCACTGCCGCTTCGGTACAACGCAACGTCCCTTCCCAACGCGCGAACAGCGCCGGAACGACGACACGTGAATCGTCGCGAGCGCTGACGCCGCCGCGTCACACCGGCGGCGGATTTCGCTCGAGAAACAACGCGCGCTGATGCCAGTACGGATAGGCCGGCGTACGATTGCTCGCGTCGTGCAATCGTTTGATTTGTTCCGGCGTGAGCGCAAAATCTGCCGCGTGCACGGTGTCGCGCAGTTGCGCTTCGTTCCGCGCGCCGACGATGATCGTTGAAACTGACGGTCGCTGAAGTACCCAGTTCAGCGCAACCTGCGACACGCTCCGTTCGATTTCGGCGGAAATTGAACGAAGGACGTCGACGACATCATAGAATTGCTCGGGGCCGAGCGCCGATCGGCCCGTTCCGATGATGGCGGATCGAGTGCCCTGCGGCGCGGGTTGATTTCTACCGATCTTTCCGCTCAGCAAACCGCCCGACAACGGACTCCAAACGACGGTTCCGACCCCCTGATCGAGCGCAAGCGGCATCAGCTCCCACTCGTAGTCGCGCGCCAGCAGCGAGTAGTACGCCTGATGCGCGACATACCGCGGCCAACCGAACTCGTTCGCCACGGCGAGGGATTTCATCAGATGCCAGCCGGAAAAATTCGAACACCCCACGTGTCGCACTTTCCCCGCGCGCACGAGGTCGCCGAGCGTTTCGAGCGTCTCCTCGACCGGCGTGAGCGCGTCGAAGCCGTGCATCTGCCACAGGTCGATATGGTCGACGCCGAGGCGGCGAAGGCTTCCGTCGCACGCGGCGATGAGATGCTTCCGCGACGATCCGATGTCGTCGGGGCCTGGCCCCGTTCGAAACGATGCCTTCGTCGAAATCAGCACGCGGGTTCGACGGCCGGCGATCGCCTTGCCGAGAATTTCTTCGGAGACGCCGCCGGAGTAGACGTCGGCCGTGTCGAACATCGTAATGCCGGCGTCGAGCGCGATGTCGACCAGTCGTGCGGCTTCGGCGACGTCGGTCTGTCCCCAGGGTTTATAGAACTCTGTCGTTCCACCGAATGTTGCCGTTCCGAGGCTGAGAACGGGCACGTGAAGATCGGAGTGTCCCAGGGCGCGTTGTTCCATGCTTCAATCTCTGGAAAGGATCAGGGTTTGGCGCGCGGCTCGTCATACGTGCGAGTCGAAAACCTGGCCGACCGTTCTCGTCGACCTCCGTTCCGGCGCGCCGGGCGAGTCTTGTCGCGTTAACATACTCGCGAGTATATTATCGATCGATGAGTGCCACATCCGCAATCGATGTCACCGAGGAAAAGCGCGCCGCCGAACTCGAGGGGGCGGACCTCCGTATGGAGCCGGCCGTCATGGTGCGGCGGGGCGCCAAGCATAAATATTTGATTGCGGTCGCGGTGGTGCTTGCCGCGCTGATGCAGGTCATCGACTCATCGATCGTGAACGTCGCGCTACCAGATATGATGGGAAACCTCGGCGCGAATCTCGACGAGGTCGCGTGGGTTTCCACCGGGTACATCCTCGCGAGCGTCATCGTTATTCCGCTCACCGGATTTCTCGGCGACCTGTTCGGACGAAAGCGCTATTTCGTCGGCTCGATTATGGTGTTCACCGCGGCAAGCTTCTTCTGCGGGTCGGCGCACTCGCTGGGCACTCTCGTGATGTGGCGCATTATTCAAGGCATCGGCGGCGGAGCGCTGATGACGGTGTCGCAGGCGGTGCTGTTCGAATCGTTCCCGCCGGAGGAGGCAGGAATGGCGATGGCGTTTTTCGGGCTCGGCGTGATGGTGGGTCCGACGATCGGGCCGACGCTCGGTGGGTATCTCGTCGACAACTCCGGGTGGCCGTGGATCTTTTACATCAATATTCCCGTCGGCATTCTCGCCGCGATCATGATCGCGACGTACGTGCACGATCCGGAGCATCAGAAGCGTCCGCCGACGATCGACTATGCGGGCATCGCGCTGTTGGCGACGAGCGTTGGCGCGCTGCAGTTCGTACTCGAGCATGGCCAGCGTGAAAGCTGGTTCGAGTCGCGGCAGATTCTGTGGCTGGCGGTGGTCGGTGTGGTCGGGTGGATGGCGCTGATGTGGCGCGAGTTCACGACCGACCATCCGGCGATCGACTTTCGAGTTCTCAGACATCGGCAGATGTGGGTTGGCACGCTGCTCGGCGTCGTGATGGGCATCGGGTTGTATGCGATGTCGTTCACGCTGCCGGTGTTCCTGCAAACCAATCTTCATATGACGGCGCAGCAGACGGGCATTGTGCTGCTGCCGGGCGCGGCGGCAACTGCCCTGTCGATGGCCATCGTCGGAAGGATCACCAACAAGTTCGATCCGCGGTTGATCATCACGGGCGGGGCACTGTTGTTCGCGACCGCAGCGTGGGAACTGTCGAAGGTCACGAGTGTGAGCGGCGCGAGCGATTTCTTCTGGCCGCTCATCGCCCGCGGCGTTGGGCTCGGCATGATGTTCGTGCCGCTCACGACGATCACCCTCGCGCAGCTTGCGCCGAATGAATTGGGGCAGGGCGTCGGCCTCTATTCGTTTTTCCGTCAGCTCGGCGGCTCGTTTGGCATTGCCGGCATCGCGACCCTCGTCGTGCGTTACACGACGCAGTATCGCGCCGTGCTCGGCGAACACGTGACGGTGGCTGATCCTGGCTCGTTGAGTCGTCTGCAGGGGCTGACGCGGGCGATGATGGCGCGGGGCGCGGATCAATGGACGGCGCGGCAGCGCGCGCTCACGCTGCTCGACCACCAGATGTTCGCTCAGGCAGCGGTGCTGGCCTATTCGAGAATTTACATGATTGCGGCGGGACTCATCCTGCTGCTCATCCCGTTGCTGCTGCTGGTTCGCCAAACGAAGTCGGCGGCCGGCGATCACGTCGTCATGGAGTAGCGCGAGTGACCGCAAAAATGTTGCGATGGGAGCGCCGGCCCGACGAGCGGCCGAGCGAGCTGCTCGAAGCGGCGCTGCGGATCTTTGCGGAGCGCGGGTACGCGAACACGCGTCTCGAGGATATTGCGGCGGCCGTCGGCGTGACGAAGGGAACGATCTATCATTACTTCTCGACCAAAGAGGAGCTGCTGCTTCGCGCCGTTGAACACTATCACGAGCGCGCGTTTCAGCCGCTCGAAGAGGTGTTGCACATCAAAAGTGGGCCCGTCTCGTCCGTCATCCGGCTCTATCTGCGGCGCGCCTTCGGCCAGCTCGATTCGAATAGATTGAGCGTTCTCACATTGCTCGTGCATGGCGTCGCGCAAGAGGTCCCGGAAGTCTTCCATCATTGGCTGGAGCGTGGGCCGGTGCGCGGATGGCAGATTCTCGCGCAGCTCATCGAGCGGGGAAAGGCGAGCGGGGAATTTCGCGCGGATGCCGATAGCGAAGTCGCGGCGCGCGTCACGATGTCCGGACTCGTGTTGCAGCTTGCGTGGCAGCAGTACGCCGTAGGCGCGCCGAGCGTCGCGATCGACGCGGATCAGCTGATCGACTCCACGGCCGAGCTTCTATTGGCCGGGCTTCGGCCGTCTCGAGCGGCAACGGCAAACGCGTGAGGAAAGTTCCGGCGAATCCGGACACCTGACGGGCGGTTCCCTGACACTTCGGGAGCTCATCCGGGCGTAGCCTAAGCACAGGTCCGCTTTCCTCGTTGTTCAACCTCCTCGAAGGGCAAATCCCGTGCGCCTTTCCAAACTCTCCGCAGTCGTGCCCTGTCTGGCTTGCGTGATATCCGCAGCGACCGCCGCCGCACAGTCACCCCAAATTGTGACGGTCCGCGCGACCGACTTCAAATTCGAAGCACCGTCGACCATTCCGTCGGGCGCAACCGCGTTCCATCTCGAGAATGCCGGCAAAGAGGTTCACCATCTGTGGCTCGTTCAGATCAAGGACGGCCATACGTACGGCGACTTCGTCAAGGCGATGGACGCATGGAGCGCGCCGAAGAAGCCCGACTGGGCAATCGACGTCGGCGGCCCGAACGACGTTTCGCCGGGCATGACCGCGTCTGCCGTCATCACGTTGGAGCCGGGCAAGTACGCGATGGTCTGCTACGTTCCCGCCGCCGATGGTCGCGCGCACGTGATGCACGGCATGTTCAAGGAGATCACCGTGCTCCAGGGTGAGGCGATTGCCGCGGAGCCGACGCCGGACATCACGATCAAGACGACGGATTACTCGTACGATATCTCTAAACCGATCACGGCTGGAAATCACGTGATCCGCATCGAGAACCTGGCGAACCAGAGCCACGAAGTCGTGATCGGCCAGCTTAAGTCCGGCAAAACGATGAAGCAGGCGCTCGATTGGCTGAACGCCGGGCAGCATGGCGCCGCGCCCGTGGTCGCGATGGGCGGCGCGAGCGGTCTGTCGAAGGGACGCCACCAGATCATCACGATGGACTTCGAGCCGGGTCGGTACGTGCTGTTTTGCTTCATCCCCGACGCGAAAGACGGAAAGCCGCATACGGAACACGGAATGATGAAGGAGTTCACGGTTGCCGCCACAGTCGCGCGCTAGATCTGACAGCCAACGCGGAAACCATCTGAGAATTAACATGCCGCGTAACGAAGGCATCACGCGACGCTGAAATCATCGATGAGGAAACACGAAAGGGGCGAGGCCGGTTGGCCGCGCCCCTTTTCGCTTGACGAAAGGTCACGCCGCGGGCCGACGACATCCCGCGAGACCGAAGTACCCGAGAATTTTCTCGAGTGGACAGAACGACGTGAAGCTCGATTGCAGCAGGTTCGCGCCGACGAAGACCGTAAATAGAAACCACAACGGGTTTACCCAATAGCCGAGCGCAACGGAGATCAGAATGAAGGAACCGGCGAACCGGCGGATGATGCTGTCTGGACACATGATTGAGAATCCTCAGGAAAGAGAACGATGGAAACGGGAACAGCGCGACGCTGGAGCTCCCAATACAGGAGCGGGACGACGACCATCGTGAGCGCGGTGGCGACGATCGCTCCGCTCATCAGCGCCACGGCGAGGCCCTGGAAAATCGGATCGAGCACCATGACCAATCCACCGGCGACGACGGCCGCCGCGGTCAGCGCGATTGGGCGAAAGCGAACGGCGCCGGCTTCCAGCACCGCGTCGCGCAGCGATCGGCCGCGCGCTTCGGCGAGCTGAATGAAGTCAACGAGTAGAATGGAATTGCGAACGATGATTCCCGCGAGCGCGATCATTCCGATCATCGATGTCGCGGTAAAGAACGCGCCGGTCAGCGCGTGGCCGGGAAGAATGCCAATCAACGTGAGCGGAATCGGCGCCATGATGACGAGCGGCACCGTGAACGACTGGAACCATCCAACAACGAGGACGTAGATCAGCACCAGCACGATCGCGAAGGCAACGCCGAGGTCGCGGAAGACTTCGATGGTCACCTGCCATTCACCGTCCCACTTGATCGCGGTTTGGTCGAGTCGGTCGGGCTGGACGGCGTTGTAGCGCGCAATCGACGCGCCGTTCACGCGGATGGCGTCGAGCTTCTTGTTCATATCGAGGATCGCGTAGACGGGCGACTCGACATCGCCGGCGACATCGGCGGTGACATAGATCGCGGGCCGCAGATCCTTCCGAATACGACTCGAGACGCGAGTCGAATCGAGCACCGTTACGAAGCGGCCGAGCGGTTGCGGTCCGGTCGCCGTCGCGACGGGCAGCGACAAGAGCCCATCGACTGACGATCGCGCCTCGAGGGAGAGCCGCGGCACGATGGCCCTCGCTTCGAGTGCGGTGGCTGAATTCGCGATGCCCGACGGCGCGCCGGAGACAGCGAGATACAGCGTGCTCGTAATTTGTTCGACGCTTGCACCGGCCTCCGCCGCGCGAACGCGATCGACGCGAAACACCCGTCGTTGTTGCGGCGCCTCAACGGTCCAGTCGACATCGACCACTCCGGGCGTGGTCTCGAACACTCCCTTCACGGCGCGCGCAGCGGCGAGCCGGGTCGAGTCGTCGCCGGCGTAGACTTCGGCCACCAACGTCGACAGCACTGGCGGCCCAGGCGGAATCTCCGCGACCTTTACAGAAGCCTCATAGCGCTTCGCGATGGAGTCGATTCCCGGACGTACCGCGACGGCAATTGCATGACTCTGTCGGGAGCGCTCGCCCTTTGCGACGAGATTGACTTGCACGTCGCCGACGTTCGGGCCCGAGCGCATGAAGTAGTGCCGCACGAGCCCATTGAAGTTGAAGGGCGCGGCGGTCCCAGCGTACACCTGCGTGCTGCGGACTTCCGGCACACGGCTGAGATAGCGCGCGATGTCCTGGCCGAGCGCGTTGGTGCGCTCCAGCGTCGTGCCTTCGGGAAGATCGAGCACTACCTGAAATTCACTCTTGTTATCGAACGGCAGCATCTTGACCTTCACCGCCTTTACGAGAACGAGCGCCATCGATGCGAAAAGCAGAAGGACAATGCCGGCGTAGAAGCCCGCGCGAAGGCCCGGCTTGTCCATCAAGGGCGTCATCAGTCGCGCGTACCAGCCCGCAAAGCGCGACGACTCCTCATCCTCGTGCGCGCGATCGTGTTTGGTCGCTGATCGCGCAACGTGGCCGGCGAGCAATCGATAGCCGAGGTATGGAGTGACGATGAACGCCACGGCAAGCGAGGCAAGCATCGCGACGGACGCACCGACAGGAATCGGTCGCATGTACGGACCCATCAAGCCGGACACGAACGCCATCGGCAGAATGGCGGCGATGACGGTGAAGGTCGCGAGAATCGTCGGATTGCCGACCTCGTCGACCGCTTCGATCGCCGCGGTCTCCGGCGACCGATCGCCCATTTTCAGGTGCCGGTGGATGTTTTCGATCACGACGATCGCGTCGTCGACAAGAATGCCGATCGAGAAGATCAGCGCGAACAGCGTGATGCGGTTGAGCGTATAGCCGAGCGCGTAGTAGACGAAGAGTGTGAGCCCCAGCGTCACGGGAACGGCCACGAGTACGACCGCGGCCTCGCGCCAGCCGAGGAAGATCAATATGAGAACTGTGACGGAGAGTGTGGCGATGAGCAGGTGAAGAATGAGCTCGCTCGCCTTGTCGCCGGCCGTTTCGCCGTAGTCGCGGGTGACCGAGACCTGAATGCCTCCGGTCAGGAGCCGGCCTTTCGCGGCATCTACGCGAGCAAGGACCGCGCGCGTCACGTCGGTCGCATTCGCCCCGCGCCGCTTCGATACGGCAATCGTGACGGCTGACTGCGGCTCCGCGTTTCCCGCGGCATGCGAGACGTAGGTGGTGGCTTCGGCGAAGCCATCGGTCACGTCGGCGACGGTGCGCAGGTACACCGGCGCGCCGTTACGTGTCGCCACTACGACGCTGCCAACGTCAGCCGCCGACGCGAGCGGAGCGCCGATTTGAATTTGATAAACACGGTCGCCCGCGGAAACGTCGCCGGCTTCGAGGCGCGCGTTGGCGCCTCGAAGTGCCGCGGCCACCTCGCCTGGCGTGACACCGCTCGCCGCCAACCGAGAGCCGATGAGCGTGACCCGAGTCTGACGCGGTTCGCCTCCAATGACGAACGTCGCAGCGACGTCGGGCACGGTGCGTATCTCATCCTCGAGGCTGACCGCCACCTGGCGCAGCAGGTTCGCGTCGTAGTTGCCGCCATGGAGCGTGAGCGCGAGCACCGGTACATCGTCGATCGAATGCGGTTTGACGATCGGCGCCATCGCGCCTTGTGGAAACACATCCGCCGCGGCGGCGAGCTTCGCGTGAACTTTCGTGACACTGCGTTCCTGGTCCTCTCCAACCTTGAATCGCACCGTCACCATCGCATAGCTATCGCCCGACATCGTATAGACGTGATCGACGCCGGGAATTTCGAGCATCCGCTGCTCGACTGGCCGCGCAAGCAAGTTCTCGGCTTCACGCGGCGAGAGGCCCGGCATCGCCACGATGACGTCGATCATCGGTACCGAGATCTGCGGCTCTTCTTCGCGGGGCGTCGCGAGAATGGCGAGCAGCCCGACCGCCAGGGCCGCGACCGTGACGAGCGGCGTCAGCTTCGAACGCAGAAACGCTTTCGTGATTCTTCCCGAGATACCCATGGTCAGTTCCTCGCGGCAACCGCGGGAGCGGCGGGGCCGAGCAGCACCCGATCGCCGGCCTGAATTCCCGACGTAACCTCGACGCCAGATCCAGCCGTTGTGCCAAGCCGAACCCACCGAAGCTCAGTGCCCGTTGCGGTGGCAACGCGCAGGCCGGTGAGATCGCCCTGGTGCACGATCGCCGTTGCCGGGACGACAACAGCCGTCCGCCGCCCGGATGAAACGAACAGAGTCGCCGCACTTCCAACGGCGAGCGCGCGGTTCGGGTTCGACACGATCGCGTTGATCGTTGAAAGGTTTCCCGCGCCAGAGGGAACGACACCTTCGATGGTGGCGACAATCGGCCGTCCTTCGACGGACCCGCTAATCGAGGCGCCTCTGCGAAGCAACGCGGCGACATCGGGCGCGACCGATGCGACAATGCGCAATTGCGATGCGTCTTGCACGCCAATGAGCGGCGCGCCCGGTGCGGCAAACGCGCCCGGGTCGACGAACCGCTTTGTCACAGTTCCTGAAAACGGCGAGCGAACAACCGCATATGAAGACATCGCATCGAGCTCGTCGGCTGCCGCATGTGCGGAACGAACCGCGGCGTCGGCGCGCGCAACGCCGGTTTCAACGGCGTCAAGCTGCGCGCGCGTTGCCACGCTATCCGCGTAGAGCGCGCGAACGCGTTTCGCCTGCGCCAGCGCGTCTCGCTGCGTCGCCTCGGCTTCGGCGATTGAGGCCGCGACTTGCGCGGACTTTGCGGCGATATCGCGAGCGTCGATTCGAACGAGGGGCTGTCCGGTCGCGACCGCGTCGCCTTCCTTCACGAGCACCTCGGTAATCGTCCCCATGAGCTTCGTGCTCACGGTCGCCTGTTGAATTGGCGTCACGACTCCAGCCGCGTCGTACGCTGAAAGGAGAACGGTATCGCGCACCGTATAGACCGGCCCGGTCGCGCCGGTCGCGCCGGCGGACGCAGTCTGTTTGATCTCGGGCTTACCGCCGCAGGCCGCGGCGGATACGACGGCCGCAACAATAACGAGAGTGACGCTCAGGCGTCGTCCCATGAATTGAGTGTTCTTGAATCGCGAGGTCATCGCCGTTGTTCCGGTTCGGTTCGTGAGGTGTTGCCGCCGACTGTCGGCGACGATCCATCGAGCACCGCCAGCGCGCCGGGGTCGCGGCCGAGGGCGAGCTTTCGCTCGGCGCTGGCGGCGATGACGGCGAAGCGGGATTGCGATAGGGCGAGCGCGCTCTGCACTTGAACCGCGTGTGCATCGAGCAGTTCGGCGATGGAGGCCAACCCTGCGTCGTACTTGCGAGCGACCATGCGGTGCGCCTCGCCGCTCTGCGCGGCGGCGTGTTCCGCGATGTCGAGTCGCGCGAGTGCGACGCCGAGCGCGACGCGAGTCGTCTCGAGCTCGAGTTTTGCTTTGGCGATTGCGCCGTCTGCGCCCGCGCGCGCGGCCGCCGCGTGTCCCGCCGCGGTTTCAGCGTCCGCGATCTCGCTGGCGCCGGCGAACGGCGCCCATGACGCCATGACGCCGACCGTCCAGTTCTTATCGCCGCCATAGAGCGTGGCGGCAGAATTCCAATCGTATCGCGCGAAGCCGTTCACTCGCGGGACGTACGCGGAGTGCGCGCGAGTGACGTCGGCGCGCGAGGCGTCGAGCACCGACTGCGCGGCCTCGACGTCGCCACGTTGTGTGGCCGCCTCACGTGCCGTGTCTCCCGAAGCTGCCTGACGAATTGCCGCGGAGCCCGGCAGTTCGCGCGGGAGCACGATGTTGCCGGTCGGCTCTTGACCGAGAGCAATCTCCAATTGCCGGAGGGCATTGGTGGAGTTGCCGCTCGCGTCGAGCAACTGGGATTCGATATCGTCGGCACGGACCGTCGCGAGCAGCGCGTCGGATTTCGTCGCGGATCCGTTTCGAACGAGCGATTCCGCGTCGCGAACATGCGCGCGTGCGGCGGTCAGCGCGGCTCCGAGCGTGGTGGCGCGTTCGGCGGCGAGCACCGCGCCGTAATAGGCGCGAACGACGCCGGCGCGCGTCGACAGCGTGGTCCATTGTTGAGTTTCGGCGGCGGCGTCTTCCGCGCGACTGGCGGCGCGCCGGCCTGTCCACGCATCGGCGTTGAACAGCGGCTGCTCGACGACGACGGCCGTTCCATAGTTACCGACGGCATCGGGATGATTGAGACGAGCGGGGTCGAAGTCGGCAGCCGTGGCGGCGCGTTGGCGAAGCGTCGCGCCAAAGGTGCCGATCGGATCGGTGGTGCGGACGTATCCGGCATCGAAGCGGACGGACGGAAGAATGCCGCGCAGTGCTCCGAGAGCGGCCCCGTGCTGGGCCGTCCTGGTTCCGGCGGCCGCGCGATTGGCGAAGCCGGCCCGGTCGGCGGTCAGTAGCGCGTCGGCGAGCGGCAGCTGTCCGGATGCGATGCGCGCGGTGAGGCTGAGGAGCGCGGCGAGCGCGACCAGGAAGACCGGCGCTGGTATGGTGCAGACGACTCGAGGGATCTGAATGGTGCGTTCGGTCATGGCGGTTGACGGGAGAGTGATACTGCAATACTATACAACCATACAGTAATATATAGTCGGTGGTTCCCTGATGCGTTTTCGGAGATTCGCGTGGCACAGACCAAAATGACGCCGGAGCTGATTTCGCTGGTGGCGGACCGTTTCAAGGCGCTCGCCGAGCCGGCACGTTTAGAAATCCTGCATAGCCTGCGCGGCGGTGAGATGTCGGTGAGCGAGCTTGTCGAGGCCACGGGGCTTGGACAGGCAAACGTCTCGAAACACCTGCAGTTTTTGCTCGCGGCGAATTTCGTCGCGAAGCGAAAGTCCGGGCTGTTCTCCTATTACACGCTCGCCGACCGGTCCGTATTCAAACTCTGCGACATCATGTGCGGACGATTGCAGCAAGAGTTGGCGACGCGTCGCAAGGCGCTCGCCGGCTGACGCGGGTTCAGTCGTCGTGCAGTATGCGGTCGGCGGGCGTGTCGGTATCGTCGAACTGGCCGCGTTTCGCCGCCCACAAAAAGGCCCCGACGGCCGCCGCGACGATGATGAGCGCCAGCGGCACGACGATATAGAGAACACTCATAAAGATGCTCCTCGGAAAGCCTGCCCACGCCACGATGCAATGACCACGGTCAGCGAGCTTGCGGGCATCAGCAGTGCCGCCACGATCGGTGAAAGATGGCCAGTCATCGCCAATCCTGCTCCGATGATGTTGTAGACCACCGAGAACGCGATATTCCGTTTGATGATGCCCATCGCCCGCTCGGCTCCGCGGACGAGGCGCACGAGCGGGGTCAATCCGGGCGTCGTCAGATAGATATCGGCGGTCGAGAGACACGCTTCCGCGCCGCCATGCACACCGATGCCAACGGACGCCGCGGCGATCGCGGCGGCGTCGTTGATGCCATCGCCAACCATGACGACGGGCACGCTGGCGCCCAGCCGTTGATGCGCGTGTTCGACCACCGCAAGCTTGTCTTCGGGCGACGCTCCACCAACGCACGCATCGTCGGGCAAGCCGAGCGCGCGTCCGGCGGCGAGCGCGACAGACGGTACGTCGCCGGAGAGCACGTTAACGGTCCACCCGCGCGACCGAAGTGCATCGACGGCCGCGGCGGCGTCGGGGCGGATGGGGTCGCCGAGTCCGGCGGCCGCGACTAGTTCGCCGTCGACCGCCACGAGCACCGGTGTCAGGGACGGATCGACATCGAAGGCGGAGAGGCTGTTCGCAGGCCTTATTTGAGTTTTTACAAAACGAGGCGAGCCAATGGTGACTCGCCGTCCAGCGACGAGGCCGACGATGCCTCCGCCGCGCACGTGGTTCGATTCCGTTACCGCCTCCGCGTGAGTGTCGGGCCACGAGGCGCGGAATCCGGCCGCAATCGGATGATGCGAATCCTGCTCGAGCGCGAGTACGAGCGGCTTCACCCACTCCGCGCCAGTCCAGCTCACGATGGCGGTGCGACCTTCAGTGATGGTACCGGTCTTATCGAGAAACATCTGGCCGGGCTTCGCGAGCCGCTCGAGCGCGTCGCCGCCTTTGATGAAAATCCCTGCCTTCGCCGCACCGCCGATCGCCATCGACACCGCAAGCGGAGTCGAGAGCGCCAAGGCGCACGGACAGGTGACGACCAGCAGCGCAATCGCGTTGTCGACGGCTTGTGATGGATCGATCCGATGCCAGACAACAAACGTGATCGCCGCAAGAACGAGCACGACGGCGACGAACCAACTCGCGAGACGATTCGCTGTCTCAACGATTGGTGCGCGTCGCGCGGCGCTCTCTTCGACTTGTTTGAGGATTTTGGCAACGCGCGTCGTCTCGCCGGCCTTGTCGACGCGCACTTCGAGTGGCGCCGATACGTTCAGAGTTCCCGCATACACCTGGACGCCGACGCTCGCGGACACGGGGCGCGATTCGCCGGTAAGGAGGGAAAGGTCGAGCTGTGATTCGCCTCGGTGAATGCTTCCGTCGGCGGGGAACGTTTCCCCCGGATGCACGGAGAGGATCATTCCCGGAACGATTGCCTCCGACGGGATGTCGCGCGTGTCGCCGTTCGCGTCGATCGTCCTCGCACGCGACGGCGTGAGCGAATACAGCAGTTCGGCCCCGTCCGCGGCGGCTCGTTGCCCTCGTTGCTGGAGATATCGTCCAACCAGCAGAGCGAATACCAACATCGCGAGTCCGTCGAAATACACCGGGCCGGAATCATTGACGGTGTTGATCACACCTCGGACGTACCCCGCGGCGAGCCCGAGCGCGATCGGCACGTCCATGTGCAACGTGCGGCTTCGCAGGGCGGACCATGCGCCGGCGAAGAACACGCGGCCCGGCCACAGCATCGACGGGGTCACGACGGCAAGCGCGACCCAACGGAAGAACTTCTCGTACTGTGGCTCGAGGCTTCCCGACGCGCCGCTGTACAGGGCGAACGACGCGAGCATCACGTTCGCCGCAACGGCGCCCGCGAGGCCGATGCGCGCGAGCATCGCGCGATCTTCCTTGCGCCGCATCGTCTCCCGCTCCACGCCGCGGAACGGGTGCGGCGGGTAGCCAAGCGAGTCGAGCGCTCGAGCGACGCGCGAGAGCGGCACGGTCGCCGGATTCCAGGTCACGCGCGCCAACGACCGCTTGCTCTCGAGCTCCGCGCGCGAAACGCCTTCGACGATCAGCGGAACGCGTTCGACCAACCAGACGCACGAGGCGCAGTGCACGCCCTCGAGATAGAGCTCGACTTCAGCCAGTCCGCCTGAAATCGGCCGCACATAGAGATCTCTAAACGTCGGGTGGTCGAACTCTTCGTAGCCGCGGTGGGTGGAGCGCACCGCCTCGCCCCGGCGCTCCGGCAAGTCGTAGAACCGATCGAGCCCGTGTGCGTGAAGAATATCGAAGGCCGCGCGACACCCGCTGCAACAGAACTGCCGTTCGGTGTGGTCTTCGACCAGGCCGGCGGGGACGACGAGCCCGCAGTGCGAACACAGTGTGTCGACTCGCCCGACGGGTTCCGTGACGGCGATCGACGTATCAGGGAACGACATGCGCCGCGGGAGCCGAATGGCTCATCATGCCATGATTGCCGATGGGCCGCAGCTTTCCGGCGATCGAGAGTGCCCCTAATGCAAACACAAGAATCGCGCTGGCCACGGGTAAGTGTCGCGCGATCGGCCGCGCAATCTGCTGCACCCCGAGCCCCACGCTCAACAGCATTGGAATCGTTCCGGCCCAGAACGCGAGCATGACCGTGGCGCCGCTGATCGCGCTTCCCGTGCCGCCCGCGGTCACGACGAACGTGTAGAGCCACCCGCACGGAAGCAGCGTGGTGAGCAGTCCCATCGCGCCGGCACGCACGGCCGCCGGCTGTTCGCGCAGCGCGAGCAGTGCGCCACCGAACTGTTGTCGCACCCAGGTTGGCGCGCCGAAACGCGGCAGGCGAAGACCGAACGACGTCGCGAGCATCGCCGACGCCCAGATCACCATGAGAGATCCTGCAACGATCGTGGCGCTGCGTTGAATGCTGGCGAGCCGGCCGAAATCGTTGAGCCGCGCGCCGAGGCTTCCGGCAACGAGTCCGAGCGTGAGGTATGACACGAGGCGTCCGCCGTTGTAGGCGAGATGCGCGCCGAATCCGTGCACGCTCGACTTAGCCCCGGCGCCGGCGTAGAGACAGACGAACCCACCGCACATCGCGGCGCAATGAACGCTCCCGACGAGACTCGCCAGGAGCACGCCGAGGAGCAGCGTCTCGCGCCGGGGCCGGCCGAGACAGCGTCGACGCGCTGCGTCGAGGTGAAGCGCTCGGCGCCACGCGTGACGTCGAAGCGCAGTTCCCACTCTCCGCCGTGGTCCACTTTGATCTTCGTGGCGTAGCCATCGGCGGCCGGAGCGAGCGTCGATTCGAGGATCACGTCGGCGCGAGCGTTATACAATGCGGAAACTTTAACCGTCGCGTCCGAGATCGGCGTGCCGGTCGAGTCGACGAGTTTCACGCTGAGGCGCGCGCCGTCCTTCGCCGAGAAGGCGTCGAGCGACGGCGATAGCCTCCACCCGAGCGCCTGGTTACGCCGCGATTGCGCCAGTGTGCTGTCCCACACGATTGCCTTCGCGTAGTAGTTCGGCTCGATCACCATCGAGGGATCGTCGCCGGCGACGTAAAACAGGTAGAGGTTGACGCCAACGGTAATCGCCAGCACGCCGCATATTCCGATCGGCCACCAAGTGGATCTTTTCATTGCGGTCTCTCCTGTTTCAAAGCGCCATTGCCGCCCGCAGGCCCGACCAGGCGAAACGGGATGCGTTCATGGTACTTGCCGCCGTCGTCGATCTTCACGAAGACATTGTGTTCGCCCGCCTGGAACGCACTCGCGGGCATCATGACGAACATGTCGGTGACCTCGGTCTCGCCTGGCGCGACCGGCAACGGGTTGCGTGGCGCGATCATCGTCCCGGATTCAAGGCTGTCGATCACGATTCTATAATTGTGCGCGACGCCGGTCCGATTGGTGATCTTGACGCGAAGTTGATTTGCGATCTGCCCGTCGCCTTCGACGGCATATGGTGCGCCGAGTCCGCGGAGCACCGTGACGTCGGCAGGCTGCCGGGTGGCGAGCGCAAAGAGAAATCCGCCGAAGGTCAGTGACAACGCCGCGGGGTAGAGCACGGTGCGCGGACGAAGCTTGCTCACGTGCTTCGACTCGAGCGCGGCGCGCGACGAGTAGCGAATCAACCCCGTAGGGCGTTCGAGTTTCGTCATGATATCGTCGCACGCGTCGGCGCACTGGGTGCAATGAATACACTCCATCTGCAGGCCGTCGCGAATGTCGATACCGGTCGGGCAGGTGATGACGCACGCGTTACAGTCGACGCAGTCTCCGCTGCCTTCCGCTTTCGTCCGGCCCTTGTGCCGCGGTTCGCCGCGGTTCACGTCGTACGCGACGATCAGCGACTGCCGATCGAGCAAGACCGACTGCAACCGTCCGTACGGACACGCAACGAGGCATGTTTGCTCGCGGAACCACGTGAAATTCAGCATGATCGCGGTCGACACGAGCGCCATGATCGCAAACGACGTGGGATGGTCGGCGGGGGAGCGCTGCATCCACACCACCAGCTGATCGATACCAATGAAGTATGCGAGGAACGTGTGCGTCAGGAATAACGACAGCACGCCGTACGTCGCGTATTTCGCGAGACGCCGGCCGCGGAACTGCCCGCGAAGGCCTTGCCGGTCGAGCTCGAGCGAGCCGCTCCTGCCGCCCTCGAACAACCGTTCGAGCGGACGGAAGAGAAATTCCATATACACCGTCTGCGGACACGACCACCCGCACCAGACTCGGCCGAAGAGCGCCGTGAGCAGGAAGACGCCAATGAGAATGCTCGCCATCAACAGCATCAGCAACAGCGTGTCGGTCGGCAGGAACGTGACGCCGACGAACGTGAACTCGCGCCGCGGCAGATCGAGCAGCACGAGCGGTTTGCCCGCGACGCGAATGTACGGAATGATGAAGAACACGAACATCAACCCATACGCGACCACCCGCCGCCGGGTATTGAACTTTCCGTGCGACGGTTTCGGCCGAATCCAGCGCCGTGAGCCGTCGAGGTTCATCGTCGGGAGAACGCGGGTGGTCGCGACTGGGGCGCTCACTTCGCCTCCACCTTTTCGCCCTGTGGCGCTTTGGGGTTTGCGGGGTTCGAACCGTGGAGAGACGCGACGTAGACGGTGACTGCATTGACCGAGGCGGCCGGCAGCATCTTGCCCCAGTTGGGCATGCCTTTGTCGAGCACGCCGGTATTGATGGTTTTGTTAATTTCCGTGATCGTTCCACCGTGGAGCCAATAATCGTCGGTCAGGTTCGGGCCGATGTTGCCGCCGGCGTCAGCGCGGTGGCACACGGCGCAGTTCGTCGCAAAGACGGTCTTGCCAAGCGCAACCGCCTTTGGATCAGCGGCGAGGGCGGCGAGCGTGGCCGCGTCGGCGAAACCGCCTGCGGCGGGAAACTTCTTCGCGGCTTCGGCCATCGATCGCTCGTAATCCGGAATGCGGCCCGGCCCGCGCATGTAGCCGCCGGGGTCGATCGCGTAAAGAATCGCGAAGACGATCGTCCCCCAGAACATCCACACCCACCAGCGCGGCATCGGATTATCGAACTCCTGAATGCCGTCGTAGGTGTGCTCGAGGAGGCGTTCCTTCTCCGAGGGAGTGTATGCCATGTCAGTTGTTCCGCCCGAAGGAGTCAGCAGGAGTGTGAGTGTCGCTGATAGGTGAATCGTCTTCGAGCGGCAGGTTGGCAGCGTGATCGAGTGCCGCGCGATCGCCGCCGATGGCGCGGATGCCGACCACGAGGAACACCACGAAGAACAACAACAGCGCGACTTCCGCGTATCCGGCGAGGCCGGAGTGTTCGACGACGTCCGCGATCGATTTCATGGACGGCCTCCCGTCGGCGCGGCTGACGCCGGCGCGATGCTGGCCGTCTTTGCCGGACCGGCGAGCTTGATGTCGTGACCGAGGCGCTGGATGTACGCGGTGAGCGCGACGATCTCCTTCGTCTCGAGGCCCTTTGGGCCTCCCTGCTGCACGATCGTATCGGCAATGAGCCTCGCCTGTTCGCGAGCCATCTTCGGCGCGACGCCGGCGTTCACGGCGTTACCGTACGGGACGCCGAGCATTGCCATCGCGTCGACTCGCACTTGTATTCCGTCGAAGTCGATGTCGTCCGTGAGCAATCTCGGATAGGACGGCATGATGGACTTCGCGGTGATCGACCGCGGGTCGTTAAAGTGGCGAACGTGCCACAGGTCGGGATACTTGCCGCTCTCGCGCGCCAGGTCCGGACCGATGCGGCGTGAGCCCCAGAGGAACGGATGGTCGTACACGAACTCGCCTGGCTTCGAGTACTCACCGTACCGTTCCGTCTCATGACGGAACGGACGAATCATCTGCGAGTGACAGTTGAAGCAGCCTTCGCGGATGTAGAGGTCGCGACCGGCGAGCTCGAGCGGCGTGTATGGCTTGACCGACGCGATCGTCGGCACGTTCGACCGAATGAGGAATGTTGGAAGAATCTCGAAGAGCGACGCGACGACCACCGTGAGCGTCGTCATCACGGTGAAGAACGCCCAGCGGCGCTCCCACATGCGGTGCCACGCCATGTCGGCGAAGCGCGCCCACACACCGGCCGGCAGGTCGGTGACATGTTCGGGAACGTGCGCCGCCGTCAGCGGGGCCGCCTGAATCACCGGGACCTCGTACGCCGCGGGACGACTCTTCCACGTCATTAGCAGGTTCCAACCAAGCAACAACATTCCGACGATGTACATCGATCCGCCGACCGCGCGCATCCAGTACATCGGCATCAGTTTGACCACGGTCTCGACGAAATCGGGATACGCGAGACGGCCGGTCGAATCGAACGCGCGCCACATCAAGCCCTGCGTGACGCCGGCGCTGTAGATCGCGACCACGTATAAGAGAATGCCAAAGCTCCCAATCCAGAAGTGCAGCTCCGCGAGCTTTTTGCTATACAGTTTGGTCTGGAACAGACGCGGCATCAGCCAGTACATCATGCCGAAGGTCAGAAACCCGTTCCACCCGAGTGTGCCGGTGTGCACGTGCGCGATGATCCAATCGGTGTAGTGCGCGAGCGCATTCACGCTTTTGATCGACAGCATCGGGCCTTCGAAGGTCGCCATGCCGTACGCCGTGATCGCGACGACGAAGAACTTGAGCACAGGTTCTTCGACGACTTTGCTCCACGCGCCGCGAAGCGTCAGCAGGCCGTTGATCATGCCGCCCCATGACGGCATCCACAGCATCACCGAGAACACCATGCCGAGCGTCGACGCCCACTCCGGCAGCGCCGTGTAGTGCAAGTGGTGCGGTCCCGCCCAGATGTACATGAACACGAGCGACCAGAAGTGCAGAATCGACAGCTTGTACGAGTACACGGGCCGTTCTGCGGCTTTCGGCAGGAAGTAGTACATCAAGCCGAGGAACGGCGTGGTGAGGAAGAACGCGACGGCGTTGTGGCCGTACCACCACTGCATGAAGGCGTCCTGGACGCCGGCATAGATCGAGTAGCTTTTCAGCGGCCCGACCGGAATTGCGAGATTGTTGAAGATGTGCAGCACGGCGACGGTCACGATGCTCGCGATGTAGAACCACAGCGCGACGTAGAGATGTCGTTCGCGGCGCTTCGCCAACGTGCCGAAGAAGTTCACCGCGAAGACGACCCACACGATGGCGATCGCGATGTCGATCGGCCATTCGAGCTCCGCGTACTCCTTCGCCTGCGTGAACCCCATGGGCAGCGTGATTGCGGCGGCAACGATGATCGACTGCCACCCCCAGAAATGCACGCGGCTCAGGACGTCAGAGAACATCCTGGTCTTGCAGAGTCGCTGCGTGGAGTAGTAGCAGCCCGTGAAGAACGCGTTGCCCGCGAACGCGAAAACCACTGCGTTCGTATGCAGCGGTCGCAGTCGCCCAAACGTGAAATAGGGCGCGAGGCTGAACGTTGGTACGGTCAACTGTATCGCGATCAGCAGCCCCACCAGCATGCCCACCAATCCCCAGATGAAGGTGGCGAGCAGGAATTTTCGCACGATGTCGTCGTCGTACGTGAATGAGTCGAGGCCGGCGATCGCGGCGGACCCTTTTTGCGCGCCTGGTAACGGGAGGTCGTCGCGACGCACGTCATGCGTCGCGCCATCGGATGGCGTCATGTCGGAGTTCGTTCCGGGGGTCAATGGGAGTTCGTGAGGCAAGTCTCGCCTTCATTCGTCTCCATCGCTGTCGGCGGATCGACGCGGCGATGACGGGAGAAACCCTACGGATGAGTCCTCTCCCCGGAGATTCTGGTCAGTCGCAATCGTCGTCTCGTCAGCATTGATCGTTATCCCGGCGGATCATACGGGATCCAGCGGTGGTTAACTGCTGAACGCGGACGGGAACAGAATTGGGCAGACGGACGCGGAGACTGCGGTCAACAGGAGAACAGCAGCAACAAGCGATTCAGTGCAAGAATTAATTGAAGGGGGTTTTTGAACGCGCCTGTTCGAATGTCCTCTCTTCGAACGCCGTCGCTCCCAACGGTGTTGCTTTGAACGCAGTCTCTGCGTCTGTCCGCTCAATCCGTTCCAGTCCGGGTTCGCCCTTTGGTGCCGCACACCGAGACGACGACCGCCGGCATCGAGCAAGCGGATCGCCAGGACGAACTCCAGTTCGGGTTACGGGCCGTAGCAGTTAGCCAGTCCACGTCGATTGACTAGAAATCCGATCGGCGATCCGCGGCGTAACCCCATCAAGGCAGCGAAGGTTGCCGGAGGCCCTCAAACGACACTTCAGGAGCTATTCCATGCGCTCAGTCATAACCGCCCTTGCGTTCGCGACCGTCGTCGCGATTCCCTCGGCGTCGCAGGCCCAGACCAAAATGGTTGGCGGCGCGGCGATGTATCCTACCAAGGACATCATCGACAACGCCGTGAACTCGAAGGACCACACGACGCTCGTGGCCGCCGTCAAAGCCGCCGGTCTCGTCGAAACGCTCAAGGGCAAAGGACCGTTCACGGTCTTTGCGCCGACGAACGAAGCCTTCGCCGCGCTTCCGGCCGGCACGGTTGACAATCTTCTCAAGCCTGAGAACAAGGCCGCGCTGACCGGCATTCTCACATACCACGTGGTCGCCGGCGACATGGATTCCAAGGCGATTGCCAAAGCGATCAAGGCTGGCGGCGGCAAGGCTGAGTTGACCACGGTTCAGGGCGGCAAGCTGTGGGCGATGATGGACGGCAAGAAGCTTGAGCTGAAGGACGAGAAGGGCAACGTCGCCCAAGTCACAATCGCCGACGTGAAGCAATCGAACGGCGTGATCCACGTGATCAACAAGGTGTTGATGCCGGCGAAGTAGGCATTCGCCTTCTATAGAAAGACGAGGCGCGCGTCGTGAGACGGGCGCCTCGTCGCTGCATTCCCCAATGCGTTGAGTTACGGGGTCAGTTCCGTGAGACCGAGCTGCGCTTTGAGAATCTTTACAATGACTTCCATGCCGCGGTCGCCGTTCGTGAAGACAACGACTCCGCGCTGCGACTGTGGTAGAAGCACGATCAGTGTTTTAATGCCGTCGTCGGCGCCGGTGTGGAGCAGGATTTTCCGGTCAGTCGCCGGTCCCCGCATCACCTCGAAGCCGAGCCCCATGGATTCATTCGATCCCTCGGCGAACTTCACCTGCGGCGTGGTCATGGCGGCGAGCACAGGTTTCGACAACCCGGCGCCGGCCAGCACATATTGAGCAAATCGTGAATAGTCGCCGATCGTCGTGACGAGCCAATCGGCGGCGTTCGCCTTGTCCATGCCGCGCTTGGGACGCGTGAGCTCCGCGCCGGACGCGTCGTATCCAGTCACGAACCGCGTGGAATCAGCCGTGGGATTCCACCCAAACGTCGTCTCGCGCATTCCAGCCTTTTGAAACAAGAGCGAATCAGCGAGATGTTGCAGTGATGTATAGTATTTTCGCTCGAGCGCCTCGCGCAGATACTCAAAACCTTCGCCCGAATAGAAGAATTTTTTTCCGGGGGGCGTGAGGAACTGAAGCTTGCGCGACGGTGTGAGCCAGCGCCAATTCGGAAAGCCCGTTTGGTGCGACAGAATCAGTCGTGTCGTGATCAGCTTGTACGTCGTGTCGTCGGCAATATCGGGATCAACCCAGTACGGCGCGAGCGATTCGTCGAGGTCGAGCGATCCGGTCGACACGAGCTTCAACGTCGTGACGGCGACAACCGGCTTCGTAAGGGACGCCACGTTGAAGAGCGCACTTGTCTTCAGCGGGACGCCGTGGCGCATCGAGCCGAACACCCTGGTTTCGGAAACTTTCCCGTGGTTCACCAGCCCGAGCGCCAGGCCGGGCACGTGGCTCGCGGCCATCCACGCCGGGATCGAATCGAGGTAGGTCGCCGCGCCGCGAGTAGCCTGTTTGCGCGCGCCGGCTTGGCCCGCAGCTGACCTAGCGGTCAGGGCCGCGCAGACCACCACGACCACGGCCAGAGACATGCGCGAGCTTCGAGTGTCGGTAATGAGGAACTCCGAATTGGGGTGACCCGTGCGCTTACGGTTCGGACTTCTTACGAAACCGCCCTGCCTTTAGTTCCTACGCCTGTCGCAGAACGTAGTGTCGGCGCACAACGAGACGGCGATGTGGTGTTCGGCGTGAACAGCCTGGCTCCGAGTCGGCAGAAGCGCGCCAAGATTCCCCTTACCGGCGCGTAGGGGATTCCCCGTCGGCAGTTCCTCCTGCTCCTGACAGTCTGCGTGGGGCCACATTCCTACAATTGCTGTGTGCTCACATGCCCAGCATGGCCAGCCAAGTGGTAGAAACGTCGGCGAAAAACCGAGTACAGAACCGTCTCGCGGCGCCCCGGTCAGGCCCGGCGGGACGGATGCAACTCGCTGCGCTCCAGGTTCCCCTTGCGGCGAAGCTCATCGGCGCGAACGCGATGGTCGTCGCCGCACTGATATTCGCGTGCATGATGTCGGGTGGCACCGTGCCGCCGACCGTGATCGCCGTGGGCGCGGTGGTGCTGTTGGTGCACGTGGCGCTTGTCTATCTGGCGCTCGGACCCATTCGGGATCTCGAAAGTGTGGCGTCGCAGTTGTGGCAGGGGGACTTTGGCGCGCGGGTGACGAGGTCGTCGGTTGCGGACGACGGGGTATTGAGGATCGGTTCCATGTTCAACATCCTCTTGGATGGGCTCGTCACCGATCGCGCACGCTTGCGGACGCTGACCGCCGAAGTTATTGCGACGGGAGATCGGGAGCGGGCAGCACTCGCGCGCGAACTGCACGACTCGACAGCGCAGCAGATCGCCGCATTGCTGTTACAACTGTCCAGTGCGGCTCGCGACGCGGAGGATCCGGCGCTGTCGGATCGCTTGTTGTCGGCGCGCGACGCAACCGAGGGAATTCTCGAAGAGGTGCGAGCGATGTCGCACTCGGTGCATCCTGGAGTTTTGGACGACCTTGGGCTCGAAGCGGCGCTTCGCCGGTTGGCGCGCGATGCATCGCATGGCAACGGCGTCGAGATCGATGTCGACGTCGACATCGGCATCGGTCGTCTCGACGCCAGTGTCGAGCGGGTCCTCTATAGAATCGCCCAAGAGGCAGTTCGAAACGCGATCAAACACGCGTCGCCCGAGCACATTCGCATCAAGCTGTATCGTGACACGCTGACGGCGAGCCTCGACGTGCGCGATGATGGTACCGGCTTCAACCTGGACGAGGCGGAAGAGCGCCGGTCCGGAATCGGCCTTCTTTCCATGCGGGAGCGCGCTGTTCTCGTGGAAGGGGAGGTAGAAATCAAGACAGCAAAAGGCAGCGGCACGACAGTTTTGGCAACCATTCCACTCGAACCGGCCCTCGAGCCCGTAGATTAGGAGAACGTATGACTGGTGATCTCATTCGCGTCATCCTGGCGGACGACCACAACGTGGTGCGGGCCGGCCTGCGCGCCGTCCTCAGCGTGGCGAAAGACATCGAAGTAATCGGCGAAGCAAAGAACGGCCGAGAGGCCGTGTCGATGGCCGAGCGATTCAATCCTGACGTCGTGGTAATGGACCTCGACATGCCGGAACTGAATGGCGCGGCGGCTACGAAGGAAATCGTGGCGAAGGGCCTGGCCGCCAAAGTGCTCATCCTCACGATGCACTCTGAGGAGGATTATCTCGTTCCGCTGATGGAAGCCGGCGTCGCGGGCTATCTCGTAAAGAGCGCGGCTGACCGCGAGCTCGTGGATGCGGTACGAGCCGTTGCGCACGGAGACGTGTATGTTCGGCCGGCGGCCGCACGGGTACTGGCCAAGAATCTCACCAAGAAGGATCC